>NZ_CP185370.1:1894905-2210722 GCF_049177115.1 Microbacterium phosphatis | reverse complement strand
CGGATCCGGCGTACGCGAGGATGTCGTAGGCCGTCTGCTGCAGCGCCGACGAGACGCCGTTCATCAGCTGCAGCGAGAACGGCTCGAACTCGGCGACCAGCACGCCGATCACCTGCGTGCGGCGCTTGCGCATCGACGAGGCGACGAGGGACGTCTCGTAGCCCAGCTGGTCGACCACGCCCAGGACCCGCTCGCTCGTCGCGGCGGCGATCCCGTCGCGCCCGTTCATGACCTTCGACACGGTCGCGACCGAGACTCCGGCCGCGTGCGCGACGTCGCGGATCGTGACCCGTCGCGTCGCCGTGTGGTGCCCTGGTGTGGCGCTCACATCTCTCCCTCGCACTGCGCCCGCAGATCGCGGCGCGTCGCATCCGACTCTGCCTCGTCGCAGGGCCTGTGAAGAGCATCATAGCGTCGAAAACGTTATCGATAACGTTTGACATGTCCCCCAAACGGGTGTCATCTTGGTTTCGGACGTCCTGGAGGACCCGGCAGCATCGCCGGGCGGGACGGCCCCGAACTCAACGAAGAGGAGAAGCTCACATGAGCGTTCGCAAGGCATGGGCCGCCGGCGCGGCCGTCGCCGCAGTGGCCACGCTGGCCCTGACCGGCTGCACGACCTCCACCGCCCCGACCAACGGCGGCGACAAGGGCGGCGACGGCGAGGCCAGCGTTCTCACGATCTGGCAGAACTCGACCACGGGCCCCGGCCAGGCGTACTGGCGTGACGCCACCGCGGCCTTCACGGAGGAGCACCCCGAGGTCACCTTCAAGATCGAGGACATCCAGAACGAGCAGATGGACGGCAAGCTCCAGACCGCCGTCCAGTCGAAGGACATGCCCGACATCTTCATGGCGCGCGGCGGCGGCAAGCTCGCCGACGTGGTGAAGGCGGGCCTCGTCAAGGACCTGACCGACCTCGTCAGCGACGACGTCATGGCCGACTACGGCGACGCCCCGTTCGCCGCGTTCTCGGTCGAGGGCAAGATCTACGGCGTCCCCACCGCGGTCCTCCCCGGCGGCGTCTTCTACAGCAAGGACCTGTTCGAGCAGGCCGGCATCACCGAGACGCCGACGACCATCGACGAGCTCAACGACGCCGTCACCAAGCTGAAGGACGCGGGCATCGACCCGATCGCCGTCGGCGCGAAGGACGCCTGGCCCGCCGCGCACTGGTACTACTGGTTCGCCCTGCGCTCGTGCGACAAGGACACGCTCCTCGACATCGCCACGACGAAGGACTTCAGCGACCCGTGCTGGCTCGACGCCGCCGAGCAGCTCGAGGAGTTCATCGGCACCGAGCCCTTCAACAAGGGCTTCCTGACGACCCCCGCGCAGAGCGTCGCGAACTCGTCGGCCGGCCTCATCGCCAACCACAAGGCCGCCATGGAGGTCATGGGCGGCTGGGACGTGGGCGTGATCGCCGACCTGACGCCCGACAAGAAGCCGCTGCCCGACCTCGGCTGGTTCCCGTTCCCGGCCGTCGACGGCGGCAAGGGCGACCCGGCCGCGATGATGGGCGGCGTCGACGGGTTCTCGTGCTCGGTCGACTCGCCGTCGTCCTGCGAGGACTTCCTGAACTTCATCGCCTCGCCCGAGTGGCAGGGCAAGTACGCCACGGCGTACTCGTCGCTGCCCGCCTCGGCTGAGGCCCAGAAGGCCGTCGAGGGCGACGTCGAGAAGACGTTCCTCGCCGCCTACCAGGAGTCGCCCTACATGAGCATGTGGCTCGACACGCTGCTCGGCCAGAACATCGGCACCGCCCTCAACGACGGCGTGGTGAAGATGTTCGCCGGCGACGGATCGGCCCAGGCAGTGATCGACGACGTCTCGAAGGCCGCCGAGCGCGACTGACAACGCATGACCTCGGGCCGGCCCGCTGCGGCGGGCCGGCCCGAACCACGACTTAAGGACGGGTTACACGACCATGAGCACGACTCAGACCGCTCCCGCGGCTGGGAGGATCGACCCCGCCGGGCAGCGCGAGACGCCGCGTCCGGTGGCTCGCCGCCGGCGCATCGACTGGCGCAAGAACGGCGAGATCGCCCTCCTCTCCGGACCGGCGATCCTCATCTTCCTGACCTTCGTCATCTTCCCCGTCTTCCTCGCCGCCTTCTACGGCTTCTTCAAGTGGGACGGCATCGGCGCCCTCGAGTGGAACGGGCTGCAGAACTACGTCTGGATCCTCGAGGATCCCGAGTTCCGTGAGGCTGTCGGTCACAACTTCGGCATCGTGATCGCCTCGATCGTGCTGCAGGGCCCGCTCGCGATCCTGTTCGCGCTGGTCATGAACCAGAAGATCAAGGGCCGCTCGTTCATCCGCATCATGATCTTCGTGCCCTACGTGATCAGCGAGGTCGTTGTGGGTCTTGCGTGGAGCATGCTCATGCAGGACACGGGCGCCATCAACCAGCTGTTCGGGCTGGACATCTCGTGGCTCTCGGACCCGAACATCGCGTTCTGGTCGCTGATGATCATCATCACGTGGAAGTACATCGGCTTCGCGGTGATCCTCATGCTCGCGGGCATGCAGTCGATCCCGGAGGAGCTCTACGAGGCGGCCGCCATCGACGGCGCCAGCTTCTGGAAGATGCAGTGGAGCATCACGCTGCCGCTGCTCGGACCCACGATCCGCATCTGGGCGTTCCTGTCGATCATCGGCTCGCTGCAGCTGTTCGACCTCGTCTTCATCGTCTGGGGCCGCATCGCGCCGAGCGCGGGCGTCCACACGATGGCCTTCTACATGTACACCGAGGGTCACCTGTCGGGCGAGTACGGCTTCGGATCGGCCGTCGCCGTCCTGCTGTTCCTCATCTCCCTCATCGTCGGCCTCGTCTACCAGCGCTTCGTGCTGCGTCGCGACATCGACGGCGCCCTGACCGACGCCCCCGCAAAGGACGCGAAATGAGCCTCGAGACCTCTCTCGCCATCACCCCGGTGAACAAGCGCACGCGCAAGCCCAAGGAGTACGTCAAGTGGGGAAGCCCCGGCGTCTACCTCGCGGCGATCATCCTCGTCACGGTCTGCATCACGCCGGTCCTGTACGTCATCATCGGCGGCTTCCGTGACAACGCCCAGTTCACGACCGACCCGGCCGGTTTCCCGAACCCGTGGAACCCCGCGAACTACATCAACGTCCTGACCGGATCGAACTTCTGGCCCGCCCTGATGAACTCGGTCGTCGTCGGCCTCGGCACCGCGCTCGGCACGGTCGCCCTGGGGCTGATGGCGAGCTACGTGATGGCGCGCTACAACTTCACCGGCAAGACCCAGATGTACTCGCTGTTCGCGGCCGGCCTGATGTTCCCCGCCACCGTCGCCATCACGCCGCTGTACATCATGGTGCGCGCGCTCGGTCTGACGAACACCCACATCGGCCTGATCCTGCCGCAGATCGCCTTCGCGCTGCCGACGACGATCATCATCCTCGTGCCGTTCCTGAAGGCCATCCCGATGGAGCTCGAGGAGGCCGCGGCGATCGACGGCACGGGCCGCCTGGGCTTCTTCTTCCGCATGGTGCTGCCGCTCAGCCTGCCCGGCGTGATCACCACGGGCATCCTGGCGTTCGTCGGATCGTGGAACGGCTACCTGCTGCCGCTGTTCCTGCTCGGATCGGACAAGTACACGCTGCCGCTCGCGGTGCAGAACGCCGCGACGTCGCAGTACGCCTCCGATGCGGCCATGATCCTGGCCTACACGTCGCTGTCCATGCTGCCCGCGCTGATCTTCTTCAGCCTGTTCGAGCGCCGCATCGTCGGCGGCCTCACCGGTGCGGTGAAGGGCTGAGCCGCCCGGCTCGCCCTTCACCCCTGCACATCCTGCTTTCACGGAGAACCACATGACCTCGCACGTCCCTGCCTGGCCCACGACGTCGGATCGCGTGCGCGCGATCGTCGCCGACATGACCCTGGAGGAGAAGGCGGCCCAGATCGTGGGCTACTGGCTCGACCAGGGCGGCGAGGTCGTCGCCCCCATGGCCGACGAGATGAGCACGTCGAAGGACGGGCGCACCCTCGCCGACATCACGAAGCACGGCCTCGGCCAGTACACCCGGGTGTACGGCACCCGACCGGTCGAGCCGGCCGAGCGGGCCGCCTGGCTGTGGAGCGAGCAGCGCCGCCTGAAGCGGGAGACGCGCCTGGGCATCCCGGCGCTCGTGCACGAGGAGTGCCTCACGGGCCTCGCCGCCTGGAAGGCGGCGACCTTCCCGACGCCGCTCGCCTGGGGTGCGTCGTTCGACCCCGAGCTGGTCGAGGAGATGGGTGCTGTCATCGGAGAGTCGATGCGCGAGCTCGGCATCCACCAGGGGCTGGCCCCGGTGCTGGACGTCATCCGCGACCCGCGCTGGGGTCGCGTCGACGAGTGCATCGCCGAGGACCCGTATGTGGTCGGCACCCTCGGCACCGCGTATGTCACGGGCCTGCAGTCGACGGGCGTGCACGCCACGCTCAAGCACTTCGTGGGCTACTCGAACTCGCGCGCCGGCCGCAACCACGCGCCGGTGCACGCCGGCCCGCGTGAGATCGCGGACGTCTTCCTGCCGCCCTTCGAGATGGCGATCCGCGACGGCGGCGTCCGGTCCGTGATGAACAGCTACACCGAGGTCGACGGCGTCCCCGTGGCCTCGAGCCCCGAGCTGCTCACCGACGTGCTGCGCGACCAGCTGGGCTTCGACGGCGTGGTCGTCGCCGACTACTTCGCGATCGCGTTCCTCGAGGTCATGCACGCGGTCGCCGCCGACCGCGGTGCGGCAGCGGCCTACGCCCTGCAGGCCGGGATCGACATCGAGCTGCCCACGGGCGACGCGTACCTCGCGCCGCTCGTCGAGCGCGTGCGCTCGGGCGAGCTCGACGAGGCCTACCTCGACCGCGCGGTGCTGCGTGCGCTCCAGCAGAAGGAGGACCTCGGCCTGCTCGAGGCCGACGCCTTCGAGGACGAGGCGCCCACCGAGGTCGACCTCGACTCGCCGCGTCACCGCGACATCGCGCACCGTCTGGCGGCCGAATCGCTGGTGCTGCTCTCGAACGACGGGGTGCTGCCGCTCGCGGCGGACGCGCGTCGCGTCGCCGTGATCGGCCCCAACGCCGACCGGGTCGAGGCCCTGCAGGGCTGCTACTCGTTCGCGAACCACGTGCTCGCGCATCACCCCGACCACGAGATCGGCTTCGAGATCCCCACGGTGCGCGAGGCGCTCGTGGCGGCGCTGCCCGACGCCGAGGTCGTCTACGCGCGCGGCGCCGAGGTCGAGGGCGACGACCGCTCCGGCTTCGCCGAGGCCGTCGAGACCGCCTCCGCGGCGGACGTGGCGATCGTCGTCGTCGGCGACCAGGCGGGCCTGTTCGGCCGCGGCACGGTCGGCGAGGGCAACGACGTCGACTCGCTCGAGCTGCCCGGTGTGCAGCGCGAGCTCGTCGAGCAGCTCGTCGCCACCGGCACGCCGGTCGTCGTCGTCCTCCTCACCGGCCGCCCGTATGCGATCTCCTGGGCCCTGGACGGGGAGGCCACCCCGGGCGCCGTCATCCAGGCGTTCTTCCCGGGCGAGGAGGGAGGCCCCGCCATCGCCTCCGTCCTGACCGGACGGACCACGCCCTCGGGCCGGCTCCCTGTCAGCCTTCCCCGCTCGTCCGGCTCGTCGCCGTACAGCTACCTGCACCCGATCCTGGGCGGTCCGTCGGATGTGACCTCGACCGACCCGACGCCGCTGCGCCCGTTCGGCTTCGGTCTGTCGTACACGCAGTTCGCGTACGGCGACCTGCAGGTCGACGACACGGCGCCCACGGGCGGCTCGTTCACGGCCGAGGTGACCGTCACCAACACCGGAGAGGTCGCCGGCGTCGACGTCGTGCAGCTCTACGGCCGCGACGTCGTCGCCTCGATCACGCGGCCCGTCGCGCAGCTGCTCGGCTACGCGCGCGTCGCTCTCGAGCCCGGGCAGTCGCGCCGCGTCTCGTTCTCGGTGCCCACGCAGCGGGTGTCGTTCACCGACCGCTCGATGGTGCGTGTGGTCGAGGCCGGCGACCTGCAGGTGTGGGTCGGCGCGCACGCCGAGGCGTCCGCCGTCGTCGCCCACACGGACGAGTCGACGGGCGGGGCCATCACGAACGAGAAGAAGGCCGGCACGCGCACGCTCCCGGGTTCGGCCACGCCCCGTGCGACGGTCACCCTGACGGGCGACGCCCATGTCGTCACCCCCGCCGACCCGCGCATCGTCTCGGTCTCCGTCGCCTGACGCCCCGACCCCGGATCCGGATCGCAGCCGCATGACGACCATCGCCAACCCCGTCCTGCCCGGCTGCTATCCGGATCCTTCGGTGTGCCGGGTGGGGGAGTGGTTCTATCTCGTCTCGTCCACGTTCGAGTACCTCCCGGGGCTGCCGGTCATGCGCTCGCGCGACCTGGCGAACTGGGAGACCATCGGCCACGTCATCGACCGGCCGGGCATGCTCGACCTGGACGGCATCGGATCGTCGGGCGGGCTGTACGCGGCGACGATCCGGTTCCACGCCGGCCAGTTCTGGGTGGTGTGCACGCTGGTGGCCCGCGAGGGCGACGCGTTGGGCGCCCCACGCGGCAATTTCCTGGTGACCGCCGCCGATGCATCCGGCCCCTGGAGCGATCCGGTCTGGCTCGACGCGGACGGCATCGATCCGTCGATCGCCTTCGACGAGGAGGGGCGCGTCTGGCTGCACGGCACACGGCTGGCGCCCGAGGCCGAGGCGGAGTGGTTCCACCAGACGCAGGTGTGGGTGCGCGAGTACTCGCCGACGGAGCAGCGCCTCATCGGCGACGAGCACATCGTCTGGATTGGCGCCGTCCGCGGGGCGGTGTGGGCCGAGGGGCCGCACCTGCAGCTGATCGACGGCACCTGGTACCTGCTGGCCGCCGAGGGCGGCACCGAGTTCCACCATGCCGTGTCGATCGCGCGCTCGACGTCGCCGACCGGGCCCTTCGAGGGCAACCGCGCGAATCCGATCCTGACCCACCGCCATCTCGGCCGGGGCGTCGACGTGATCGGCCCCGGCCACGCCGACCTCGTGCAGGCGGCGGACGGATCGTGGTGGGCGCTGCTGCTCGCGATGCGCGCCCCCGACGGGCGCCACTACCCGCTCGGGCGCGAGACCTTCGTCCTGCCGGTGACGTGGGAGGACGGCTGGCCCGTCTTCGCCCCCGGGGAGGGGCGCGTGCCGGCGACGGTCGCGCTGCCCTGGGACGTCACCCCGGCCCCGGCGGGCACCTGGCAGCCCGACGCGCGTGCGGCCGGGGCGATCGAGCCCGGCGACGTGCGCTGGACCACACCCCGCGCGCTGCCCGCCGAGGTGGCACGGGCCGACGCCGGCGGATGGGTGCTGCCGGTCTCGCGGGCCACCCTCGCCGACACGTCGACCTCCACGTTCGTCGGCGTCCGCCAGCAGCACTTCGATGTCGACGCGTTCGCGGCCCTCGACCTGGCGGACCTCGCCGAGGGCGAGACGGCGGGCTTCGCGATCCGGCAGTCCGAGCGCGATCACGCGACGGTCGGGTTCACCCGCACGCGAGAGGGCTTCCGTCTCGCGGTGACGCAGCGCCGGGCGGGTGCGGACGAGGTGCTGCACGAGTCGATCGTGGACCCCGGCTCCGTCGGCTCGGTGGGGGTGCGCGCCCGCGGCTACGCCTACGTGCTGACCCACGAGGATGTGCGGGGCGAGGCGCACCCGCTGGCGGAGATCAGCGCGCGGGAGCTCGACGCGGTGGCGACCGGGGGCTTCCTCGGGGTGTGGTTCGGCGTGTACGCGACCAGCCACGGGGCCGAGCCGCGGGGGGCCGCCCGCGCCACGCGGTTCACCTACCTGCCGGTGTGATGTCGGCCACCGCATAAGGTGGCAGGGACAACAAACTGCAAGGTGGCGGGATGACGATGCGTGCGACGAGCGTCGAGGGGGTGCGACGCGCCAACCTGGGCGCGGTGCTCCGTCTTGTGCACCAGGAGGGCCCGCGCTCGCGTGCCGTGATCACCGCGCAGACCGGGCTCAACCGCTCCACGGTCTCGGACCTCGTCGCGACGCTGGTCGCCGCCGGTCTCGTCGAGGAGCGCGATCCCGACCCGACCCGACGCGTCGGACGACCCTCGCCCATCGTGGCCGCCAGTCAGGACATCGTCGCCATCGCCGTCAACCCCGAGGTCGACGCGCTCGAAGTGGGAGCCGTGACCCTCAGCGGCCGGGTGCGTGTGCGGGGGCGCGAGTCGGTCGGCCTGTCGGTGGACGAGGTCGTCGCCGCGGTGGCGCGGATCATCGACGGCTGGCGCGCGGGAGCGCTGCGCGGCTGCCGCATCGTCGGCGGCGGCGCCGCGGTGCCCGGGCTCGTGCGAGCCGACGACGGAGTCGTGCGCCTCGCACCGCACCTCGGATGGCGCGACGAGGACATCGCGGGGCGCCTGTCGGAGGCCACGGGGCTGCCGTTTGTGATCGGCAACGACGCCTCGCTCGGCGCCCGCGCCGAGCGCCTGTTCGGCGCCGCCATCGACCACGCCGACGTGATCTACCTCAACGGCGGCGCCTCCGGCATCGGCGGGGGGCTCGTGCTGCACGGGCTCGCCATCGGCGGCGCCGACGGCTACGCGGGCGAGTGGGGCCAGAGCCGCCCCGGCATCCAGGTCGAGGCCGACCGTCGCACCGAGAACGGCGTGCTCGAGGACGAGGTCAACCGCGCCCGGCTGCTGGCCGCCGCGGGTCTCGCCGCCGCCGACGACGCCGAGCTCGGGGTGGCCCTGGCCGGGCTGACCGAGCCTGCCGCGCTCGAGGAGATCGCCCGCCAGCGTCGTATCCTCGCCGCGGCGCTCGCGAACGCCGTCAACGCCCTCAATCCGTCGGTCATCGTGCTCGGCGGGTTCCTCGCGATCCTGCTCGAGCAGGATCCGGACGGCCTCCTCGCGGCGGTGCGGGAGCTGGCCCTCGCCGCCCCGGGCGAGCGCCTGATGATCCTTCCGGCCGCGCTGGGCGCGGATCGCCTTCTCATCGGGGCGGCAGAGGCCGCCTTCGAACCGCTCCTCGCCGACCCCCTCGCCTGAGGGGGCCGGGAGGCGCGAAGGTCACGGCAGGACGAGCACTCCGTCGACGCGGCGCGGGATGCCGAGCGGGTTCGACTCGCGGAGCGCGTCGGGCAGCAGCGCCTCGGGGGCGTCCTGGTACGCGACGGGGCGCTGGAAGCGGCGAACGGCGGTGGCGCCGACCGAGGTGAACTGCGCGTTCGTCGACGGCCAGGGGCCGCCGTGGTGCTGGGCCCAGCTGACGGCGACGCCCGTCGGCCAGCCGGCGAAGAGCACCCGGCCCGCGATGCCCTCGAGGCGCGTGACGAGGTCGGTCACGTCCTCGGAGGCCTCATGGTGCAGGGTCGCGGTGAGGTTGCCGTCGAAGGCGCCCAGGACGGCATCGCGCTCGGCGTCGTCGCGGTAGCGGACGAGCAGCGTGAAGGGGCCGAAGACCTCTTCGAGCAGCTCGTCGGCGTGCGCCACCAGGTCCGCGGCCGACACCGCGGCGATCCGCGACGCGGTGCCGCCGGGCGCCGCGTCGCCGGCGACGACCTCGACGCCGGGCGTCCCCGAGACGCGATCGGCGCCCGCGGCGAAGCCCTCGGCGATCGACGGCGTCAGCAGGCGGCCCTGCGGTGCGAGCAGCCCGGGCAGGGCGGCCTCGACGGCCGAGCCCTCCGGCACGAGCACCACACCGGGCTTCGTGCAGAACTGGCCCGCGCCGAGCTGGAACGAGCCCGCGAGGCCCTCCGCCAGCGCGCCGCCGCGCGCGGCATCGGCGGCCGGCGTGATGACGACCGGGTTCAGCGACCCGAGCTCGCCGTAGAACGGGATCGGATCGGGGCGCGCCGCGGCGCGGTCGAGCAGCGCCCGACCGCCGCGGACGGACCCGGTGAAGCCCACCGCGCGGATCGCGGGGTGGTCGACGAGCGCGAGGCCGGCATCGAACCCCTCGATGAGAGCGAAGACGCCCGCCGGGGCGCCCGCCTCGGCGAGCGCGGCGGAGACGACGCCCGCCATCCGGCGCGAGGTCTCGGGGTGGCCGGGGTGCGCCTTCACGACCACCGGGCAGCCGACGGCGAGCGCGGAGGCGGTGTCGCCGCCGGCGACCGAGAAGGCGAACGGGAAGTTCGAGGCCGCGAACACCGCGACAGGCCCGAGAGGGCGCAGCACCCGACGCAGGTCGGGGATGGGGGGCGTCGCCGTGGCGTCCGGGTGGTCGATGGTCGCCTCGAGGTAGGAGCCCTCCTCGACCACCTTCGCGAACAGTCGCAGCTGCGCGGTGGTGCGGGCGAGCTCGCCCGCCAGGCGCGGCGACGCGGGCAGCGCCGTCTCGTCCGCGGCGAGGGCGATGAGGCCCTCGGCGTCGGCGTCGATGGCATCGGCGGCGCGGCGCAGCCAATCGGCGCGGGTGCGCTCGTGGGTGCGGGAGGTGACGGCGAACGCGTCCTTCGCAGCGCGCGCGATCGCGTCCACCTGATCGATCGTGGTGTCCGTCATGCGAGGGTCCTCTCGAGATGCGTCATTGCGGGAAGCGGGCGGGGAAGCGGTCGGGGAATCGGGGCTCACGCGAAGCGCAGGCCGAGCCCGGTGTCGGGGCCGCCGGCGACCCGGCCGTCGGCCACCGTGACGCCGGTCGGGGTGACGAGAGCGCCCAGCGACGCGAAGCCGGCGTCCTCGACGTCCTCGATCCACACCGTCTCGGGAAGCGTATACGCCAGCTGGGCGGACAGCTCCGGGAGGAGATGCGGTGCGAGCTCGACACCGCGCTGGCGGGCGAGCTCGGCGATCTCGAGGAACGGCGTGACCCCGCCCACGCGGATGATGTTGGGCTGGACGACCTGCAGCGCGCCGGCATCGAGGAAGTCGCGGAATCGGTGCACGGTGTGCAGGTTCTCGCCCGCCGCGATCGGCACCCCCAGGGGGGCGAGACGGGACGCCAGCTCGCGGTAGCCCGCGAGATCGTCGGCGCGCAGCGGCTCCTCGATCCAGCCGATGCCGTGCGCGGCCAGCGCCTCGACCGCGCGCGTGGCGGTGTCGAGGTCCCAGCGCTGGTTGGCGTCCACCAGCAGCCGGCGATCGGGGCCGAGCACGGCGCGCACCGCCGCCACGCGCTCGAGGTCGCGGGCGAGGTCGGGGCTGCCGACCTTCATCTTGATCGCCCCGAACCCGGCGGCGACCCAGCGCTCGGCCTGGGCGACCAGCTCGTCCAGCGAGTAGTGCAGGTTGACCCCGCTGCCGTACACGGGCAGCCGGGTGTGCCGGCGGCCGATGAGGTCGGTGACCGATGTTCCGGCGCGGCGGGCGCGCAGGTCCCAGAGGGCCAGGTCGAGGCCGGCGAGCGCGATCGTGGTGATGCCGCCGCCGCCCGCCTCGTGCACGTGATGCCACAGGTCGATCCAGATCGACGGGTCTGCGGGCCGCCCGAGCGCGGCCGGGATCAGGTCGACATCCAGCAGCGCCTTCACCGCGGCCCCGCCGATCGACGGCGTCCACGAGAACCCGTGGCCCTCGCCGCCGTCCGCATCGCGCACGGCGACCGCGACCACCTGGATGTCGGTGACGTCCGCGCCCCAGGGGCGGGTCAGCGGGATCCGGATCAGCCGGGTCTCGACCGACTCGATGGACGGTGCCGAGGAGGTCACGCGACCAGCTCGCGCCCCGTCGCGAGCAGCGCCTCGAGCCGGGCGGTCTGCTCGTCGGTGGGGTCGACGAGGGGGGCCCGGACGGATCCGACCGGCAGACCTCCGAGACGGACGCCGGCCTTGATCAGCGACACCGCGAAGCCGGGGGTCTCGTCGCGCAGGTCGATGAGCGGCGAGTAGAAGCCGTCGAGCAGGCGCGCCTGGGTCTCGGCGTCGCCGGCACGGTGCGCCGTGAAGAAGGCCACGGCGATGTCGGGCGCCATCGCGAACACGGCGGACGAGTACATCGGCACGCCGATCGCCGTGTAGGCGGCCTGGGTCATCTCGGCCGTCAGCAGGCCGTTGAAGAAGAGGATGTCGCGGTCGCAGTCGGCCGCGGCGCGCACGAAGCGCTGCGCGACGGCGAGGTCGCCCGCGCCGTCCTTGATGCCCACGACCTGCGGGATTCGCAGCACCTTCTCGATCGAGGCGGGCGTGAACTGCGCGTTGCCGCGGTGGTACACGATCAGCGGCAGCTCGGTCGCCGCCGCGATGGCCTCGACGTAGGCGATGAGGCCGGCCTGCGGGCCCTGCACCAGGTACGGCGGCATCACGAGCAGGCCGTCGGCGCCGAGGCGCTGTGCCTCCCTGGCCGATGCCAGCGCGTGCCCGAGGGGGCCGCCGACGCCCGAGAGCACCGGCACCCGCCCGGCGGTGCCGCGCACCGACGCCTCGACGACGGTGGAGTACTCGTCGATCGAGAGCGCGTGGTACTCGCCGGTGCCGCACGCGGCGAACACCGCGCCCGGCTCGAACGCCACGCGCTCGGCGACGTGCTGCTCGACGAGCTCGGCGTCGACCCGACCGGCGGCGTCGAACGCCGTGACGGGGAAGAACAGGACGCGATCGGGAAGAACCAACTCGGACATCAGGCCTCCTGGCCAGCTGAGACGGGAAGAGGGGGGATCAGCAGTTCGGTGCGCCAGGACCGGTGCGCGCGCCAGCCGAGCAGCCGCTCGGCGCGGGCGCTCGAGAACACGGGGTCGTGGCCCTCGAGCGACGCGGCGGCCGCGGCCGCCGACGGCAGCGCGGCGGTGAGGGCCTCGGCGGTCGGCGCGTCCACCAGCGCATCGGCCGCCCCGACGAAGAAGACCGTGCCGTTGGGGACGTCCGATCCGGCGGGGGCCGCGCGGTCGATCCACGCGGAGACGAACTCGCCGGCGTCGCGGGCGTCGAGGTAGTTGAACAGGGCGACCGCCGAGAGCGCCGGGTCGGCGATTCGCTCGGCCAGCGTGTGGCCCTGCTGGGTCGGCGCGCCCGCCCACTCCTCGGGCGCGATCACGAAGCAGGGGCGGAAGGCGCCCAGACGCAGCCTGTCGCCGTGCTTGCGCACGGCCATCCGGACGATCTCCTCCACGGCCACCTTCGAGGCGGAGTAGCCGTTCCACGGCGCGACGGGATGATCCTCGTCGAGCGGCAGGTACTGCGGCGTCCACCCCGACGGGGATCCGTAGCCGATCACGGTGGGGCTCGACGCCACGAGCAGGGCCTCGACCCCCGCGGCGAGCGAGGCCTCGAGCACGTTCCACACCAGCCGTGTGTTGACGTCGAAGATCTCCGGATCGGGGAGCGCCCCCGGCACGGCGATCGCGGCGAGATGCACCACGGCGTCCGGCGCGATCTCGGCGAACGCCGCCGCGCAGCCGGCCGCATCCAGCAGGTCCACCGACAGCTGCCGCGCGGGGGATCCCTCGGCGGCGGTGCGGTCGATCGAGACGACCTCGTGGCCCGCGGCGGCGAGGGTCTCGACGACGCTGCGACCGAGACGCCCCGCGCCGCCGGTGACGACGATGCGGCTCATGAGGCGACGCCGGCGAGAGCGGATCCGGCGGATCCGAGATCGAGGTCGGAGATCCTCACGGCCTGGCCGGTCTCGAGCGAGCGGTTGCCCGCCAGGCCCACGACCATCGACCGCACGCCGTCCGACCAGTCGGCCGTGCGCCCGAGCGGGTCGGGCTGCCGGCCGATGAAGACGTCGCGCAGCAGCACCGCGTCGCCGCCGCCGTGGCCGCCGGTCCCCTCGGGGATCGGCACCTCGCGGGCGGGCTGGAAGTGCTTCTGCACGACCAGGCGCTCGCCGACGGGGCGCTGGGTGTCGTCGGCGACCAGGTCGGGCCGTGCGCTCGGGTCGACGACCGTGCGCCCCTGCTCGTCCACCAGCACCGACCCGCGCTCGATGACGGTCAGCTCGGCGCGGCCGAGGGTGCCGTTGACGGCGACGGTGTAGCCCTCCCACGGGGAGTGGGCGTTCAGCGAGTACGACATGGTGCTGCCCCGGGCGTAGTCGACCGTGAGCGCGAGGTTGTCCTCGATCGTGATGCCCGGATCGAACACGTCGCGGTCGCGCAGGTAGCCGTCGTGCTGCTCCTGGTCGAGGTACAGGCCCTTCCACGTGGGGTCGCTGCGCAGATCGAGGCTGAAGCTGTCGCGCAGGGGCGAGTCGGTGGTGCCGCGCTCGGGGCGCGGGCCGAGGCCGCGCCGGGCGGCGTTCTCGGCGCCGTAGAACCGCAGCCCGCCCGAGGCGTACACCCGGGTCGGGACGTCGGCGATCCACCAGCCCACGAGGTCGAAGTGGTGGCTCGCCTTGTGGATCAGCAGGCCGCCCGACTTGTCCTTCTCGCGGTGCCAGCGGCGGAAGTAGTCGGCGCCGTGGGCGGTGTCGAGCACCCACTCGAAGTGCACGCTCGTCACCTCCCCGATCTCGCCGGACGCGATCACGCGCTTGAGCTCGCTGTTGCGCGGCGAGTAGCGGTAGTTGAACGTGATGGTGACGTCGCCGCCGGTGCGCTCGGCCGCGTCGGCGATCCGGCGCACACCCTCCTCGTTCACGGTGAGCGGCTTCTCGACGACCACGTCGGCGCCCGCCTCGAGGGAGGTGACGATGTAGTCGGCGTGCGTGAAGTCCGGCGACGTGATGATCACCCGGTCGACCGCATGCTCGGCGATCGCCGCGCCCAGCTGATCCGGCTCGAATCGCACGGGCGATCCGAGGCCGGCGTGCTGGGCGAGCGACCAGTCCTGCCGACCGGTGTTGGTGTCGGTCCAGGCGACGAGCTCTGCGACGTCCGAGTGCGTCTCGGCGATCGCGGTGAGGTACATCTGGGCGCGGGATCCGGATCCCACGAGGGCGTAGCGGAGTCGGGTCATGACGGGCAGCCGATCACTTGATGCCGGACGTCGCGGATCCCTTGATGAGGAAGCGCTGGCCGAACAGGAAGACGAGGAACAGGGGGACGAGCGAGACGACGCTCATCGCGAACATCGAGCCGTAGTCGGAGGAGGACTGCGCGTCGAGGAAGCCCTTCAGGGCCAGCGACGCGGGGAACAGCTCGGGCAGACGCAGGTAGATGAGCGGGCCGAAGAAGTCGCCCCACGTCCAGATGAACGTGAAGATCGAGGTCGTCGCGAGCGACGGCACGATCAGCGGGAGCGTGATCTGGAAGTAGCTGCGCACTTGGCCTGCGCCATCGATGCGCGCCGCCTCGAACAGCTCCTTCGGCAGGCCGCGGATGAACTGCACCATGAGGAAGATGAAGAACGCCTCGGTGGCGAGGAACTTCGGCGCGATCAGCGGCAGGAACGTGTTCAGCCAGTCGAGCTCCTTGTAGATCAGGAACTGGGGGACCAGGAGCACCTGGAACGGCAGCATGATCGAGCCGAGCATCACCGCGAAGGCGAAGTTCTTGAAGCGGAACTTCAGACGGGCGAAGGCGTACGCCGCCATCGAGCACGCGACGAGGTTTCCGAGGATCGCGCCGAAGGCGATCAGCGCCGAGTTCAGCAGGAAGGTGCCGAACGGGTACTGCAGGTCGTTCCAGCCGTTGACGTAGTTCTCGGTGGTGAGGTTCGTGGTGAACAGGCTGAGGTCGCGGAAGATGTCGGCGTTCGGCTTGAAGCTCGACACCACCAGCCACAGCAGCGGGTAGAGCATCACCAGGGCGGCGGCCGACAGCAGGACGTGCTTGCCGATCGCCCGCAGCGCGGTCCAGCCGGCGCCGGCGCGTCGCCGGGGCAGCGGGCGCTTCCCGGGGCGGATGAGGGTCTCGGTCTCAGTCGTCATAGTGCACCCAGAACTTGGAAAGCCAGAAGTTGAACGCGGTGAACGCACCGATCACCACAACGAGGAACCACGCCATCGCCGAGGCGTAGCCCATGTCGAGCTCGGTGAACGCCTCCTTGTAGAGCAGCAGCGTGAAGAACATGGTCGAGTCGCCGGGGCCGCCGGTGCCGCCCGAGACGACGTAGGCCTGCGTGAACGACTGGAACGCGAAGATGATCTGCAGCACGAGGTTGAAGAAGATCACGGGCGTCAGCAGCGGGAAGGTGATCGAGAAGAACTGGCGCACCTTGCCGGCGCCGTCGATGGCCGCAGCCTCGTAGTACATCTCGGGGATCTGCCGCAGGCCGGCCAGGAAGATCACCATCGGCGAGCCGAAGGTCCACACGTGCAGGATGATGATCGTCCCGAGCGCGTAGTCGGGGTGCCCGATCCAGCCGGGCAGGTCGGTGAGGCCGAACATCCCGAGGAACGAGTTGACCAGGCCCTCCTTGCCGAAGACCTGGCGCCACAGGATGGCGACGGCCACGGATCCGCCGAGGAGCGAGGGCAGGTAGAAGACCGACCGGTAGAAGGGGAGCCCCTTCATGCCCTTGTCGAGGAGCACCGCCAGGGCGAGGGCCAGGGCGAGCTGGAGCGGCACGCTGACGACGACGTAGGTGATCGTCACGCGGCACGAGTTCCAGAACCGCGGGTCCGCGAACATCTTCGTGAAGTTCTCGAAGCCGCTCCAGACGGGCGGCTGCAGCAGGTTGTAATCCGTGAACGCGAGGTACAGGGATGCGATGATGGGGCCGACCGTCAGACCGAGAATGCCCAGGATCCACGGCAGCAGGAAGATCAGCGCCGCCTTGTTGTCCGGGTACTTCTCCTTCAGACGCGGCCCGCCCTTCTTGCGCGACAGCGCAATGGTGCGGAGCTCGCCGATGCTGCTCACGTGACCTCCTCGTCAGTGGGAAGGCCTGCGCAACGTCGGGTCGTCGGCCTTCGGGGTCGTGAAAGCGGTTTCACGAGTGACATGATTATGATCACGTCACGGGGCGTTCGTCAAATGCATCCGCGAACCCGGGGCCGGATCCATCCGGACCGCAGATGATCGAGATGTCGTCTCGCAGAGCCGACTCGAGGATGAGGGAACATGGCGTCTCAGCGCAGGAGCGCGACCATCGCCGACGTGGCACGACGAGCGGGCGTCTCGCCCGCGACCGTGTCGCGCGTGATGAACGACCGGTTCGCCGGCGAGCCGGAGGTCGAGCAGCGTGTTCGTGCGGCCGCTGCGGAGCTCGCGTACCAGCCGAGCCTGCTGGCGCGCAGCCTCGCGCTCGGCCAGACGCACGCCATCGCCTTCGTTGTGCCGGACCTGGCCAACCCCGCCTTCCAGTCGGTGCTCGCGGGGCTCAGCAAGACCGCCGCGCACGACGGCTACCGCGTGCTCGTGGCCGACTCGGGGGAGTCGCCGAGCGACGAGCCGCTGCTGGCCGCGGAGATCCGCCGGCGCACCGACGCCATCGTGCTGTGCGCCCCGCGTATGGCCGACGAGGAGCTGGCCGCGCTGTCTGCCCAGCTGCAGCCTCTGGTGCTCATCAACCGCAGCCTGCCGGTGGACGCCACAGCGACGCCCGCCCTGTCGATCGACTACCGCTCGGGGATCTCGGCGCTCGCCGCGCATCTGCACGGCCTCGGCCACCGCCACCTGGCTTACGTGTACGGCCCCGAGCGCAGCGCGTCCAACGCCCACCGTGAGCGCGGCCTGCAGGACTTCGCCCGCGATCACCCCGACGTGCGGATCGACCGGATCGCCGCCGGCGCGGGCTCGGAGGACGGTCGCGCTGCGGCCCCGCAGGTCGCCGCCTCCGGGGCGACCGCCGCTCTCGCGTTCAACGATCTCGTGGCGGTCGGCCTCATCGGCGGGCTCCGCGAGATGGGGCTGAGTGTGCCCGGCGACATCTCGGTCACGGGCTTCGACGACATCCCGCTGGCGCAGTACCTGGACCCCGCCCTGACCACCGCCTCGGTCTCGCATGCCGAACTCGGCGTGGTCGCCTGGAACCGCATGCACGCGCTGATCCGCGGCGAGGAGCCGGGCAACGACGTGGTGTTCCAGCCGCGGCTCGAGGCGCGGGCGTCGGCCGCCGCGCCCCGCCGATGACGGCCGCTCGCGCCGGCGTGTAAAACGTTTCATCACGGCTTGGACACGGCTCGCGCCGGTCGCCGGATTCGCGTTGACAGTCCTGGGGGCGGGTGCTAATTTTCCGTGAAAGCGGTTTCTCCGGAAAGATCGGAAAACCTCGGACGGCGTCCCTGGACCACCCAGCCGTCCTCCTGCAACCGGTATCAACGGCGGTCCCGACGGGCCGTCCCTTCCCGAAAGAGGCGCAATGATGCGTATCACCCGGTCGCGTGCGACCCTGACCGCCTTCGGCTCGCTCGCCGCGGCGACGGCCCTCGTCCTCACCGGCTGCTCCGGCGGCGGAGGCGGCGGCGGCGACAAGGCCGAGCCCGCCAGCTCGGACGAGCCCGTCACCATCGAGATGTCGTGGTGGGGCGACGACAACCGCGCCGCGCTGTTCGGCGAGGTCATCGACCTCTTCGAGGAGGAGCACCCGAACATCACGGTCAAGGAGACGCCGGTCGGCGCGCCCGACGACCTCTTCAACCGCCTCGCGACCGACTTCGGCGCGGGCGGCGACACCGCCCCCGACGTGTTCGCCCTCGGTGGCGCCAAGCCGCAGGAGTACGGCGAGCTCGGTGCGCTCCTCGACCTCTCGACGGTGTCGGATCAGCTCGACACGTCGGACTACCCCGACTTCTCGCTGACGAACGCGCTCGTCGACGACACGCTCTACGGTCTGCCCACCGGCGGCAACGCCACCGCGGCGTTCATCAACACCGACATCCTCGAGGCCGCGGGCGTCGAGAAGCCCGAGGCCGGCTGGACGTGGGACGACCTCGTCGAGATCGCCAACACCGTCGGCAGCAAGGGCCTGAAGAACGCCCAGGGCGCGCCGATCTACGGCATCGACCTCCGCATCGGCGACGTCCTCGGCACCTACACCGGCCAGCTCACCGAGACCGGCATGTACGACTGGGACGGCCAGCTCGGCGTCGACGCCGACGACATCGCCAGCTGGTACGAGATCGAGCAGGAGCTGCTCGACGGCAAGGGCCTGCCCGACCCGACCGTGGTCACCGCCAACTGGGCGCTCCCGCCGGACCAGCAGCCCTTCACGCTCGGCCAGGCCGCGGTCACGTTCGGCTACTCGAACCTGATGGCCGCCTACTCGACGGCCGGCAACGTCGAGATGCTGCTGCCGCCGAGCGACACGGACGTCTCCGGCGTCGCCCTGCTGCCGTCGGCCTTCTGGTCGATCAACGCCGCGTCGAAGCACCCCGCCGAGGCCGCGCAGCTGGTCGACTGGTTCCTGCACGAGCCGGCCGCCCTGGAGCTGATCAAGGACACCCGCGGAGTGCCGTTCAACCCGGACGCCCTCGCCGCCGTGACCCCCGCGCTGGAGGGGCCGAACAAGATCGCCGCCGAGTACGTCGACGAGGTCCTCACGGGCGGCGTCGTCGCCCCGCCGCAGCCCGCCGGCGGCTCGATCATGAACGAGCTGTCGCAGCGTATGGAGTCGGAGGTGCTCTTCGGCACCAAGACCCCGAAGCAGGCGGCCGAGCAGTGGATCTCCGAGCTGGGCGCCGCCCTGCAGTGAGTCCGACGGCCGAGGGCGCCCCGGCGCACCCCGCCGCATCGCACGCTGAGTGATCCGGACGGGCGGTCCCTGGAATCCAGGGGCCGCCCGTCCTTCTTCTCCTTCCGACCTTCTCTTTGCGACACCGAGAGGACCCGCATGACCGCCGCCACCGATGAGGCCCTCACGCGCCTGCGCGAGAGCGATCCGTCAGCCGGGATCGCCGGCTCCCCTCTCGCCGAGGGGCTCGCGCGCGAGGGTGTGCGCTTCGCCGCCGTCGGCGGGCCGCTCGAGGCGCGCTGGCGTGACGCCCTCTCCGAGCTCGCGCAGTGCATCCGGGTGCTCGACGACGGCCACCCCGGGGGCGGGGCGCCCGTGCTCAACGAGGGCGGTGTGTACCGCGGATCCTGGATCGAGTCGACGGGCACGATCAACACCGAGATCCTCGCCCGCTTCGCCCCGCAGGTCGCCCGCGACACCCTCCTGCTGTTCGCGCGCCACCAGCGGGAGGACGGCATGATCCCGTACAAGGTGACGGCCGACGGCCCCGCCTTCTCGCAGATCCAGATCGTCACCCCGCTCGCGCGCGTGGTGTGGAACCACTACCTGCTGACGGGCCACGAGGGCGGTCGCGACCACGCGTTCCTGTCGGTCATGCAGGGGGCGATGGAGCGTATGGACGCCTGGCTCGCCCGGTACCGCGACACCCTCGGCACCGGCGGCGTCGAGGCGTTCTGCACGTTCGACACCGGCCACGATCTCTCGCCGCGGTTCTGGTTCGCACCCGACCGCGCCTTCCGCGGGGACGCGCGCCGGGTGGACCCCGACTCGGCCCTGCTTCCCGTCGTGGCGCCCGATCTCACCTCGAACGTCGCGGCGCAGCGCGCCTACCTGGGGCGGATCGCCGAGGAGCTGGGCGGCGACTCCGCCGCGTGGGATGCCGCGGCCCGGCGCTCGGTCGACGCGCTCTACGCGCAGTGCTTCGACGAGGCCGACGGGTTCTTCTACGACCGCGACCGCACCGGGCGGCTGCACCGCCTGCAGGGAGACGTGCTCGCGCGGGTGCTCGCCAACGAGGTCGGCGACGAGGCGTTCTTCACGGAGTCGCTGCGGCGCTACCTCATGAACACCCGCAAGTTCCTCGCGCACTACGGCTTCACCACCATCGCGATGGACGACCCGCGCTTCGATCACGACGCCTCGCGCAACTCGTGGGGCGGGCCGGTCAACTTTCTGGCGCAGCTGCGGGCGCCCCACGCGTTCGAGCGCCACGGCCACGTGGCCGAGCTCGCCCTGGTGTCGCAGCCGGTCATCGCGGCCCTCGCCGTGGCCGACCGCTTCCCGCAGTGCCTGGACCCGTGGTCCGGCGACGCGGGGTTCACCGAGGTCTACTCGCCGTCGATCCTCTGGTTCCTCGATGCGATCGAGCGCCACGCGGGCATCCTGCCGCGCCCGGACGGCGAGGTCTGGTTCACCGGGCTCACCCCGACGCGCCTCGACCACGGCGCGGCCGCGCAGGCGATCGCCTACGGCCGTCGGGTGGGGGAGGCGGCGTTCGAGCTCGTCGCCGACGACGGACGCGTCGATGTGCTGCGCGACGGCGCCGCGGCCTTCGGCTTCCCGCGCGGCTGGCGTGTGGTCACCGATCGCGCGGGCGCGGTGCAGGCGGTGGTCGGCGTCGGCGCGCGCCCCGTCACCGGCGTGCTGACCCTGCCGTCGGGCGACCTCGAGCTGACCGTGGCGCCGAACGAGCGGGTCGCCATCGCCGGGGGGTCCGTCGCCTCGCGCGCGGGTGCCGAGTTCGTCGCGCCGGTCTTCTGACAGGCTGAGCGCATGAGTGCCGCCCTTCCCCTTCGCCCGCTCGGCTCCACCGGCCTGCGGGTCACCTCCCTCACCCTCGGCGGCGGTCCGCTCGGATCGATGCCGAAGCTGTTCGGCGAGGTCCCCGAGGGCCGCGCGATCGAGACCGTCGCCGCCGCGCTGGACGCCGGGATCCGCACCATCGACACCTCGAACGGCTACAGCGACGGCGAGAGCGAGAGGCGGATCGGCGCGGCGCTCGCGCAGTACGGCGCGCTCCCGCCGGAGACGCTCGTCATCACGAAGGTCGACCCGCGGGGCGGCGACTACTCGGGCGAGCGGGTGCGTCGCTCGCTGGCGGAGTCGTCCGACCGCCTCGGCATCGCGCCGCTGCCCGTTGTGCACCTGCACGATCCGGAGTTCCACGACTTCGACATGATGACGGCGCCCGGCGGCGCGGTCGATCAGCTCGTCGCGGCGCGCGAGCGCGGCGAGATCGGCCACATCGGCCTGGCGGGCGGCGACACCCGCGTCACGTCGCGGTACTGGGACCTCGGGGTGTTCGAGCTCCTGCTTGTGCACAACCGCTGGACCCTCGCCGACCGATCGGCGGGCGCGCTGCTCGCGCGCGCGGAGGCCGACGGCGCGGGGCTGATCAACGCCGCCGTGCTCGGCGGCGGCGCCCTCACCGACCCCGCACGGGTGCCCGACTCGTACGCCTACGGTCCCGCGCCGGCCGAGACCCTGGAGGCGATCGACCGGATGCGCGACGTCTGCCGCCGGCACGGGACGACCCTGGAGGCCGCGGCGATCCGCTTCTCGACCCGCGATCCGCGGATCGCGACGACGGTGGTCGGCATGGCGTCCCCCGAGCGGGTGGCGCCGAACGTCGCGGCCGCCACGGCCGATCTGCCGGACGCGCTGTTCGCCGAGCTCGAGACGCTCGTCCCCGCCGAGGAGCTCTGGCTCGACCGCCGCTGACGGCGCGGGTGGTCATGACACGCCGCGCGCAGACCCGGCGACGCGGCGTGTCGCGACCAGGAGCGCCAGGGGAGGCGATCAGCCGCCGGTCGACGCCCGGACGACGAGCTCCGGCTCGAAGAGCACGTCGCGTGCCTCGATCGCCGGATCGGCCGCCTCCTCGGCGAGGATCGACAGCGCGGTCGCGCCCATTGTGAGGCTCGGCTGCCGGATCGACGAGAGCGGGACGGCCGCCGCGGAGGCGAAGTCGATGTCGTCGTAGCCGATCAGCGCGACGTCGGCCGGGACGGCGACGCCGGCGCGGGTCAGCGCCTGCAGGATGCCCAGGGCGAGCAGGTCGTTGGCGGCGAAGACCGCCCGCGGGCGATCGGCGGGGGCCAGCGCGGCGATGCGCTCGCCCGCGGCGATGCCGTCGGCCACCGTGAGGGAGCCCACGAGCAGGGTCTCGAGCGTGGCGTCCGGGACGTCGGCCACCTCCGCGCGGGCGCCCTCCGCGCGATCCGCCACCTGGCGCAGCTCGGCGGGACCCCCGACGAACGCGAGGCGGCGGTGTCCGCCGTCCAGCAGGTGGCGAGCCGCGAGGCGACCGCCGCGCACGTCGTCGACCGCGACCGAGGAGAAGCCGGATCCGGGGGCCGACCGGTCCACCAGCACCACGGGGATGCCGCGCTCGCGCAGCTCGCCGAGGCGACCGAGGTCGTCGCCGATGGGGGAGATGAGCACGCCGTGCGCGCGCTGCTCCTCGAACAGGGCCAGCAGGCGCAGCTCGCGCTCGAGGCGCTCGTCGCTGTTGCCGATGAGCACGGACAGCCCGTGCGTCGCGGCCTCGTCGTCGGCGCCGCGGGCGAGGTCGGCGAAGAACGGGTTGCGGGCGTCGAGCACCACCAGTCCGACCGTGGTGGAGCGCCCGGCGCGCAGCTGGCGCGCCGCGTCGTTGCGCACATAGCCGAGCTCGGCGATCGCCGCCCGGACGCGCTCGACGGTGGCTTCGGGGACCGACTCGGGGCGGTTGAGCACGTTCGAGACCGTGCCGACCGAGACCCCCGCCATCGCCGCGACATCGCGGATGCTGACGCCCATGCGCACCTTCCTGTTCCGGTGATCCGACGTTACCCGGGAGAACCGCTGAAACGTCTCAACTCGCGCTAGCGTCTTCTGTGGAGCGGCGACGACGCCGCCCGGAAGGAATCGATCCATGGCCCTGTTCGACATGCCCCTCGAGACGCTCCGCGAGTACCGCTCGTCCGTTCCCGAGCCCGCCGACTTCGACGCGTTCTGGGACGCGACGATCGCCGAGACCCGCGCGGCCGCCTGGGCCCCGCGCGTCGAGCCGGTCGACACCGGCCTGACGCTGGTGGACGTCTCGGACGTGACGTTCTCGGGCTTCGCGGGCGACGGGATCCGGGCATGGTGGACCGTGCCGGCGGACCGCGCGCCCACGGCCGTGATCGTCGAGTTCATCGGGTACAGCGGCGGACGCGGCGCCCCGCACGAGGTGTCGAACTGGCCGCTCGCCGGCTACGCCCACCTCACGGTCGACACCCGTGGCCAGGGCTGGGGGCACTGGCGCACGGGCCACACCCCGGACCCGCACGGGTCCGGCTCGGCGACGCCCGGCAAGATGACGCAGGGCATCGAGGATCCTGACACCTACTACTACCGTCGCGTGTTCGCCGACGCGCTCCGTGCGGTCGAGACGGCGCGCGAGCTCGCGGGCGACGTTCCGCTGTTCATCCAGGGCGCGAGCCAGGGCGGCGGCATCACGATCGCGGCGACGGCGCTCGCCGTGGCCGCGGGGATCGAGGTCGCAGGCGCGCTGCCGGACGTGCCGTTCCTGTGCGACTTCCCGCGGGCGACGACCATCACCGACGCCAACCCCTACCGCGAGATCGGCCTCTACCTCGCCGCGCACCGCGGTCGTCAGGAGCAGGTCTACAACACGCTTTCGTACTTCGACGGGGTGAACTTCGCGCGCCGCGCCGCCGTGCCCGCGCTGTTCTCTGTCGCCCTGATGGACGTGATCTGCCCGCCGTCGACGGTGTTCGGCGCATTCAACGCGTGGGCCTCGGAGGATCGCTCGATCGAGGTGTACCCGTTCAACGACCATGAGGGCGGCGGGGCCTTCCAGCGCGGCGAGCAGCTGCGCTGGGTCGCCGGGCGCCTCGGGTAGCCGGATCACGCGAGGGGCTGGGACACCGGCCCCTCCTGTGGTACAAATGAAACGATTCAATTCGCGATCGACGGAAGGGGCTCGACGATGAGCCGGCGCGTCTGCTTCACCCTGCGGGTGAAGCCCGACCTCATGGACGAGTACATCGCCCGTCACAGCCCCGTGTGGCCCGAGATGCTCGAGGAGATCGCCGCCTCCGGGCGCCGCGACTACTCGATCTTCCACCTCGGCGACGGCCTGCTGGTGGGCACCTACGTGACCGACGACGACGCGGCGGCCCAGGAGTACCTCGCCCGCTCCGAGGTCGCGGCGCAGTGGGAGGAGTCCATGGCGCCGTTCTTCCTCGGGCTCGACGGGCGACCCGACCAGGCCGCCCGCACCCACCCCGAGGTGTTCCACCTCGAAACCCAGCTCGCCGCCGCGCGGGCCCTCTGATCCTCCGAAACCCCGCGGCGACGAAGCCGCCACTGAAAGGAACGCTGATGAGCATCCTGACTCCCGAGATCCTGTCCTCCCTCGAGAAGCAGGCCATCGAGCTGCCGTCGTGGGCGTTCGGCAACTCCGGCACCCGCTTCAAGGTGTTCGGCACGGCCGGCACCCCGCGCGACCCGTTCGAGAAGATCGCCGACGCCGCGCGCGTCCACGAGCTGACCGGCCTCGCCCCGAGCGTCGCGCTCCACATCCCGTGGGACAAGGTCGACGACTACGCCGGGCTGCGCGCGCACGCCGAGGACCTGGGCGTCTCGCTCGGCACGATCAACTCGAACACGTTCCAGGACGACGAGTACAAGTTCGGCTCGCTCACGCACGAGGACGACGCCATCCGGCGCCGCGCCATCGACCACCACCTCGAGTGCATCGACGTCATGGACGCGACCGGCTCGCGCGACCTCAAGATCTGGCTCGCCGACGGCTCGAACTACCCCGGCCAGGCCGACATCCGAGGCCGCCAGGACCGCCTGAACGCGTCGCTGCAGGAGATCTACGCGCGCCTCACCGGTGAGCAGCGCCTGGTGCTCGAGTACAAGTTCTTCGAGCCGGCGTTCTACCACACCGACGTTCCGGACTGGGGCACGTCCTACGCGCAGGTCGTGACCCTCGGCGAGCGGGCCCTGGTCTGCCTCGACACGGGCCACCACGCTCCCGGCACCAACATCGAGTTCATCGTTATGCAGCTGCTGCGCCTCGGGAAGCTCGGATCCTTCGACTTCAACTCGCGCTTCTACGCGGACGACGACCTGATCGTCGGCGCCGCCGACCCGTTCCAGCTGTTCCGGATCCTGTTCGAGGTGATCCGCGGCGGCGGCCTGAACAACCCCGACGTGGCGTTCATGCTCGACCAGTGCCACAACGTCGAGAACAAGATCCTCGGCCAGATCCGCTCGGTGCTCAACGTCCAGGAGATGACCGCCCGCGCGCTTCTCGTCGACGCCGACGCCCTGCGCGCCGCGCAGGTGTCGGGCGACGTGCTCGCCGCCAACGCCGTGTTCATGGACGCGTTCTACACCGACGTGCGCCCCGCCCTCGCCGAGTGGCGGCAGGAGCGTGGCCTCCCCGCCGACCCCATGCAGGCCCAGCTCGAGTCGGGTCACCAGGCCCGCATCGAGGCCGAGCGCGTCGGCGGCACCCAGGCCGGCTGGGGCGCCTGAGCGCCGCCGACCGCAGATACCCGAACGAACCCGAGGACTGACATGACCAACCCCACCGTCGCCGAGCTTCTCGCGCGCTCCAACCGTCTCGGATCCGATCCGGTCAACACCAACTACGCCGGTGGCAACACCTCCGCCAAGGGCACCGAGATCGACCCGGTCACGGGCGACCCGGTCGAGCTGCTGTGGGTGAAGGGCTCCGGCGGCGACCTGGGCACGCTGACCGAGGCGGGTCTTGCCGCGCTGCGTCTGGATCGGATGCGCGCGCTGGTGAACGTGTACCCGGGGATCGACCGCGAGGACGAGATGGTCGCCGCGTTCGACTACTGCCTGCACGGGAAGGGCGGCGCCGCTCCCTCGATCGACACCGCGATGCATGGCCTGGTCGATGCGGCGCATGTGGATCACCTCCACCCCGACAGCGGCATCGCGATCGCGACGGCTGCGGATGGTGAGGAGCTCACGGGGAAGATCTTCGGCGACAAGGTGGTGTGGGTGCCGTGGCGTCGTCCGGGCTTCCAGCTGGGCCTGGACATCGCCGAGATCAAGAAGGCCCACCCGCAGGCGATCGGCTGCATCCTCGGCGGGCACGGGATCACTGCCTGGGGCGACACGTCCGAGCAGTCCGAGGCGAACTCGCTGTGGATCATCCGGACGGCCGCCGATTACATCGCCGAGCACGGCGACCCCGCGCCGTTCGGCGGGGTGCGTGCGGGTTTCGAGGCGCTGCCGGAGGGCGAGCGCCGGGCGAAGGCGGCGGCGCTGGCGGCCACGATCCGCGGTCTCGCATCGCACGACCGCCCGCAGGTGGGCCACTTCACCGACAGCGACGTGGTGCTCGACTTCCTCGCCTCCGAGCGCGCTGTGGAGCTGGCGGCCCTGGGCACCAGCTGCCCGGATCACTTCCTGCGCACCAAGGTGAAGCCGATGATCCTGGATCTGCCGGCGACGGCGTCGGTGGAGGAGTCGATCGCGCGTCTGAAGGAGCTGCACGAGGCGTACCGCGCCGACTACACCGCCTACTACGAGACGCACGCGACGGAGGGTTCGCCGGCGATGCGCGGGGCCGATCCGCTGATCGTGCTGGTTCCGGGTGTGGGCATGTTCTCGTACGGTGCCAACAAGCAGACCGCGCGGGTGGCGGGGGAGTTCTACGTCAACGCGATCAACGTGATGCGCGGCGCGGAGGCGCTGTCGACCTACACCCCCATCTCGGACGCGGAGAAGTTCCGCATCGAGTACTGGGCGCTGGAGGAGGCGAAGCTGCAGCGGATGCCGAAGCCGAAGACCCACCAGGGCCGGATCGCGTTCGTCACCGGCGCCGCCTCGGGCATCGGCAAGGCCATCGCCCAGCGCCTCGCCGCGGAGGGCGCGTGCGTTGTGGTCGCCGACCTCGACCTCGCCAAGGCGCAGGCCGCCGCGGCGGAGCTCGGCTCGACCGACGTCGCCGTCGGGGTCGCCGCGAACGTCTCGGACGCCGCGGGGGTGCAGGCCGCGATCGATGCGACGCTGCTCGCCTTCGGCGGCATCGACCTCGTCGTCAACAACGCCGGCCTGTCGCTGTCGAAGCCGCTGCTGGAGACGACCGAGGCCGACTGGGATCTGCAGCACGACGTGATGGCGAAGGGATCCTTCCTGGTCTCCAAGGCCGCCGCGCTCGCGCTGATCCAGCAGGGCATGGGAGGAGATGTCATCTACATCTCCTCCAAGAACAGCGTCTTCGCCGGGCCGAACAACATCGCCTACTCGGCCACGAAGGCCGACCAGGCCCACCAGGTGCGCCTGCTGGCGGTCGAGCTGGGCGAGTACGGGGTGCGGGTCAACGGCATCAACCCCGACGGCGTCGTCCGCGGATCGGGGATCTTCGCCTCGGGGTGGGGCGCTAACCGCGCCGCCACCTACGGCGTCGCCGAGGAGGACCTGGGCCAGTTCTACGCGAACCGCACCATCCTCAAGCGCGAGGTGGTGCCCGAGAACGTCGCCGACGCGGTGTTCGTGCTCACCGGCCCCGAGCTCAGCCGCACGACCGGCCTGCATGTGCCGGTCGATTCGGGCGTCGCCGCGGCGTTCCTGCGATGACGCAGCGGCGCGGGGCCGCGCCCGGGGCGACCGCCGGCTCCGTGGCCGCGGTCGACCTCGGGGCGACGAGCGGGCGGGTGATCATCGGCCGCTTCGACGGATCCGGATCGCTCGCGATGGAGACGGTCGGGCGCTTCGCCAACACTCCCGTCCGCCTGCCGGACGGCCTGCACTGGGACCTCCTGGGTCTGTATCGCGGGGCGCTCGACGGCCTGCGCTCGGCCTTCCGCGCCGAGCCGGGGCTGGCCTCGATCGGGGTCGACTCGTGGGCGGTCGACTACGCGCTGCTGCGCGGAGATCGCCTTCTCGGGGTGCCCTTCCACTATCGCGACGAGCGCACGGCGGCGGGGGTCGCGGCCGTGCATCAGAGCGCCCCGTTCGACGAGCTGTACCGCCGCAACGGGCTCCAGTTCCTGCCCTTCAACACGCTGTACCAGCTCGCCACCGAGGGGGAGGCCCTGGGCCTCGCCGACCAGCTGCTGCTGATCCCGGATCTGCTGGGCTGGATGCTCACGGGCGCCCGTGTCGCCGAGCGGACGAACGCGTCCACCACCGGCCTGCTCGATGTGACCACGCGCGAGTGGGATCTGCCGCTCGCGCAGCGGATCGGCGTGCCCGCGTCGATCCTGCCGCCGCTGGTCGATCCGGGCGCGACGCTCGGCGGTCTGCTGCCGGCGGTCTCGGCGGAGCTCGGCGGCGACGCCCCGGTCGTGGCCGTGGGCTCGCACGACACCGCCTCGGCCGTCGTCGCCGTGCCCATGCGCGCCGACCGCGCCGCCTACATCTCGTGCGGGACGTGGGGGCTCGTCGGCGTCGAGACCGAGCAGCCCGTGCTCACCGACGCCGCGCGCGAGGCGAACTTCACCAATGAGGGCGGCGTCGACGGGCGTGTGCGGTTCCTGCACAACGTCATGGGCCTGTGGCTGCTCAGCGAATCGGTGCGCGCGTGGGAGGCCGAGTCGGGCACCCCCATCGACCTCACGACGCTGCTGACGCAGGCGTCCGCCGTGACGGGGCCCGTGGGGCTGTTCGACGCCAATGACCCGGCCTTCCTGGCGCAGGGGGACATGCCCGCCCGGATCGCGGCGTGGCTGCGGGATCACGACCAGCCGGTGCCGTCGTCGCCGGCCGAGTTCGCGCGATCCATCGTCGAGAGCCTCGCCGAGGCGTTCGCGGTCGCGGTGCGCAAGGCCTCCGAGCTGTCGGGTGTGGGGGTCGAGACCATCCACGTGGTCGGCGGCGGGGCCCTCAACCGCCTGCTGTGCCAGCGCCTGGCCGACCGCGCCGGGCTGCCGGTGCTCGCCGGCCCCGTCGAGGCCACCGCGATCGGGAATCTGCTCGTCCAGGGCCGCACCGCGGGCTTCGTCTCGGGCGACCTCGAGGCGCTGCGTGCGGTGGTCGCGGGGGCGTTCGATCCCGTGCGCTACACACCGCGGGCCTGACGGCTCGACCCGGTACCCTCGGAGCGTGGCCATCTCCCTCCGCGACGTGCTCGCGCAGCTCAACGACCCCCGCACCGTCGCCCACGGTGTGGTGTGGACCGCGCTGAACGCGGGCATCACGCTGGTCGATCCCCACCGCCTCGGCCCCGGCCGCCGTCTCGCCTACCGGGCGGCACTCGGCGCCCTGGGCGGATGGACCGCATGGGTCTCCGCTCGCGACGCCGCACCCGCCACCCGCGCGGGGCTGACCGCCGGCGCCGCGGGCGCCTTCCTCGCCGCCTCCGAGGCCACCGAGGCCGTCGACGCGCGGCTCCAGCAGGGGCTCGCGCGGCGCGGCGTCGCCGACCCCCGCGGCGTGATGGCACTGGCGGCCGTCGCGCTCGCGGCGCTCACCTGGGCGCTCGGGCGGGCGCCCGCGCCGGTGGCGGCCCCGGAGCCGGAGGAGGATCCGGTCGCGCAGACCGTCGACCTCCCCGATGACGTGCGAGCGCTCACCGCCCTGCTGCTCGGCGCGACCGAGCAGTTCGGCGCCGCCGAGCTGCGTGAGCAGCTGGCATCCGCGCGCGCCAGCATCTACGAGGGTGCCGACCCCACGGCCTTCTGGCCGGGCATCGGCTTCGAGGTGCCGGAGGGCTCGCCCTTCGCGGTGCCGGGTGACGCGATCTTCCCCGTGATCGGCGTCTACCGGCCGCTCGAGGGCCGCACCTTCGAGGTCTACCTGAACGTGTCGAACGGCCACCTCTCGACCCTGTCGATCAGCGAGGGCCGCGGCTGGACCGACGCCGAGCAGCAGTCCTGGTACGAGCAGGGCCGCGGCGTCCAGGAGCTGCCCGGCTGGCCGGATCCGTCCGAGCTCGAGCTGCTCATCGAGTCGCCGGCCGGCCTGCGCCCCCTCAGCTGAGGCGCAGCCCCTCGGGGGTCTCCTCGAGGGGGAAGAAGCGGGCGCGCTCGTCCGGCGTCCTGTTCGGGGTGTGCAGCGTGAGCAGCAACCGCCCCGCGGCGTCGGCGAAGATCATGCCGTGTCCGCCGTCGGCGGGCCAGAGGGGCTCGGCCGACTGGGCCCACGGCCCGGCGATCGTGCCGGAGGCGGACGTCGCCACCCCCATCGCGTAGCCCGTGTCGCCGAAGCTCGACCAGAGCATCAGGAGGCGTCCGTCCGCCGTGCGGTGCAGGAACGGCCCGTCGGTCACGAACACCCGATCGAACTCGGGCCGGGGGATCGGACGCGCCCAGGCCGCCTCCGACGCGCGGAAGAGCAGGACCGGGTCCCCGACCGTGCCGCGCAGATCGGGCGTCAGTCGGACGGCCTGCACCTCGCCGTCGCCGACGTCCTTCCACTCGTGGCAGAAGACCATGTACGGGGTGCCGTCCTCGACGTGCAGGGTGCCGTCCAGGCACTCCCACGCGCTGGGGGTGAGCGGCCCGTCCGACCACGGCTGGTAGGGGCCCTCGGGATTCTCGGCGCGCAGGATCTGCGTGCCGCGGTGGCGACCCTCCGCGGTGAACGTCGCGAACAGGTAGAAGCCGCCCTCGTAGGCGTGCACCTCCGGGGCCCAGTACTGCGTGTGCGACCAGAACTCGGGCGCGGGGCGGAAGGCCGGTGTCGGGCCGTGCCACTCGAGGAGGTCGTCGCTCCAGTAGGTGTCGAAACCCGTCGCCGGGCCCGACCAGATGTTCGCGTCGGTGCTGCCGAACAGGTGGTAGCGACGGGTGCCCTCGTCGAAGAGCACAAACGGATCGCGGATCTGGATGTCGTCGAGACGCATGGGGTGCTCCGGGGTCAGGAGAGATCGAGGGTGGCGGGGCGGGCGATGCCGCGGACGTCGAGCGTGGGCCACGCGGGATCGGCGGAGAGCGCGGTGACCGATCCGTCGCCGTCGACGATCACGGTGTCCTCGGTCTTCACCCCCACGCCGTCGGCGTGCGCCCAGGGGTTCCAGGCGAACGCCTGGCCTGCGCGCACCAGATCCGTCGATCCCGGTGCCGCCTTCGGGTCGCGGCCGTTGTAGCCCGTGGGGCCGCCCTGGTGGTGGCGCAGCCAGGCATCCGGGCCGAAGCCCTGACGCGCGTAGGCCGCGCGGATGTCGCCCAGGACGTCGTCGAGGGTGCGCCCGGGGACGGTGGCGGCCCACACATCGGCCTCGACCTCGAGCAGGCGTCGCTCGGCGTCGCGTGTCGCGCTGTCCTCGGGCGCGAACCGCACCCAGCGCGTCACGCTGACGTGCAGCCCGTGACGGCGCCCGGTGGCGACGCCCATCGCGCGGTCGCCGAGCGCCGCGTCCGTCGGAAGCGGATGCTGCACGTGCGCCCGGGAGGCGCCCGCGACCAGGGTGACGGCGGGTTCGGCCCCCGCCTCGTAGATCGCGCGGGAGAGGGCGCCGGCCAGCTCGCGCTCGGTGGTGCGGGGCGTCGCGGCCGAGAGCACGCGGGTGAGGGCGGCTGCCATGTCGCGGCCGAGCGCCGCGTAGCGCTCGCGCTCGAACGGCAGCAGCGAGGCGCGGGCCGCGCGCAGCTCGGCGGTCGCATCCGTCTCGCGCAGGGTGCCGGGATCCGCCGCCTGCAGGTCGCCGAACCAGTCGATGACGCGGAACTCGGCGCCCGCGATCTCCTCGTGGGCGAGACGCTCCGCCTCGTTGGCGAGGGCCGTGACCACGGCCGTGCCGTCGCGGTGCACCGTCGCCGAGAACACGGGTGCGCCCCCGAGCGGCACCGCGGTGCGCGGCCCGTCGAAGTACCAGGCGAGCGCCTCGGTGCCCGTCAGGAGGATCCGATCCGCGCCGTGGGCGTCGAGGATCTCGACGAGACGCGCGTGCTTGCGCGGTCTGTCGGGGCTGGGGGCGATGCGCGATCGCAGGCTCGTGGTCGGGGACACGGGCGGGTGCTCCTCATCATCGAGGTGTTCGGGACATCCGCCAGCCTAGCCGAGAAACCGCTTTCACGACGACGCGCGGCGCGTGATCCGATCCGGACCACAACGCCGTGGGCGTCAGTGCTTCAGGCGGACGAGGCGCTCGTGGCCGTTCTCGCGGACCTCCGCGAACTCGCGCGAGGTGACGAAGTCGTTGAACGACCGGAACCCGAGGGTCTTCTCGCTGAAGGACGGGTCCATACGACGCATGTGCTGCTTGACGGCCGAGGTGTGCAGCCATTCGGCGTCGTCGTCGCCCTTGCCCAGACGCAGCGCGCGCTCGAGCAGGCGCGAGGCCGCGGCGTGCAGATCCTCGGGCGGGATCTCGTCGAATGGGATCAGGGTGTCGTCGTCCTCGACGGGCGGGGGCGGCGTGGGCGCGACCTTCGCCCGCGAGGCGCGGCGGCTGCGCGAGCCGGACCCCGACCCGGAACCCGAGGCGGGCTCGCTCGGCTCGGCGGCGGCGTCGGCGGTCCCGGTCGGCTCGGGGGCCTTCGCGACGGTGACCCGCGGCTTCTTCGGCGCGGTGACGCCGGGAAGCGTGTCATAGGCCTCGAACTCGTCGCAGGCGGCGGCGAGCGACTTGGCGGTCGAGCCGGCGACGCCCATGCCGATCACGTAGCGCCCGAGGCGCTTGCAGCGCTGCGCCAGCGGGACGTAGTCCGAGTCGCCCGCCACGATCACGACGTGGGTGAGGTCGGGCAGGCGGAACATGTCCTCGACGGTGTCGACGGCGAGGCGGATGTCGGCGCCGTTCTTGGCGTACGCCGCCGCGGGGAACAGCTGCACGAGGTCGACCGCGCGCCCCACCAGCTGCGAGCGATACGTCGCGTTCACGGGGGAGGACCAGTCGGCGTAGGCGCGGGTCAGCACAAGCGTGCCGAAGGACGCGGCGTAGTCGATGATCGCGCCGACGTCGATCGTGGCCTCGGCCAGGCGCGTCGCGAACTCGGGGTCGTCGGCGAGCCTCTGCTTGTCGCGGCTGTACGAGTTGCGGCCGTGGACGCGGTCGTACCAGCTCATGACGATGTTGTCGAAGTCGAGATAGACCGCCACGCGGCCACCGTTGTCGGCCATGTTCAGCTCTCCTCCGTGGGGTAGACGACGCCGATCTGGCGCCGGATCTCGTCCAGCGTGCCCATGATGGCCACCGACTCGTCGATCGGCAGCTCGCGGCCCCGCAGCTCGCCCTCGGCCACGAACCTCTCGGCGGCGAGCGCCTGGAACTGCATGCCGCGACCCTCGATGTCCGTCTCGTAGCGCTCGAGCACCGTGCCGTCGGGGGCCGTCACCGTGAACGACGTCGGCGAGTACCAGACCCGGTCGATGTCGATCCGGGCCGCGGTGCCGACGATGTGCGCGCTGTTCGGCCCGGATCCGCGCGCGGACGAGACAGTGGTCGACAGCGCGCCGGAGCCGTGCACCATGAGGGTCGCCACCTCGGTGTCGGCGCCGGTGTCGCCGAGGCGGGCGGCGGCGTGGACCGTCGTCGGCTCGCCCAGGATGTCCCAGGCGAACGACACGGGGTAGATGCCGAGGTCGAGCAGCGCCCCGCCGCCGAGGGGCAGCGCGTTCAGGCGGTGCGAGGGGTCGTCGGTGATCTTCTGCGTGTGGTCGGCGAACAGGGCGCGCACCTCGCCGAGCGTGCCGGCATCGATGATCTCGTGGATCCGGATCATGTGCGGCAGGTAGCGCGTCCACATCGCCTCCATCACGAGGAGGCCCTTCGCGGCCGCCAGGTCACGCAGGCTCTCGGCCTCGGCGCGGTTGACGGTGAACGACTTCTCGACCAGCGCGTGCTTGCCGGCCTCGAGCGCGAGGCGCGCGTTCTCGGCATGCATCGGGTGCGGCGTCGAGACGTAGATGATGTCGACGTCGGGATCGGCGACGAGCTCCTCGTACGAGCCGTGCGCGCGCGGGATGTCGAACTCGGCCGCGAAGGCCGTGGCGCTTGCCTGGGAGCGCGAGCCCACGGCGACGAGATCGAGGCCCGCGGTCCGCAGATCGCGAGCGAACGAGTGGGCGATGCCGCCCGTTGCGAGAATGCCCCAGCGCAGTCCGGTCATGTTCCGAGCCTAGGTGGTGCCGCCGGCGTCGCAGGACGGGCGGATCAGAGATCCACGCGCCGGGCGAAGGTGCGCGGCGGCCGGGGGCGGGGCGAGCAGAAGGCGTGGGCCCGCAGGCGCACCGCCTCGTGCGGCTGGAGCCCCGCGACGCGGGCGAAGTCGTCGAGGGAGGCGAAGCCGCCCCGGCGATCGCGTTCGGCGGCGGCCTCGCGGGCCTTGTTCCGATCCATCCCGGGGAGCTTGGCGAGGTCGCGCCGCGACGCCTTGTTCACGTCGACGGTGGGGGCCGCCGGCGCGGGCGCCGCCTGGTCGACGAGCGCCTCGCGGGTCCGCGTCGCCGCGGCGGCGAGGGGTCGCGCCTGCTCCGGGACCGATTCCCGCCGGGCGGCCTGCTCGGCCGGCTCGGCGGCGCGACCGCGCGGGGCGGCCTCGGCACGCCGCTGCGCGCGGCGCGCGCGATCCCGGACGCGGCGCCGCTCCTGCGGGGTCTGCACCCCGCCGGTCCCCTCGGCGACGCGGCGCAGCACCCCGGGGAAGACGATCAGGGCGTGCACGATGCACGCGACCCACGCCGCCGTCCGGATGATGACCGCCAGGTCGTCGAGGTACAGCTCGTCCTCGAGGGGCAGCGTGATGAACCCGATGGCGGTGTAGCCGAACGCGGGCCACCACAGCCGGGTGTTCGCGCTCATCAGCGCCGCCGCCGAGAAGCCCAGCCACGACCACCCGGGCCCGCCGAGGACGGGCACGATCCACAGGCCTACCAGGAGCAGGAAGACCCAGCTCGTCCGGCGCTCCTGAAGCGGAAGGGTCACGCCGTCTCCTTGACGGTCAGGGTCATCGTGACCGTGTCGCCGTCGCGCTGCTCCGAGGCGAGCTCGAAGCCCGCGCCGTCCGCCCGCTCGCGGATGCGCTGCGCCACCGCCTGCTGCACCCGGAGCGCGTACGCCGCGTCCAGCTCGGCCAGCAGCGTGGTGCCGCGCTCGGTGAGCTGCGCGTCGGAGTGGTCGCCCGTGACGTGCGCCTGCCAGATGCCGTCGGCGTCCTGCTCCATGGCGATGCGGACGTCGCCGAAGGCGGCCGTGACCTCGTCGCCCACGATGATGTCGGTCGCGCCGATGTCCGACAGCGCCTGCTCGAGCAGCCCCCGGTCCTTCAGACGGGTGCGCATCGCGACGGCGCGCTCGCCGCGTGCGGCGGCCTGCGCGGCGATCGCATCGCCGGCGTGAGCGGCCGTGCCGGCCGTCAGCAGCCCCGCCGCGGCGAGGGCGAGGGGGATCAGCGAGATCGTGACGCTCATGAGGCTGCGCTCCATTCGCTCGAGGCATCGCTACGCATTCTCGTGCTCCGTTCGGGAGAGGGCGGAAGGGGAGTCGACGCGCGCGCCCAGGTCGTGCAGCAGTGCGTCCAGGGCGTTGTCGTCCGCCCAGCCGTTGACCTCGACGCGGCCATCGGGGCCGATGCGGATCTCGAGCCGGTCGCCGCTCCCGGAGCCCCGCTCGATGCGCTCGATCGCCTCGCTGTAGACGGGGGTGAGCGCCGTCAGGCCCTGGTTGCGGGATCCGATCCAGGGGCGATCCGGATCGGGAAGGTCGCGCAGGTAGGGGCCGTCGGCCAGCAGATCGGTGGCGGCGAGCAGGCGCGCGATGTCGGCGCGGGCACGCGCCCACTCGGTCAGCTGCGCGTGCGTGTACCCGGTGAACGTCATCACCGTCAGGCCGCTTGCACGGAACGCCTCGGCGATGGCGGCCGCGGCGTGCGCCTGATCGAACGGCTCGCCGCCCAGCAGCGTCAGGCCCTCGGAGCCCGCAGCCGCGGCCTCGGCGGCGAAGCGCTCCGCCAGGGCGCCCGTCTCCTCGAGCAGGGCGCCGCGGTGCGCCCACAGGTGCGGGTTGAAGCACCCCGGGCAGCGCACGTCGCACCCCTGCAGCCAGAGGGCCGCCCGGCGCCCGGGGCCCTCGGCCTCGGTGGCGGGGACGAACCTCGACCAGCGGGTGCGCGCGCCGTCGCGGGGCGCGGGAGGCGCATCGCGCAGCGTGGGGGCGGCGAGCAGGGTCATCCGCCGTGGCCCTGCGTGTGGTCGTGGTCGACGTTGTGCCACTCGTCGTCGGCCGTGGCCCTGTCGTAGTCGGCGGTGTACGCCGAGGCCGCGGTGGAGGCGCCGAGCAGGTCCTCCAGCGCCTCGAAGTAGTCGAGGCACTCGGCGCCGTGCATGCCGATCGTCTCGGCGTCGATCGTGCCGTCCTTGTGCACCCGCACGATGAGCTGCTTCGTCATGTCCGCTCCGATCCGATCCGCTGTCCGGGGTCCTAGAAGTCGACCGTGCGCCCGCCGCGGCCCGCGGCGATCGGGGCCGGGGCGGCGACGGCCGGCGCCTCTCGCTGCTCGGCGCCGGAGAGATCCTCGCTGGCGGTTGCGCGCACGGCCCGCACAGTCGCCCAGTCGCGGATCGCCTGCACGTCCTCTGACTGGGTCACCGCGAGCGGGATCATGTTCTCGATCGCGTGGACGAGGTCGGTGGTCTCGGCGGGGCGGCCGGCGGCGAACGCCTCGTAGAGCGCCGCGATCACGGCCTGCTCGATCTCGGCACCCGAGTAGTTGTCGCTCGCTGCCGCGAGCCGGTCGATCGCCGACGGATCGGCCGCGACCGCGTCGAGCCCGTTGCCGTCGCGCGCCCGCGAGGCGAGCTGGATGGTCCAGATCATGCGGCGCTCGCTGAGCGAGGGGAGATCGACGAAGAAGATCTCGTCGAAGCGGCCCTTGCGGAGGAACTCGGGCGGCAGCTGGTCGATGTTGTTCGCCGTGGCCACCACGAAGACCGGCTTGGTCTTCTCCTGCAGCCACGTCAGGAAGTATCCGAACACGCGTGCCGACGTGCCGGAGTCGGTCGATCCGGAGACGCCCGAGAAGCCCTTCTCGATCTCGTCGACCCAGAGGATGCAGGGCGAGACCGCCTCGGCGGTGGCGATGGCCGTGCGGAGGTTCTGCTCGCTGGAGCCGACAAGACCCGAGAAGATCCGGCCGACGTCCAGGCGCAGCAGCGGCAGGCCCCACGACGCGGCGGTCGCCTTGGCCGTGAGCGACTTGCCGCAGCCGGGCACTCCGGTGATGAGCACCCCCTTCGGCGAGGGCAGGCCGAAGTCGCGCGCCTTGGCGAGCCAGGAGCCCTGCCGGCGGCCGAGCCAGCGCTTGAGGTTGCCGAGACCGCCCACGTCGTCGAGGTCGAGTCCGGGGTCGAGGAAGTCGAGCAGCCCCGACTTCCGCACGGCCTGCCGCTTCTCGTCGTGCACGACCTCGACGTCCAGCGTCGTCAGCCGGCCGTCGTCGACCATCGCGCGGGCGTAGGCGTTCTCGGCCTCGTGCATCGTCAGGCCCAGCGCGGCGTGGACGAGTCGCTCGCGGTCGTCGGTGGATGCCTCGACCTTCACCTTGCGGTTGGTCTCGATCATGTCGTCGAGCAGGGCGCGCAGCTCGTCGGCCGACGGCAGCGGGAAGTCGATGAGCGTGGTGAGCGTGTCGAGCTCGGGAGGGATCACGCGCACGGGTGAGGTGATGAGCAGCATGCGCGCCGCCTCGCCGTGACGGAAGTCGACCGCCGTCTCGCGCGTCTTCCGGATGATCGCGGCGTCGCCCGGGCGGCCCTCGCCGCCGAAGTGCAGGTGCAGGTCGTGGAAGACGAACACCCCCGCGTCAGCCTGGTGCGCGGCGTGATCGAGCGCCCGCACCGGGCTCGTGGTGCCGTCGACGACGCCCTCGGTGGGGTGGATGAGGCCGGTCGCGGTGCTCCACGTCCACACCGGGCGCGGGGTGCGCTGGCGGGCGGCGGCCGCGGTCAGCGCCTGCACCGCGCGCACCTCCTCGCTGGTCTCGAGGTAGAGCAGGGGAAGACGGGCCTTGAAGGCCTGATCCAGCGTCGTCGCGAAGTCCATGTGCCGTGTCTCGTCTCTGTCGTCCGCCCGCGTCAGGGCGCGGTCTCGCCGTCGATCTGCAGGGTCCAGGGGCCGCTGGACTCGATGACGAACACCACGGGGGAGCCGTCCCACGAGAAGCGCTCGTCGACATCCCCGCTCTCGATGACGGGGGAGTCGCGGCCGCCGGGGGTGAAGGTATCGAGGAAGAACACCCCGTCGCCGCGGTGCACCGCGCGGGCGCTGATGTGCTCGCCCTCGTAGAGCAGCGTGGCGTCGCCCTCGCCGCTCGCGGTCGCGCCCATCGCGTCGACCTCGAGGGGCGCGACCCGCAGCGTCTCGGCCGCCTCGCTCTCGAACCACACCTCGAGGTCGCGGGCGCCGGGGAACAGCATGACGGTGTCGCCCTCGCTGAAGATGTCGCCGGCGCTGTCGGGGTAGAAGTACTCGTCGTCGTCCCTAACGACGCCGTCGGGCGTCAGCGAGACGTCGACCCAGTCGGAGGGCTCGCCCGTGGTCGTGATCTTCAGCACCGGGTCCGAGGAGCTCTGCGGGACGTGCAGCACCCCGCCGCCGGCGGGGATCTGCAGGGTGCCGTCGTCGGCGATGGTCAGCTCCTGGGGCGCGGCGCGATCCCACGGGGCGTCGTTGGGGTCGTCGACGCCGAGCGGCGCCCCCTCGACCACGTCGAGGTCGTCCAGCGCCCCCCAGACCACACCGACCAGCACCAGCACCGACACGATCGCGGCGATCGCCGTGAGCACGCGGATGCGACGCACCACGGGTGCGTCGAGCCCTGTCCCCCCACTGCTCACGGATCGATCCTACGACCGCGCGCACAGAGGCTCGGGACACCCGCCGGGTGCGGAGCCCTCACGTCAGGGGATGACGAGCAGCTTGCCCGGGGCGCCGTCGCGACTCGCGCGCTGGGCGTCGCCGGCGCGCTCGAGCGGGAAGCGCTCACCGAGCTCGACCGTGAAGCGCCCCGCGGCGGTCAGCGCCATCGAGACGGGGATGGCCTCGAGCCGCCACGCCTCCTGCTGAGGGGTGAGCGGGTTCGGGGCGCCGCCGCTGAAGGCGCGGATGCCCCACCCCGCGGCGTCCGCGCCGCGGACGATCGTCGCGATCCGGTCGCGGTCCTCGAGCAGCTCGAGCGACGCGGCGATCGCGTCATCGGTCCCGGCGAAGTCGAGGATCACCGTCACCCCCTCGGGGGCGGCCGCGCGCACGCGCTCGACGAGCCCGTCGCCGTAGGGCAGCGGCTCGGCGCCGAGTGCCGCCACGCGATCGGCGCGCGCGTCGCTCGTGGTGCCGAGCACACGCGCCCCGGCGAGCAGCGCGATCTGGATGGCGGCCTGGCCGACCGACCCGGACGCGCCGTGGATGAGCACGGTGTCGTCGCCCCGGATGCCGAGCGATCGCACGGCCTGGTAGGCCGTGCCGACGGGCACGCCGAGCGCCGCGGCGACCGCCGCCGACACGCCGGCGGGACGCGCGAAGACCTTGTCGGCTGGCACCACCAGGTCGGTCGCGTAGGCGCCCAGCCGGCCGGTGAAGGCGACCGGATCGCCCACGCGGAATCCGTCGACACCCTCTCCGACCGCGGTGACGTGGCCGCCGCCGTCGGTGCCGGTGCCCCGGGGGCGCGTGATCGGGGGCGAGGGGCGGATGCCCTCGCGCAGCTTCCAGTCGATCGGATTGACTCCGGCCGCCTCGACGCGGATCGCCACCTCGCCCGGCCCGGCGACCGGGTCCGGGATCTCGTTCAGGGTGAGCACCTCGGGGCCGCCGAGCTCGCTGTACTGGATCGCCTTCGACATAGCGCCAGGCTATCGGCGCGCGAGCGCCGCGGGACGGATCGGTCGCCGGATCAGGCGGCGGGGGTGGCGGCGGGCGCGGCGAGCACGTGGTGGCGACCGCGGGGGAGCACCATGGGCGCGCCGGAGACCGGATCCGGGATCACGGCGGCATCCAGCCCGAAGACGTCGGAGATCAGCTCGCTCGTCATCACCTCGGCCGGAGCACCCGAGGCGATGAGCTCGCCCGCGCACATCGCGAAGATGTGGTCGGCGTAGCGGGCGGCCATGTTCATGTCGTGCAGCACCATCACGATCGTGGTGCCCTTGGACCGGTTGAGGTCGGTGAGCAGATCCAGCACCTCGATCTGGTGCGCGACGTCGAGGAACGTGGTCGGCTCGTCGAGCAGCAGCACACCGGTCTCCTGGGCGAGCGCCATCGCGATCCACACGCGCTGGCGCTGGCCGCCCGAGAGCTCGTCGACCGCGCGGTCGGCGAGATCGGCGATCCCCGTGACCTCCAGGGCCTCCGCCACGGCGGCGTCGTCCTCGGCCGACCAGGTGCGGAACAGCTTCTGGTGCGGGTGGCGGCCGCGGCCGACGAGGTCGGCGACGGCGATGCCCTCCGGCGCGATCGGCGACTGCGGCAGCAGGCCCAGGGTGCGCGCGAGCTGCTTGGTCGGGATCGATCCGATGCTCTGTCCGTCGAGCACCACGCTGCCGGACTGCGGCGAGATCAGTCGCGCGAGCGTCTTCAGCAGCGTCGACTTGCCGCACGCGTTCGCGCCGATGATGACGCTGATGCGGCCGCGGGGGATCGTCAGGTCGACGCCCTTGACGATGGGGGAGGCCCCGTATCCGGAGACCAGCTCGGTCGCCTGGAGGGTGGAGTGGACGGTCACGAGGATCCTCCGATGCGGTTCGTGCGGATGAGCAGGTAGAGCAGGTAGGGCGCGCCGAGCACGCCCGTGATGACGCCGACCGGGAAGGTGGTATCGAACGCGAACTGACCGATGAGGTCGGCGGCGAGCACCAGGACGGCGCCCATCAGCGCGGCCGGGATGGTGAGGCTGGTGCCGGGGCCGACGAGCCGCGAGGCGATGGGGCCGGCGAGGAAGGCGACGAACGCGATCGGCCCGGTCGTCGCGGTCGCGAAGCACGCGAGCGCCACGGCGGCGACGATCAGCAGCAGGCGCGTGCGGTCGACCCGCACGCCCAGCGCGGTCGCCGACGCGTCGCCGAGCTCGAGCGCGCGCAGATCGCGCGAGAGCAGCAGGATGAGCGGGATCAGGATCACCGCAGCCAGCGCGAGCGGGCCGAGGCCCTCCCACTTCGAGCCGTTGAGGCTTCCGGTCAGCCACCTCATGGCGACGGCGACGTCCCAGTCGGCCGCACGCTGGATGACGAACGACACGACCGCCTCGAGCATCGCGCCGATGCCGATGCCGATGAGGATCAGCCGGCCGCCGGTCGATTCGCCGCCGCGCGCGGCCAGGTAGATCAGGGCCGCGGTCGCGATGCCCACGAGGAGCGCCGCGAACATCGTGGCGGTGATGCTCGCGTGCAGGACGACGAGGCTGACGACGGCGGCCGCGCTGGCGCCGGAGGTGATGCCGATGACGTCGGGGCTGGCGAGGGGATTGCGCAGCATCGTCTGGAACGTGGTACCCGCGACGCCGAAGGCCACGCCGGCGAGGACGCCGGTGATCATGCGGGGGATGCGCAGCGATCCGACCGTGAACGAGGCGCCGGGCACCGTCTCGCCCAGGATCACGCGGACCACGTCCGAGACGGGGTAGATCGTCTTGCCGAGCAGCAGCATCGCGGCCATGAGGGCGACCAGGATCACGCCGAGCGTGACGAGGGCCATCGTGCGGCGGCGGGCCCGCCGGCGGCGGCCGAGGTGGATCGCCGTCGTCGCGGGGGAGGGGGCCGGGCGTGCCGGCGCGAGGGGGAGCGCCATCAGAGGGCCTTCATCCGGGTGCGGCGGGCGATGATGACGAGGATCGGGGCGCCGACGAACGCGGTCACGATGCCCGCCTCGACCTCGCCGGGGTAGCCGATGAGCCGGCCGATCGTGTCCGACACCGTCAGGAGCGCGGCGCCGCCGAGGGCGCAGACGGGCAGCAGCCAGCGCTGATCCGGGCCGAACAGCAGGCGCGCGACGTGCGGCACCATCAGGCCCACGAAGGCGATCGGGCCGGCGAGGGCGGTCACGGCCGCGCACAGCACCACGCCCGCGGCCGAGGCGATCAGGCGGCCGGCGGTGACGTTCACGCCGAGCCCCACGGCGACCTCGTCGCCGAGCGCGAGCGCGTTGAGCATGGGAGCGCTGAGGAACGCGGCGACGGCGGCCACCGCGAGCAGCGGCGCGACGATCGCCATGGTCCCCCACTCCGCGCCCCCGACGCCGCCGACCTGCCAGAAGCGGAAGACGTCCATCGCCGCGATGCGCGGGAGCAGGACGGCGCTCACCAGCGACGAGAGGGCGGCTGTGGTGGCGGCGCCCGCGAGGGCGAGCTTGATGGGGGTCGAGCCGCCGGGCCCGATCGAGCCGACGACGTAGACGAACGCGGCCACGAGGCTCCCGCCGATCAGCGCGAGCACGAGGAACTCCACGGCCGACGTGATCCCGAGGAACGCGATGCCGCACACCACGAAGAGCGCCGCGCCGGTGTTGACCCCGAGGATGCCGGGATCGGCGATCGGGTTGCGCGTCACGGCCTGCATGAGGGCGCCGGAGAGCCCGAGGGCGGCGCCGGCCAGCAGGGCGAGGACGGTGCGCGGGATGCGCTCCTGCACGGCGATCGCGCCGATCTCGTCGGGCGTGCGACCGCCGATCCACGCGGTGATGCCCTCGAGCACCTCCGCGAGGGAGACGGGCCGGGATCCGAGCGCGAGGGACAGCGCGATCGAGACCACGACGACGATCAGGACGCCGATGAGGAACGCCGGGCGGCGGCGCGCAGCCGGCCGAGGGCCGTCTGCACGCCGCCGCGCGTCGGTGAGGAGTGTCACTCGAGGGGAGTTCAGTCGGCGGTGGCGACCGCGTCGCTCAGCAGACCCACGTAGGTGTCGAGCATCCACGGGATGGAGAGAGCGGTCGGCGAGACCGCGCCGCTCAGGTCGTCGCCGGCGCCGACGGCCACGACCGCGCCGTTCTGGACGGCGGGAAGCGTGCTCCACAGCGGGTCGGCCTGGAGGGCGGGCAGCAGCTCGGGGCCGCCGTACGAGACGATCACGTCGACATCGGAGAGCTTGTCGACGTTCTCGGCCGAGATGTCGAGGTAGAAGGTGCCGGCCTCGTCGGCCTCCTTCGCGGCGGCGGGCACGTCGAAGCCGAGGTCGGCGAGGAACGCGGCGCGCGAGTCGCCGGTGGAGTACACCGACGCGGTCGACAGGTCGGCGGCGTTCAGGAACAGGAACGCGGCGCTCTTGCCGGCGAAGTCCTTGTCGGCCGTGGCGTCGGCGATCTGCTTCTCGAGGTCGGCGACCAGCGCCTCGCCCTCGTCGGCGAGGCCCAGGGCCTGCGAGTTGACGAGGATGCTGTCGCGCCAGGGGGTGTACCAGGCGACGCCCGGGTAGGCGACCGTGGGGGCGATCTCGCTGAGGGTGGCGTACTCCTCCTCGGTGGGGCCGGAGTAGGCGGCGATGATCACGTCGGGGGTGGTGTCGGCGATGGCCTCGAAGTCGATGCCGTCGGTCGTCGAGAAGACCACGGGCTCGTCGGCGCCCAGCTCGGTGTACGCGTCGGTCGTCCACTCGTAGAGGCCGAGACCGTCGGATCCGTCCATCGACCAGGTCTGGTCGTCGGCGCCCACCGGGGCGATGCCTAGCGCGAGGGCCACGTCCTGGTTGCCCCAGCCGATCGAGGCGACGCGCTCGGGCTGCTTCTCGATGGTCGTGGTGCCCAGCGCGTGCTTCACCTCGACGGGGAACCCGTCGCCGGCCGAGGCGGAGGTGTCGTCGCCGGCCGGGGCCGAATCGGGGGCGGAGCAGGCCGCGAGCGAGGCGGTGAGGGCGGCGGTCGCGATGGTCGCGCCGAGGATGCGGGTGATGCGCAAGGGACGTCCCTTTCGGAAAGCTGTGTGGGGTGCGCCTCCCATCGAGGTGAGGCATGCCTAACTTAGCATTACCTATCTTCGTCTCGAAGACGGGCCGTCACATTACGTCGACATCGAAAGACAAACGGCCCCGGTCCTCGCGAAGAGGGCCGGGGCCGTTGTATAGGGCTGCTTACAGCGCGTCGATCGCCGCGTTGAAGGTCGCGGACGGACGCATGACGGCGGCCGTCTTCTCGGCGTCGGGGCGGTAGTAGCCGCCGATGTCGACCGGCTTGCCCTGCACGGCGACGAGCTCGGCCACGATCGTCTTCTCCTCGGCCGCCAGCTTCTCGGCGAGCGGGGCGAAGGCGGCCGCGAGCTCGGCGTCCTCGGTCTGCGAGGCCAGCTCCTTGGCCCAGTACGAGGCCAGGTAGAAGTGCGAGCCGCGGTTGTCGATCGAGCCGAGCTTGCGGCCCGGCGAGCGGTCCTCGTCGAGGAACGTGCCCGTGGCGCGGTCGAGGGTGTCGGCCAGGATCTGCGCCTGGGTGTTGTCCGTCGTCTGCGCGAGGTGCTCGAACGAGGCGGCCAGCGCGAAGAACTCGCCGAGCGAGTCCCAGCGCAGGTAGTCCTCCTCGACCAGCTGCTGCACGTGCTTCGGGGCCGAGCCGCCGGCGCCCGTCTCGAACAGCCCGCCGCCGGCCATCAGCGGCACGATCGAGAGCATCTTCGCCGACGTGCCCACCTCGAGGATCGGGAACAGGTCGGTGTTGTAGTCACGCAGCACGTTGCCCGTCACCGAGATGGTGTCGAGGCCCTGACGGATCCGGGCCAGCGAGAACAGGGTCGCCTCGGCCGGGGCCATGACGTGGATCTCGAGACCGTCGGTGTCGTACTCGGGCAGGTACTGCTCGAGCTTGGCGATGAGGTTCGCGTCGTGCGCGCGGTTCGCGTCGAGCCAGAACACCGCGGGGGTGTTCGAGAGGCGCGCGCGGGTCACGGCGAGCTTCACCCAGTCGCGGATCGGGGCGTCCTTGGTCTGGCAGGCGCGCCAGATGTCGCCCGCCTCGACCTCGTGCGAGATCAGCGTCTCGCCCGCGCCGTCGACGATGCGCACGGTGCCGGCCGAGGCCAGCTCGAAGGTCTTGTTGTGCGAGCCGTACTCCTCGGCCGCCTGCGCCATCAGGCCGACGTTCGGCACCGTGCCCATGGTGGCGGGGTCGAGCGCGCCGTTGGCCTTGCAGTCGTCGATCGTCGCCTGGTAGACGCCGGCGTACGACGAGTCGGGGATGACGGCGAGGGTGTCGGCCTCCTTGCCGTCGGGGCCCCACATGTGGCCGCCGATGCGGATCATCGCCGGCATCGACGCATCGACGATCACGTCGGACGGCACGTGCAGGTTGGTGATGCCCTTGTCCGAGTTCACCATCGCCAGGGCGGGGCCCTCGGCGATGGCCGCGTCGAAGGCGGCCTTGATCTCGGCGCCGTTCGGCAGCGCGTCCAGGCCGGCGTAGATCGCGCCGAGGCCGTCGTTCGCCGACAGCTCGGCGGCGGCCAGGTCGGCGCCGTACTTCTCGAAGACCGGGCGGAAGAAGGCCTTCACGACGTGGCCGAACAGGATCGGGTCGGAGACCTTCATCATCGTGGCCTTCAGGTGCACCGAGAACAGGACGCCCTCGGCCTTGGCGCGCTCGACCTGCTCGGCCAGGAACGCGTCCAGCGCCTTGGCGCTCATGAAGGTGGCGTCGACGACCTCGCCCGCGAGCACCTTCAGGTCGCTCTTGAGGACGGTGACGGATCCGTCGGCGGCGACGTGCTCGATCCGCAGCGTGTCGTCGGCGGGGATGACGACCGACTTCTCGTTCGAGTAGAAGTCGTTCGCGCCCATCGTGGCGACGTTCGTCTTCGAATCGGCCGACCAGGCGCCCATCGAGTGCGGGTGCTTCTGGGCGTAAGCCTTGACCGACGCGGGGGCGCGGCGATCCGAGTTGCCCTGACGCAGGACGGGGTTCACGGCCGAGCCCTTGACCTTGTCGTAGCGGGCGGCGATGTCCTTCTCCTCGTCCGTCTCCGGGTTGCCGGGGAGGTCGGGGACGTCGTAGCCCAGCGCCTGCAGCTCGGCGATGGCCGCCTCGAGCTGCGGCACGGACGCCGAGATGTTGGGGAGCTTGATGATGTTCGCACCCGGGTCGTGGGCCAGCTCGCCGAGCTCGCTGAGCGCGTCGCCGATGCGCTGCTCCTCGGTGAGGCGCTCCGGGAACTGCGCGAGGATGCGGCCGGCGAGCGAGATGTCGCGGGTCTCGATCTCGATGCCCGCCTTCGCCGCGTAGCTCGCGACGATCGGCAGGAACGAGTACGTCGCCAGCAGCGGCGCCTCGTCGGTGTGCGTGTAGATGATCTTCGACATGCGGAAGAAGCTCCTGTGGTCGTCAGCCGATCGGCGCCCGCGAGGGCGCAGATTCTCTCGACTTCAAGATACCTGAGCGGGCGCGCGCGCCCTCCATCGGGGCCGGCCCCCGGCCGCATATGGCCGGGATCTACAACGGCCGCGCGCCGGCGGCGTACCCGTGAGACGCTCGGGACATGACGGACACCTCGACGACGCAGAGCACTGCCCCCAGCCCGCGCGACGCCTACGTGATCGGCGGCAACCGCATCCCCTTCGCCCGGGCGGGCCGGCGATACGCCGACGCGTCGAACCAGGAGATGTTCACCGCCGCGCTCGAGGGGCTCGTGACCCGGTTCGGCCTCCGGGGCGAGCGCCTCGGCGAGGTCGTGGGCGGTGCCGTGCTGAAGCATTCGCGCGATTTCGACCTGATCCGCGAGAGCGTGCTCGGCTCGTCCCTCTCGCCCCAGACCCCGGCGTACGACCTCCAGCAGGCCTGCGCGACCGGGCTCGAGGCCGCCATCGCCGTGTCGAACAAGATCCGTCTCGGTCAGATCGAGTCGGGAGTCGCCGGCGGCACCGACTCGATCTCGGACGCCCCGATCGCGGTGAGCGAGGGGCTGCGTCGTGTGCTGCTGAAGGTCTCGCACGCCAAGACCCTGCGGGAGCGGCTCGCCGCGCTCGCGGCCCTGCGCCCGGGCCACCTCAAGCCGCTCAGCCCCTCGACGGACGAGCCCCGCACGGGCCTGTCGATGGGCGAGCACCAGGCGATCACCACGGCGAAGTGGGGGATCACCCGCGAGGCGCAGGACGAGATCGCGCTGCGCAGCCACCGGGGTCTCGCCGCGGCGTGGGATGCCGGCTTCTTCGACGAGCTCGTCACGCCGTTCCGCGGGCTCACGCGGGACGACAACCTGCGCGCGGACACCTCCATGGACAAGCTCGCGCGCCTGTCTCCGGTGTTCGGGCGGAACCTCGCCGCCGCAGCGACCATGACCGCCGGCAACTCCACCCCGCTGACGGACGGGGCCTCCGCCGTGCTCCTCGGATCGCGCGCATGGGCCGCCGAGCGAAACCTCCCGGTGCTCGCGCGGGTCGTGGACGCCGAGACGGCGGCGGTCGACTTCGTCGGGGGCCGCGAGGGGCTGCTGATGGCACCCGCCCACGCCGTCCCGCGTCTGCTCGCCCGCAACGGGCTGGCCCTCGGCGACTTCGATTTCTACGAGATCCACGAGGCCTTCGCCTCGACCGTGCTGACCACCCTCGCCGCGTGGGAGGACGACGACTGGTGCCGCGCCGAGCTCGGCCTGCCGGGGGCCCTCGGCACGATCGACCGCGCCCGACTGAACGTGAACGGATCCTCGCTCGCCGCGGGACATCCCTTCGCCGCGACCGGCGGCCGGATCCTCGCCACCGCCGCGAAGCTCGTCGCGCAGCGCGCCGCCGAGACGGGCGCCCCGGCCCGCGCCCTCATCTCGATCTGCGCCGCCGGCGGCCTCGGCGCCACCGCGATCCTCGAATCGGCCTGACGCGGCCGCGGTGCGATCCGTAGGAGAGATGCGGTCCATAGGGCGGATCCGCGGGTTCGCTCCTACGGAACGCATTTCTCCGAGGGAAGGGGCGGACGCGCGAAGGCGCGCCGCGCTACCCGGGAGGCAACGCGGGCTCACCTGCCAGCCGGATCCGGGGTGCGTTCGGTAGGAGAGATGCGATCCGTAGGGCGGATTCCCGCCTTCGCTCCTACGGTGCGCATATCTCCGAGGGAAGGAGAGGTCGCGCGCGGCAGCACCGCCTCGTGCCCGCGCTGTGCTCGCGCGGGGGCCGGATCTGGGGTGCGTTTTTGCAGGAGAAACGCGCTCCTTAGGGCGGATCCGGGGGGCGTTCCGTAGAAGAGATACGGTCCGTAGGGCGGATCCCCGCGCTCGCTCCTACGGAACGCATTTCTCCGAGAGAAGGGGGCGGACGTGCGAAGGCGCGCCGCCCTACCCGGGAGGCAACGCGCGCTCACCTGCCAGCCGGATCCGGAGGTGCGTTCCGTAGGGAAAATGCGGTCCGTAGGGCGGATACCGGCGTTCGCTCCTACGATGCGCACCTCTCCGAGGGAAGGGCGCCGCCCGGGGGCGGCTCAGCCGCGGAGGGCCTTCTGGATGCGCTGGACCGAGACCGGCTCGGCCGTGCCGAGGCGCTGGGCGAACAGGCCCACCCGCAGCTCCTCGAGCAGCCAGCGGGCGTGCACCAGCCGATCCGGAGCTCCCGCGGGAAGCGGGATCGTGCCCCCGGCCTCGGCGAAGGCGGCCGTGGCCTTCTCGAGCTCGGTCATCCAGGCGCGATCGCGACCGGGGTTGTCCGGCAGGGCCTCGAGGCGCAGGCGCACGCCGTCGAGGTAGCGCGGCAGGTGCTGCAGGCGCGCGAGGCCCGTGTCCGAGACGAACCCGGGCCGGATCAGTCCGCTCAGCTGGCCGCGGATGTCGCCGAGGGGCCCGAGCAGCGCCATCGAGTTGGCGTTCTTGAGGCCGCGCTCGATCTCGCGGGCCGACGTCAGGATCCGCGCGACGAGCGAGACGCAGGCGAAGACGTCGTCGACGGATCCGCGGGTCACCTCCGCCTTGAGGGCCTCGAACGCGGCGCGCGAGCGGGGGAGCGCCCCGGCACGGGCGATCGCGGCGTCGGCGACCGCCGCCCGGCAGTCCTCGATCAGGGCCTTCGCCGACGCGTAGGGGGAGGCAGCGAGGGCCAGCTTCTCGTTCGAGGTGAGGTGCTCCTGCACGTACGACGCGGGGGAGGGCACCGTGAGCAGCAGCAGGCGACGCACGCCGGTGGCGGTGCGCGCGCGGGCGGCCTCGGGCGTGGCCTCGACCCGCAGCGCGACGGAGGATCCCTCGTCGACGAGCGCGGGATACCCGCGGACGACGCCGCCGGCCACCTTCGTGTCGACCATCTCGGGCAGGTCCTGGAAGTCCCAGTCGACCAGTCCCGTGCGCTCGAGTGCCGCCGGCGCCGTGCCCGCGACGACGGAGGGTGACGCCCGGCGCGCCTCCCTGTCGAGCGAGCGCGCGACCGACTGACGCGCGCGACCGGCGAGCTGATCCTGCAGCACCGTCAGGTCGCGATCGGCCCCCAGCGCGCGGCCGCGCTCGTCGACCGCGCGGAACGACATCATGAGGTGGCCCGGCACCCGCTCCATCTCGAACACGTCGGCCGAGACGGGCTGGTTCGCCACGCGCTGGATCCGCTGGGCGAGGGCCGCGCGCAGCGTCTGCGGCGGGCGCCCGGCGTGGCTCTCGGGTCCGGCGCCGTCGAGCTCGGCGGAGAGCTTCGCGGCCCAGTCGGCCGCGGGGACGACGTGGCGGCGGACGGCCTTGGGCAGCGCCCGCAGCAGGGCCGTGATCAGCTCCGCGCGCATGCCCGGCACCTGCCAGTCGAAGCCGACCGGCTCGAGCGAGGCCAGCAGCGCCAGAGGCACAACGACCGTGACGCCGTCGTCGGGTGCGCCCGGCTCGAAGCGGTACGCCAGGTTCAGGGTCTGGTCGCCCTGCGTCCAGCGCGTCGGGAAGTCGCGCGCGTCGGACGTCGCCTGGCCTTCGACGAGATCCGCCTCGCGCATCGTCAGCAGCTTGGGCGTCCGGGTGAGCGACTCGCGCCACCAGGTCTCGAACGAGCGCACGTCGAACACCTCGGGAGGGATGCGCGCGTCGTAGAAGGCGAACACGGCCTCGTCGCCCGCGAGGATGTCGCGGCGGCGCTCGCGCTCCTCGAGCTTCTCGAGGCGCCGGCGCAGCTCGTGGTTCTGCCGCAGGAACGCGGTCAGGTTCTGCGGGAGGCGCGACGGATCCCACTCGCCCTCGACGAGCGCGTGCCGCACGAACAGCTCGCGGGCGGCCGGACGATCGATGCGGGCGAACTGGATCCGGCGGCGCGGGATGATCTCGACGCCGTAGAGGGTGACCTTCTCGTACGCGACCGCCGCACCCTGATCCTTCGACCAGTGCGGCTCGGTCACCTGGCGCTTGGCGAGGTCGCCGGCCAGCGCCTCGGCCCAGGCGGGATCGATCTGCGCCGCCGTTCGCGCGAACAGGCGCGACGTCTCGACGAGCTCGGCGGCCATCACGGCCTTCGGGCGGCGCTTGCGCAGCACCGATCCCGGGAACACCGAGAACCGGATGCCCCGGGCGCCGCGGTACTCGGCCCCCTTGCGCGGATCCTTCGCCTTCTCGCGCTCGTCGAGGATGCCGATCTGCGAGAGCAGGCCGGCGAGCAGGGCGGTGTGGATGGCGTCGGCGCGCTCGCCCGGGATCGCGGAGGCGTCGTCCGAGCCCGTGCCCTCGCGACGCGCGTGCGAGTCGGCCGCCGGCCGGGCGGAGGACCCCCGGTGGTCGCGCCCGCGCCCGCGCTCGCCGCGGTCGTCGCGCCCGCCCAGCCCGCCGGCGAGCCCGCGCAGCTGGCGGTGCACATCGAACCACTCGCGCACCCGCACGTAGTTCAGGAACTCGGCGCGGCACAGGCGCCGGAAGGCGCTCGAGCCGAGCTCCTTCTGCTTCTCCTGCAGGTGGTTCCAGAGGTTCAGCAGCGTGAGGAAGTCGGACGTGGGATCCGCGAACCGGGCGTGCGACTGATCCGCCTGCTCGCGCTGCGCACCGCCGGCCTCGACGGACGGGCGCTCGCGCACGTCCTGGATCGAGAGTCCGGAGACGATCGCCAGCACCTCGTCGACGGTGCCGTTCTTGTGCGCCTCGATGAGCATCCGGGCGAAGCGGGGGTCGATGGGGAGGCGGGCGATGTCGCGACCGGTGCGCGTCAGGCGGGGCGAGCCGTCGCGGGTGAGGACGACGGCGCCCAGCTCGACGAGCAGGTCGAGCGCGGCCTTCACGCCCCGCGAGTCGGGGGGAGTGAGGAAGGGGAAGCGCGAGATGTCGCCGAAGTCGAGGGCGAGCGCCTGCAGGATCACCGAGGCGAGCGACGTGCGGAGGATCTCCGGCTCGGTGAACTCGGGGCGCTTGGCGAAGTCGTCCTCGCCGTAGAGGCGGATGGCGATGCCGTCGCTGGTGCGCCCCGCGCGGCCGGAGCGCTGCTGCGCCGAGGCCTGGGAGATCGCCTCGATCGGCAGGCGCTGCACCTTGGCGCGATTGCTGTAGCGCGAGATGCGCGCCGTGCCGGTGTCGATGACGTACTTGATGCCCGGCACGGTGAGCGAGGTCTCGGCGACGTTGGTGGCGAGGATCACGCGGCGCTTGAGCCCCGCGACGGTGGAGCGCTCGAAGACGCGGTGCTGCTCGGCCGCGCTCAGGCGCCCGTACAGCGGCAGCACCTCGGTCGGCGCACGCTGATCGCGGTAGGCCCCGCGCACGGCGTCGGCCGCGTCGCGGATCTCGGCCTCGCCGGGCAGGAAGACCAGCACGTCGCCGGGCGCCTCGCGCTCGAGCTCGCGCAGCGCCTGCACGATCGCGCCCACCTCGTCCTCGGCGTCGTACGACGCGATCTCCTCGTCCGCGTCGGCGGGGAGGTCGGCCACCAGCGGCCGATAGCGGACCTCGACCGGGAACGTGCGCCCCGAGACCTCGACGATGGGGGCGGGGGTGCCGTCGGCCGCGGCGAAGTGCGCCGCGAACGACTCCGGATCGATCGTGGCCGAGGTGATGATCACCTTCAGATCCGGGCGCTGGGGGAGCAGCTGCTTCAGGTACCCCAGCAGGAAATCGACGTTGAGGGAGCGCTCGTGGGCCTCGTCCACAACGATCGTGTCGTAGCGCGAGAGCATCCGGTCGCGGTGGATCTCGTTGAGCAGGATGCCGTCGGTCATCAGCGCGATGCGCGTCTGATCCGACACCTTGTCGGTGAACCGCACCTTGTAGCCGACGACGCCGCCGAGCGGCACCTCGAGCTCTTCGGCGATGCGCTCGGCGATCGTGCGCGCCGCGAGGCGGCGGGGCTGGGTGTGCGCGATGCTGGTGCGGCCCAGCTCGAGGGCGATCTTGGGCAGCTGCGTGGTCTTGCCGGAGCCGGTCGCGCCGGCGACGATCACGACCTGGTGATCGCGGATCGCGGCGGCGATCTCGTCGCGCGCGCCGCTGACGGGCAGCTCGGGCGGATACGAGATGCGCCACGTGGGGGTCTGCTCAGCGGACATAGCCCTCCAGTCTAGGTCCGTGGCACATGACCGACTTCGTCAAGCCCCGCCCCGATGTCCGCGACCGCTCCTAGGCTCAGGGGCATGAGCGTTCCGACCATCACCCTCAACTCCGGCCACGACATCCCCCAGCTCGGCTTCGGCGTCTTCAAGGTGCCGCCGGCCGAGGCCGAGACGGCGGTCGCCGCCGCGCTCGAGGCGGGCTATCGCCACATCGACACCGCCGCGATCTACGGCAACGAAGAGGGTGTCGGCGCGGCGATCCACAAGAGCGGCATCCCACGCGACGAGCTGTTCATCACCACGAAGCTGTGGAATGACCGCCAGGCGGGCGAGGCTCCGAAGATCGCGATCGCCGAGAGCCTCGAGCGCCTCGGCCTCGACTACGTCGACCTCTACCTGACGCATTGGCCGGCGCCGGCCAACGGCCACTACGTCAACGCGTGGCAGAAGATGGTCGAGATCCGCGACGCGGGTCTCGCCCGCTCGATCGGCGTCTCGAACCACCTCGTCGAGCACCTCGATCGCATCGTCGAGGAGACCGGCGTCGTCCCGGCGGTCAACCAGATCGAGCTGCACCCGGCGTACCAGCAGCGCGAGCTGACCGAGTGGGCGGCCGAGTACGGCTCGCACATCGAGTCGTGGGGCCCGCTCGGCCAGGGCAAGTACGACCTGTTCGGCGAGCGCGCCGTCAGCGAGGCCGCCAAGACGCACGGCAAGACGCCGGCGCAGGTGGTCATCCGCTGGCACCTCGACAAGGGCTTCATCGTCTTCCCGAAGTCGGTGCGGCCCGAGCGCATGATCGAGAACTTCGACGTCTTCGACTTCTCGCTCACCGACGCCGAGGTCGCCGAGATCGACGCGCTCGACCCCCTCGACGGCTCCGGGCGCGTGGGCGCCCACCCGCTCGAGCTCAACTGAGCGCGGCGTGCGGGTGCCCGGCTAGACCCAGCCGGGCACCCACATGTGCGAGTACCAGAGCGGGTAGGGCAGCAGGATCCCTGTCGACAGCGGCAGGAAGAAGATCGCCGTGAGCAGGGCGACCACAAGGAACACCCCGCCGAAGACCCGCCAGGCGCGGGTCTGCGCAGCGGCGTGCCGCTCGGCATAGGCCGCCTCCGAGACGGTCGCCTGTGGGATCTCCACGGGCGCGCGGACCCGGACGAGCCACCCCAGGGCGAGGGCCAGGGCGATGACGAGGAACGGCAGCATCGCCACCGTGTAGAACTGGAAGATCGTCCGCGCGGGGTACAGCAGCCAGGGCAGGTAGGTCACCGCGAGGCCCGTGAGGGCGAAGGCGAACGGGAAGCCGAAGCGCCCCGCGCGACGCCGTATCAGCACCACGACGATCAGGATCACCGCCGCCCACGCGCCGTACCAGGTGACGGGGTTGGGGTGGCTGCCGATCACCGCGATGCAGTCGTCGCTCCAGCCGCAGGTCTCGGTGCCCGCGTCCGGTCGCGAGAGCCACATCGCCGTGGGCCGCAGCAGCAGCGGCCACTGCCACGCGGGGCTCGCGTACGGGTGGCTGGTGCTGAGGCCGACGTGGAAGCCGTACATCGACTGGTGGTAGTTCCACAGCGCGGCGAGCGGATTCGGATCCGACCCGCGGTCGTAGCCGCCGGACGTCACGAGCCAGCCCGTCCACGACACGACGTAGGCCGCCAGCGCCACCGGCACAAGCTGCAGGAACGACACCGGAGCCTGGCGCAGCAGCGCGGCTTGTGCCCATCCCGTTATGCCGGCCCGGCGCCGCTCCAGTGCGTCCGAGACCACGAGGTAGATCCCGACCCCGGCGAGCACGTACAGGCCGGACCACTTCACCGCCGAGGCGGCGCCCAGGGCCAGGCCCGCGGCCACGATCCACGGCCGGTGCCAGATCAGGGGCCCCCAGGGCCCCTCTCCGGCGCCGATCCGCGCGTTGGTCCGGTCGCGATCGAGCAGCAGGAACCAGAACGCGAGCGCCACGAAGAATGCCAGGAACCCGTCGAGCAGGCTCACGCGGCTGAGCGCGATCGCGAGCCCGTCCACCGCGAGCAGGCCCGCCGCGACGGTCGCGACCCCGATCGAGGAGGACAGCCGACGCGCGATCGCGTAGACGAGCGGCACCAGCAGCGTGCCGAACAGGGCGGCCGAGAACCGCCAGCCGAATCCGCTGTCGGCGCCGAAGAGGGCCATGCCGAGCGCGATCAGCCACTTCCCGAGCGGCGGGTGCACAACGTAGGCGGCCTCGGTCTGGAAGATGCCCGACTCGCCCGCGGCGAACCGGGTGTTGGGGTCGTCGGGCCAGGTGCCCTCGTAGCCGAGGTTCAGCAGCGTCCAGGCGTCCTTGACGTAGTACGTCTCGTCGAAGACCAGCTCGTGAGGGTGCCCCAGGCCGACGAAGCGCAGCAGCGCCGCGACCAGCGTGAGCGCGACGGGCACCATCCACTCGAGCCTGCGTCCCCCCGTCACGACAGCAAGCCTAGGGTCCCCGCCGCGGCTTCCGCGTGAGGAGCGGCAGCCGTTCGCCGCGCGACGTCGGCGCGCGACCAGGACGCGTCGACGGCCCGCAGGGGGAGGCCAGGTGGCCTCGATACGCTGATCCGGTGATCATCCTCGCGGCGACGCCCATCGGCAATCTCGGGGACGCGTCCCGCCGCCTGATCGAGGTGCTCGAGGCCGCGCCCGTTGTGGCCGCCGAGGACACCCGCACCACCCAGCGCCTCTTCTCGGCTCTCGGCATCCAGAACCGGCCGCGCCTCATCGCGATGCACGACCACAACGAACGCCAGAAGGCCGCCGAGCTGGTCGAGCTGGCGCGCGAGCAGGACCTGGTTGTGCTGAGCGATGCCGGCATGCCGACCGTGAGCGATCCCGGATACGGCCTGGTCGCGGCGGCCGCGGAGGCCGGGGTGCTCGTCACGGCGATCCCCGGGCCGAGCGCGGTGCTCACCGCGCTGGCCGTGTCGGGGCTGCCGACCGACCGCTTCACCTTCGAGGGCTTTGTGGCCCGCAAGCCGGGGGAGCGCCGTCGCGCTCTGACCGCGCTCGCCGCCGAGCCGCGCACCATGGTGTTCTTCGAGGCGCCCACCCGCGTCGCGCAGACCCTCGCCGACATGGCCTCCGCCTTCGGACAGGATCGGCGCGCGGCCGTCGCCCGCGAGCTCACCAAGCTCTACGAGGAGGTCGCGCGCGGCACCCTCTCCGAGCTCGCCGCCTGGGCCGCCGACGGCGTGCGCGGAGAGCTCGTCATCGTCGTCTCGGGGGCCGTGGCCGGAGACGTCTCGGCGGAGGACGCCCTGGTGCAGGTGCAGGGGCTCGTCGCCTCGGGCGTGCGCCTGAAGGACGCGGCGGCCGAGGTCGCGGCGCACACCGGCCACTCGTCGCGCGATCTGTACCAGGCTGCCCTGGCCGCCAAGCGCTGACCGCGGCGCCGCGCCGCCCCGGACGGGCGAGGCGGCCGCTCAGCCCGCGCTCTGGGCCGCGCCCTCGCGGTTCTCGGCCGCGATCTCGTCCCAGACGCCGCGCAGGTGCGTGCTCGAGTGCCGCTCGGCGTCGTCGGCGTCGCCCGCGGCCACCGCGAGCGCGACCGCGAGGTGCTCGTCGAGCGTGCCGGCGGCGGGCACCCGCGGGTGCAGGCCCAGGCGCGTGCGGCCGCGCAGCACCTCGCTGACCGGATCCTCCAGCGCCGCGAGCTGCGGATTCGCCGAGGCACGCAGCAGGGCGCGGTGGAAGTCGACGTCGGCCTCCATGAACTCCTCGGTGTCGGCCCGTCCCCTCCGTCCGAGGTCCCGCAGATGCTCGGCCAGGGCGCGCAGCTCGTCGCGCTGCGCGGGCGTGGCGCGGAGGGCGGCGAGGCGGGCGGCCATGGGCTCGACGGCGACGCGCAGCTCCATCAGGGCCTCGAGCTGCTGCTGGCGCTGGGGCCCCGCGAGGTTCCACCGGATCAGCGACGGCGCGAAGGCGTCCCACCCCTCGCGCGGCTGCACGGTGATCCCGACGCGGCGGCGGGAGGTGAGCATGCCGAGGCTCTCGAGCACCCGCACGGCCTCGCGCACGACGGTGCGGGAGGCACCGGATTCCGCCTCGATCTGTGCGAGCGTCAGGACGTCGCCCGGCGCGAGCTCCCCGGCCGCGATGCGGCCGCCGAGAGCGTCGAGCACATCCCCGTGCATCCCCTGAACCATACGACTCTCCCTCGGGCCTGAATGGTGATACCTTATCGTCCGAATAAGTAGTACCTTTCGCGCGGCCACGACGGCCGACGGAGGTGCCGTGCCCCCGATTTCAACGGAGAAACCAATGGAAGACTGGACCCAGACCCTCGGGGCGGGGCCGCTGCTCGGCATCGCCGCCGTGGCCGTCGCCCTGATCCTGTTCCTCGTCATCAAGCTGAGGCTGCACGCGTTCCTGGTGCTGATCGTCGTCTCGCTGCTGACCGCCCTCGCCACCGGCCTGCCCATGGACGTGCTGGTGCAGGACGTGCTCGTCGCCAACTTCGGCGGAACCCTCGGCAGCGTCGCGCTGCTGATCGGCCTCGGCGCGATCCTCGGCCGCCTCATCGAGTCCAGCGGTGGCGCCAAGGTACTCGCCGACGCGATGGTCCGGCTGTTCGGCGAGAAGCGCGCCGCGTTCGCGCTCGGCCTCACCTCGCTGATCCTCGGCTTCCCGATCTTCTTCGACGCGGGCCTTGTTGTGATGCTGCCGATCATCTTCGCGGTCGCCCGTCGCATCGGCGGCAAGAACCTGCTGCTGTTCGGCATCAGCGGCGCCGCGGCGTTCTCGGTCATGCACGTGTTCCTGCCCCCGCACCCGGGCCCGGTGTCGGCCACCGACCTGTTCGGCGCCGACCTCGGTGTGGTGATGCTCGTCGGTCTCGTCGTCGCCTTCCCCGCCTGGTACCTCTCGGGCTACCTGTGGGGCAAGTTCGTCAACGCGCGCTTCCCGATGATCGTCCCCGCGCTGTTCGGCGTGACCGACGAGGACCAGCCGAAGAACCCGCCGAAGGTCGGCACGGTCATCGCGATCCTGCTGCTGCCGCTCGTCCTGATCTTCCTGAACACCGGCCTCGGCGCCCTCGCCTCGGTCGGCACCGTCGACAAGACCCAGCTGTGGGTGCAGGCTCTGATGCTGATCGGCACCTCGCCCGTCGCGCTGCTGATCACCGCGCTGGTCGCCCTGCTCGTCCTCGGCAAGTTCCGCGGCGAGACCGGATCGGCGCTCGAGAAGCTCGTCGAGAACACCCTCGGAAGCGTGGCCTCGGTCATCCTCATCACCGGCGCCGGCGGCATGTTCGGCGGGGTGCTGCGCGCCTCGGGCATCGGATCGGCCCTGTCCGAGACGCTCGACGGCCTCGGCCTGCCGCTGATCTTCGCGGCCTACCTCGTCGCGGTCGCGCTGCGCGTCGCGCAGGGCTCGGCCACCGTCGCCCTCGTCACCACCGCGGGCCTCCTGGCCCCGGCGGTCGCGGCCGGCGGGTACAGCGTGATCGACACCGCGGCCATCACGCTGGCCGCGGCCGCCGGCTCGGTGTTCGCAAGCCACGTCAACGACTCCGGCTTCTGGCTGGTGGGCCGCCTGATGGGCATGGACGTCAAGACCACCCTGAAGACGTGGACCGTCCAGCAGGCGATCGAGTCGGTCGTCGGCTTCGTCATCGTGCTCGCGATCTACGCGATCTTCTGATCCGAGAGGCATCGCAGCGATGGACATCTTCGACATCTCGGGCCGCCTGGCCCTGGTGACGGGCTCATCGCGCGGCCTCGGCCGGACGCTCGCCCTGGCGCTCGCGGAAGCGGGCGCCAGGGTGGTGCTGCACGGCCGTGACCGCGCCGCCCTGGCCGAGGCGGCGGACGAGATCGCCGCCGCGACGGGGGAGCGCCCGGCGAGCATCGCCTTCGACGTGGCCGACGCCGCCGCCGTCGAGGAGGGCGTCGCCGCGGTGATCGCCGAGCACGGTGTGCCCGACATCCTCGTCAACAACGCCGGGGTGCAGCGCCGCGCGCCCTTCGCCGAGTTCCGCGTGGAGGACTGGGACGCGGTGATCGCCGCGAACCTCTCCAGCGCGTTCTACGTCTCGCGCTTCGCCGCGCCGGGCATGATCGAGCGCGGCTCCGGCAAGATCGTCAACGTCGCGTCCGTGCAGTCGAAGCTCGCCCGCCGGACGATCGCCCCGTACTCCGCGAGCAAGGGCGGCGTCGCGCTGCTGACGCAGGGCATGGCGGCCGATCTCGCCCCGCACGGCATCCAGGTCAACGCGATCTCCCCGGGATACTTCGCGACCGAGATGAACCGCGCCCTCGTCGAGGACGAGGCCTTCACCGAGTGGCTCACGAGCCGCACCCCCGCCGGCCGCTGGGGAGACGTGGCGGAGCTGCGAGGCGCGCTGCTGTTCCTGGCATCGGATGCCTCGAGCTTCGTGTCGGGACAGAACATCTTCGTCGACGGCGGCATGACCGCGGTCGTCTGACCGGAAGGACGAGTTGATGCGCGCAGTCTGGATCGACAGCAAGGAGCAGCTCGCGGTGCGCGAGACGCCGGAGCCCGAGCCCCGCGAGGGCGAGGTGCGCCTGAGCGTCGAGTACGTCGGCATCTGCGGCTCGGACCTGCACTACTACTTCGAGGGCGCCAACGGCGAGTACGTCGTGAAGGAGCCGCTGGTGCCCGGGCACGAGCTCTCCGGTCGCGTCGATCTCGATCCGTCCGGCCGTCTGGCCCCCGGGACCCCCGTCACGGTGCATCCCGCCCGGTTCGGATCGCCCGTGCGCGGTGCCGAGCAGGACCCGCACCTGTGGCCCGGAGGGTCCTACCTCGGCAGCGCCTCCACCTGGCCGCACACCCAGGGTGCGATGGCCGAGCGGCTCATCGTGCGCGCCGACATGGTGCGGGTGCTGCCCGATGGCCTCCCGGTGCGCCGGGCCGTTCTGGCCGAGCCCCTCGCCGTCGCGCTGCATGCCGCCGGCCGCGCGGGCGATCTGTCCGGCGCGCGGGTGCTGGTCTCCGGCGCAGGCCCTATCGGGCTGCTCGCGCTGGCCGCGGCCCGCGCCCGCGGGGCGGCGGAGGTCGCGGTGAGCGATGTCCTGGCCGAGCCCCTCGAGCGGGCGCGTGCCCTCGGGGCCGATGAGACGATCCGCGTGGGCGAGGACACCCTGCCCGCCGAGTCGTTCGACGTGGTGCTCGAGTGCTCGGGCGCCCCGGCGGCCATTAGCGCCGCGGGAGCGGCGGTGCGCCGTCGCGGCACCGTCGTGCAGGTCGGCATGCTGCCGAACGAGCCGCGGCCGGTGAACCTCGCGCCCTTCATCTCGAAGGAGGTGGCGCTGCTCGGCACCTTCCGCTTCCACACCGAGATCGATGAGGCCGTCGCGCTGCTGGCGGCGCGGCCGGAGCTCGATGAGGTGATCACGGACGTTGTGCCCCTGGATGACGCCGAGGGCGCCTTCCGGATCGCGCGCGATGCGCGGCGATCCAGCAAAGTGGTGGTGTCCCTGGGGCGGCCGGGGGCGTGAGCGGGAACGAGGCGCGGGACGTGGCAGCACAAGACGTCGTGATCGGCGTGGACATGGGGACCACCGCCACCAAGGTGGTGGCGTATCGCCGCGACGGCGAGCTGATCGCCCGGTGGCAGCGCGGGTACCCGCTCGATGAGCCGCAGCCGGGCCACGCCGTGCAGGATCCCCGGCTGATCCTCGCTGCGGTGCTCACGGGAGTGGCGGCGGTGTCGGCCGAGATCGGCCACGATCGGGTCGCCGGGCTGTCGTTCTCGACCGCGATGCACAGCCTCATGGGCCTCGACGCCGAGCTGCGCCCGATCACGCCCGTGATCACCTGGGCCGACACCCGCGCCACGGCGCAGGCCGCGCGGATCCGCGCGGCCGAGGGCGGCCTCGCGCTGCACCGCCGCACGGGCACCCCCGTGCACCCGATGTCGCCGCTGACGAAGCTGGTGTGGATCCGCGAGCAGGACCCGGATCTGCACGCGCGCGCCGCGCACTGGGTCGGCATCAAGGACTGGGTGCAGCTGCACCTGACCGGGACGCTTGTGACGGACCACTCGGTCGCCTCGGCCTCGGGCCTGATGGACATCCATCGCCTCGCGTGGGATCCGGAGGCGCTCGCCCTCGCCGGGATCGACGAGGCCCAGCTGCCCGAGCTCGTCTCGACCACCACCGTGCTGCCCGGTCTCACGATCGAGGCGACGGCCGCGACCGGCCTCGCCGCCACCACCCCCGTGATCGTCGGGGCGGGCGACGGCCCCCTCGCCAACCTCGGCGTGGGGGCGGTGCGCCCCGGAGTCGCGGCGTGCTCGATCGGCACCAGCGGCGCGCTGCGCGTGGCGGTGGAGCGCCCGGCCGTCGATCCGGCGGGTGGCGTGTTCTGCTACGCCCTGACCGAGGACCGCTGGGTCGTCGGCGGCGCCATCAACAACGGCGGCGTGGCCCTCGAGTGGCTGCGCGGCGAGATCGCCGCCGACACCCCCACCGCCACGCTGCTCGACGAGGCGGCCACGGTGCCCGTGGGGGCCGGCGGGCTGCTGATGCTGCCGCACCTGCTGGGCGAGCGCGCCCCGCGCTGGGCCGGCGGCGCGCGCGGCGCCTACGTGGGGCTCACCCGGGCGCACCACCGCGGGCACCTCGTGCGCGCCGCGGTCGAGGGCGTCGCGATGCAGCTCGCGCTGGTGCTGGGCGCCATGCGCGGCGCCGGGTTCGACATCCACGAGATCCGCGCGACCGGCGGGGTCATGCAGCACCCGCTGTGGCCGGCGACCCTCGCGGCCGCGTTCGGGACGCCGCTCGCCCTGCTCGATGACGGCGAGGGATCCGGGTTCGGTGCGGCACTGCTCGGCATGAAGGCGCTGGGGCTCATCGACTCGCTCGACGCGGCCGCCGAGCTGGTCGAGATCCGGGCGCGCCTGGATCCGGATCCCGCGTCGGCCCAGACATACGCGGTGCTGATCCCGCTGTTCGGCGGGCTGGCCGACACGCTCGCCCCCGCGAACCGGGCCCTGCGCGATCTGAAGCTCCCGCTCGCGTAATCCGCACGTTTACGACCAATAAGCTGGGGTGGTGACTTCCGGCCGTTCGTTCTACATCACCACGCCGATCTACTACCCCTCGGACGTGCCCCACATCGGGCACGGCTACACGACGGTGGCGGCGGATGCCCTCGCGCGCTGGCACCGCCAGGCGGGGGACGACACGTGGATGCTGACGGGCACCGACGAGCACGGCCAGAAGATGATGCGCGCCGCAGCGGCCAACGGCCTGACGCCGCAGCAGTGGGCCGACAAGCTCGTCTCCGAGGAGTGGCAGCCGCTGCTCGAGACGCTCGATGTCGCCAACGACGACTTCATCCGCACCACGCAGCAGCGGCACGAGATCAGCGTGCAGCGGTTCCTGCAGAACGTCTACGACCGCGGCTACATCTACGCGGGCGAGTACGAGGCGCTCTACTGCGTCGGCTGCGAGGAGTTCAAGCCCGAGTCCGAGATCGTCGACGGCACCGGCCCCTTCGAGGGGCTGAAGGTCTGCGCCATCCACTCCAAGCCCCTCGAGCTGCTGCAGGAGAAGAACTACTTCTTCAAGCTCAGCGAGTTCCAGGATCGGCTGCTCGAGCTCTACCGCGAGCGCCCCGACTTCGTGCAGCCCGAGTCGGCGCGCAACGAGGTCGTCGCCTTCGTGCAGCAGGGCCTGAAGGACCTGTCGATCTCCCGCTCGGCGTTCGACTGGGGCATCCCGGTGCCGTGGGACGAGTCGCACGTCATCTACGTGTGGTTCGACGCGCTGCTGAACTACGCCACGGCGGTCGGCTACGGCGCCGACGACGACAACTTCGCGCGCCGCTGGCCCGCCCGTCACATCGTCGGCAAGGACATCCTGCGCTTCCACGCGGTGATCTGGCCGGCCATGCTGATGGCCGCCGGGCTCGAGGTGCCGCACAACGTCTTCGCCCACGGCTGGCTGCTGGTGGGCGGCGAGAAGATGTCGAAGTCGAAGCTCACCGGCATCGCCCCGCACGCGATCACCGACGTGTTCGGATCCGACGCCTACCGCTTCTACTTCCTCTCGGCCATCGCCTTCGGGCAGGACGGCTCGTTCTCGTGGGAGGACCTGTCGGCCCGCTACCAGGCGGAACTCGCCAACGGCTTCGGCAACCTGGCCTCGCGCACCATCGCGATGATCGGCAAGTACTTCGGCGGCGCCGTGCCGCAGCCGGGGGACTACACAGACGGCGACCTGGCGATCCAGAAGGTCGTGGCCGAGGCCGTGACCACCGCGGATGAGGCCATCGACCGCTTCCGGATCGACGAGGCCATCCGTGCGATCTGGACGATCGTCGACGAGCTCAACGGCTACATCACGGTCAACGAGCCCTGGGCCCTGGCCAAGGACGAGGCGAACCGCGAGCGCCTGGCGACGGTGCTCTACACCTGCGCCGAGGCGCTGCGCGCGCTCGCCGTGCTGCTGTCGCCGGTGACGCCGCAGGCGACCGCCAAGCTCTGGACCGCGCTGGGCGCCGAGCCGGCGCTCGGTGCGCTCGGCGCGCAGCCGATCCGCGAGGCGGGCACCTGGGGCCGGCTGCCTGTGGGCACCGCCACGCAGCCGCTGCAGCCGCTGTTCCCGCGCATCGAGCAGGCCGACTGACGGTGGCCGACCCGCAGGTGCCGGAGACCTACGTCCGCGAGCGGCCGAAGGACGGGCGCAAGGAGCTCCGGTACCCGGACGCCCCGGCGCCGCTCGCGATCCCGGTCTACGACAATCACTGCCACCTCGAGATCACGGACGGCGACGACCCGCTCACCCTGACGGAGCAGCTGGATCGCGCCTCCGGGGTCGGCATCGCGGGTGTGGTGCAGGCCTCGGGCGACATCGAGTCGTCGCGTTGGGCCGTGGCGGCGGCGGAGGCCGACCCGCGGGTGCTGGCGGCCGTGGCGATCCACCCCAACGACGCGCCCGTGTACGACGAGGCCGGCCGCCTCGACGAGGCCCTCGAGGTCATGGACGAGCTCGCCGCCCACCCCCGCGTGCGGGCGATCGGCGAGACCGGCCTCGACTACTTCCGCACGGACGAGCCGGGGCGGCCCGCGCAGCACCGATCGTTCGAGGCGCACATCGACCTGGCGAAGAAGCATGGCATCGCCCTGCAGATCCACGACCGCGACGCGCACCGCGACGTGCTGGACACGCTCCGCCGGGTCGGCGCGCCCGAGCGCACCGTGTTCCACTGCTTCTCGGGCGATGCCGACATGGCGCGCGAGGCGGCCGACCAGGGGTACTTCCTCTCGTTCGCCGGGAACCTCACGTTCAAGAACGCGCAGAACCTGCGCGACGCGCTGGCGGTGACCCCGCGCGAGCGGATCCTGGTCGAGACCGATGCGCCGTTCCTCACCCCGGTGCCTCACCGCGGTCGCCCGAACGCGCCGTACCTCGTGCCCATGACGGTGCGTTTTATGGCCGACCAGCTCGGCGCCGACGTCGACGAGCTGTGCGCGCAGATCGCGGCGAACACGCTCGCGGTCTACGGCCAGTTCTGACCTGGGACGATAGACGAATGGTCACTCTGCTCGGGCCCACCGAGATCCGCTCGCTCGCCGCCGCCCTCGATGTCACGCCCACCAAGAAGCTGGGGCAGAACTTCGTCGTCGACGCCAACACGGTCCGCAAGATCGTGTCGGTCGCGGGCGTCTCGGCGGAAGACCGCGTGGTCGAGGTCGGGCCGGGGCTCGGATCGCTCACCCTGGCGATCCTCGAGACCGGTGCGCAGGTCACGGCGGTCGAGATCGATCACCGCCTCGCCGAGCGACTTCCCGTCACCGCCGCAGATCACGGGGTGCCCGAGGGTGCGCTGACGGTGGTCGACGCCGACGCCCTGCGGGTGACCGAGCTTCCCGGCGACCCCTCCGTGCTCGTGGCGAACCTTCCGTACAACGTGTCGGTCCCCGTGCTGCTGCACTTCATGGAGACCTTCCCCTTCCTCGAGCGCGGCGTTGTTATGGTGCAGGCCGAGGTGGGCGAGCGCCTCGCCGCCCCTCCCGGCAGCAAGGTCTACGGCGCCCCGAGCGTGAAGGCCGCCTGGTACGGGGCGTGGCGCCTGGCGGGCACCGTGTCGCGCCAGGTGTTCTGGCCCGTGCCGAACGTCGACAGCGTGCTGGTCGGCTTCCGCCGCGACCCGGAGCCCCGCGGCACCGAGGAGGAGCGACGCGCCACCTTCCAGATCATCGACGCGGCCTTCCAGCAGCGCCGCAAGATGCTGCGCCAGGCCCTCGCGGTTGTGCTCGGCGGCACCGCCGCCGGCGCCTCGGAGATCCTCGAGGCGGCGGGCGTCAAGCCGACCGCGCGCGGCGAGGAGCTCTCGATCGACGATTTCGTCCGGATCGCCCGCGTCATCCGCTGACGTCCCGCCGCGTCGCATCGGGTCGCCGCCGCCCGGCGCCCGGCCGTGGCCGGCAACCCCTCGCGGCATCGGTAGCCTGGGGATCGTGATCTCCGCCACAAGCGCCTCCGATCTGCCCCTCCGGCTCGACGCATGACGTTCGCGGAGGAGACCCCCTCGGTGCGGGTGCGCGCCCCGGGCAAGATCAACGTGTACCTGGAGGTCGGCGCCCTGCAGGGCGACGGCTATCACGAGCTGGCCACCGCGTTCCAGGCGGTCTCGCTCTACGAGGACGTCGTCGCCACGATGTCCGACACCTTCAGCCTCTCGGTCTCGGGCTCGGAGACCATCGATCTCGACGGCGTCCCCACCGACGACCGCAACCTGGCCCTGCGCGCGGCGAAGCTGCTCGCCGAGGCGACCGGCTACGAGGGCGGCGTGCACCTCGACATCCACAAGCAGGTGCCGGTGGCCGGGGGCATGGGCGGCGGCTCGGCCGACGCCGCCGCGGCGCTCCTCGCCTGCGATGCGCTGTGGGACACCCGCCTGACCCACCAGGAGCTGCACCGGCTCGCGGCGCAGCTGGGCGCGGACGTGCCGTTCGCGCTGAAGGGCGGCACCGCCGTCGGCACCGGTCGCGGCGACGTCCTGAACCCCGCCCTGGCGCGGGGCCGGTTCGACTGGGTCCTCGTCACGAGCGACGAGGGCGTGTCGACCCCGAAGGTCTACGGCGAGCTCGACCTGCATCGCGAGCGCCACAAAGTCGACATCGGTCCGGTCGCGCAGCAGCCGTCGGTCGACGTCGAGGTGCTGCACGCGCTGCGCGCCGGCGACGCCGACATGCTCGCCGCGTCGCTGCGCAACGACCTCCAGGTCGCGACGCTGCGCCTGCGGCCCGATCTCGCCGCGGTTCTCGAGCACGGCGAGGCATCGGGCGCCCTGGCGGGCATCGTCTCCGGATCCGGCCCGACGCTGGCGTTCCTGTGCGCCTCGTCCGAGCACGCGCTGGAGCTTCGGACCGAGCTCGAGCGCGCCGGCTACGCGTCGATCCACGCGCACGGACCGGTGCCGGGCGCGCGGATCGTCGGCTGACGCCTATCGGCTGATCACGCGCCCCAGCGCGCCCGCAGGGCCTCGTGCTCGTGGCGCCGCAGGGGCAGTACGGCGCCGTGCTTCGTGTCGGGCGGCAGGTCGAAGTCGGCCTCGGGCACCGGCTCCCACACCCCGCCGGCCGGGTCGGCCGAGGTCAGGGCGTGGTAGCCCTGGGGCAGCCGCGAGTACTGGTCAACCCAGAGGAACCAGCGTTCGCCCCCGTGCGCGCGGAACACCAGCGGGCCCTCGACGTGCTCGGCGACGTGCTGGCCGAGGTCGCGGGCGACCGTCTGGAAGTCGTCGGCGTCGAGACCGCTCCCGACCTGCTGGAAGATCCGCCACGATCCGGGGTGCCCGTCGTCCTGCTTCGCGAACCGGATGACCCGGCCGTCGTCGAGCACGGCGATGGTCATGTCGATGACCCCTCCCGGGCGCTCGAGCAGCGTCCGCGGGGCATCGAAGGTGCGGAAGTCGCGCGTGCGCGCCCCCAGGATGCGGGCGGGGCCCGTGCGCCCGTCGCCGCCGTCGCCGGCGAGCCCGGAGGCCCAGTGCACGAGGAAGTCTCCGCGCACGGGGTCGTAGACGCTCTCCGGCGCCCACGCCATTCCCGCTCCCGCGGGCGCGACGGACACCGCGCGCGGGGCGTCCCAGGTCACGAGGTCGGGGGAGTCCCAGACCACGATGTCCCGGCTGCCCCGGTGGCGGTAGCCCTCCCAGTCGACGCCGTCGGGCTTCCACACCCGCAGGTCGGTGGCGACGAGGTGGAAGCCGCCCGGCCCGCGCACGATGTGCGGGTCGCGGACTCCGGTCGTGCCGGAGGTCCACTCGAGGATCGGATCGCCGCCGTTCAACCGGCGCCACCGCAGCGGGTCGTCGCCGACCGACAGCGAGAAGTAGATCTTCTCGGCGTGGCCCGCCTGATCCTCGACGAAGTGCACAAGCAGATAGCCGAACCCGTCGGCGAGGCCCGTGGGGGCCCCGCCGACGGATGCGCGGGAGACGGGTGTCATCCCTTGACCGCGCCGAGCATCACGCCCGAGACGAAGTGACGCTGCACAAACGGATACACGCACAGGATCGGGATGATCGCGAGCACCATCGTGACGGCCTTCACGTTGTCCTTGATGGCCGCCGAGGTGGTGCCCACCGCCGCCGCACTCTCGGCCGTGGTCGTCGTCGCGCCGGCGATGAGGTTCCGCAGGTGCAGGGACAGCGGATACAGATCCGTCTGATCGAGGTAGAGGAACGCGCTGAACCAGTCGTTCCAGAACTGCACCGAGTAGAACAGGGTCATCGTGGCGATGACCGGCTTCGACAGCGGCATCGCGATCCGCCAGAAGATGCCCCACCAGCCGAGACCGTCGATGCGGGCCGCCTCCTCGAGCTCACGTGGGAGGTTCTCGAAGAACGACTTCATCACCAGCAGGTTGAACACCGACATGGCGCCCGGCAGGATCACCGCCCACATGGTGTTCTTCAGCTCGAGCGACGAGATCAGCACGTAGTTCGGGATGATGCCGCCGTTGAAGAACATCGTGAACACGGCGATGCCGATGAGCACGTTGCGCCCGCGCAGGTGCTCCTTGCTCATCACATAGGCGAGCAGGGTGGTGAGCACCATCGCGACGAGCGTGCCGACGACGGTGTACATCACGGTGTTGCCGTAGCTGCGCCAGAAGTGCTGGTCGTTGGTCACCGCGTGATAGGTGTCCAGGTTGAACCCCACCGGCAGCAGGTTCACCAGCCCGGCCTTGATCGCGCCGCTCGACGAGAACGACTGCGCGATCAGCGTCGCGAACGGGTAGAGGGTCACCGCCGAGATGACGACGAGCGCCAAGGCGTTGAACCCGAGGTACACGCGGTACCCCTTCGACTCCTGCGGGAGTCCGCCGGGGCGGGTGCGCCGGGGGCGCCCCGTCACGATCGTCTCCGTGCGCGCGCTCTCGCGCTCCTCGGTCTTCACCGGGTCCAGGATCACCACAGGCTCGCTCCCACCGTCCGCCGCGAGATGAGGTTCGCGGAAAGCACCATCACGAGGCCGATGCAGGCCTGGAACAGGCCGATCGCCGCCGCATAGCTGAGATTGTTCGACACCAGACCGACGCGGTACAGGTAGGTCGAGATGACGTCGGCGGTCTCGTAGGTGAGCGGCATGTACAGCAGCAGCACCTTCTCGAAGCCGACATTGAGGAACGTGCCGATGTTGAGGATCAGCAGCGTGATCATCGTCGGGCGGATGCCCGGCAGCGTCACGTGCCACGTCTGCCGCAGACGGCCGGCGCCGTCGATGCGGGCCGCCTCGTAGAGCGACTCGTCGATCGTGGTGAGGGCCGCGAGATAGAGGATCGTGCCCCATCCGACGGTCTGCCAGACCTCCGAGCCGACGTAGATCGTCCGGAACCACTCCGGCCGCTGCAGGAACGGGATCTTCTCCCCGCCCATCGCGGTGATGATCTGGTTCACGGTGCCCTCCAGCGAGAGCAGCTGCATCACGATGCCGGCGACGATGACGATCGACAGGAAGTGAGGCAGGTACGTGATCGACTGCACGACGCCCTTGAACGCCTTTTTGCGCACCTCGTTGAGCATAAGCGCGAGCACGATCGGCAGGGGGAAGCACACCAGCAGGGTGAGCCCGCCGAGGATGGCGGTGTTCGAGAACACGTGCCAGAAGGTGGGGTCGTTGATGAACATGCTGATGTAGCGCAGGCCCACCCACTCCTCACCGAGGATGTTGCCGCCGGGGCGGAACTTGCGGAAGGCGATGACGTTGCCGATCATCGGCACGTAGCGGAAGAGGACGAGGTAGGCGATCGGCACAAGCGCCATCGCGTACAGCACGCCGTCATGGCGGAGCGTGTTGCTCCACGGCACCCGCGCCTTCCGGCGCAGGGTGCGAGTGACCGTGGTCATGGGGTCTCCAGGATGCGAGCGGATCCGGTGGGGCGCCGGGCGGCGCCCCACCGGATCTCAGGGGAGAAGGGGATCAGCCGTTGTTCTCGGCCCAGCGCTCGGAGGCGCCGTTGATCAGGTCGAGGTAGCCCTGGAGGTTCTGACCCTCGAGCTCGCTGACGAACGCGTCCCACTCGGAGAGCGGACGGTCGCCCAGGATGAACTTCAGCGTGTTCGTGTCGACGGAGTCCTTCAGCGGGGTCGCCATCAGCGACGCCTGCTCGAGCTCGCCCTCGTTCAGCGGCGCCGGCGGGAAGGGATCGCGCGGGGTGCGGTTGGTGAGCACCGAGTCGATGTAGTCGACGAAGGCCGGGACGTTGTACGACTCCTTCAGCGCGCGCGACTCGGTCGAGCCGGACAGCGGGTCGTTCGAGAAGCCGAGGTCCTTCTGGATGTCGGTCGTGCCCTCGGGGTTGATGTTGAACGCCTTGAGCGAGTACTCGGGGTTCAGCGTGTACGTGCCGTCGTCCGTCTTGGTGAAGGTCTCGCCCTCCACACCCCAGCGGAGCATGTCGCGTGCCTCGGGGCTGTAGTAGAGCCAGTCGAGGAACTGCAGCATCGCGATGAAGTTCGGGCTCTCCTCCGCCTCCTTGGTCAGCATGAAGCCGTTCCAGAAGTTGCGGGGCTCGACGATCTGGCCGGCGGGGCCGCCGGGGGGAGCGATCTGGAGCACCTCGTAGTCGGTGACGCCGGCGGCGTCCAGCGCGGTGTTGAACTCCTGGACGGTGCCGTTGGCGCCCGAGGCGACGAAGACCTTCTCCGAGGCGAGCTTCTCGGTGACCGTGCTGCCGCCCTCGACGGCCGCCGTGAACGACTCGGTGTCGAGCAGGCCGTCCTCGACGAGGCCGTGGAAGTACTCGACCATCTGCTTGTAGCCGTCGTTGGTGGCGGCGTACTCGAACTCGCCCTTGTCCTCGTTGTAGAACGTGCCGTTGCCGAAGCCCCAGCCGGCCACCGTGCCGAAGGAGTGCGCGGCGTAGTTCAGCATCGACTGACCCTCGAAGCCGTCGGCCAGGGGCGCGCTGTCGGGGTACTTCGCCTTGATCTTCTCGAGCACGGTGCGCAGCTCGTCCCAGGTCTCGGGAACCTCTGCGCCGACCTCCTCGATGACGTCCTTGCGCACCAGCAGGGTGAAGGTCGGGACCGAGACCTCCTGCAGGCCCGGCATCATGTAGTACTTGCCGTCGTCCTGGCGGAGGTTGTCGACCATCTCGCGCAGGTCCCACTCCTTCACGTACTTCTGGAAGTTGGGCATGTAGTCCTCGTAGTCGCTGAGGGCCACGACCGCGCCGGTGGCGGCGAACTGCTTCTCCTCGCCCGTGTAGACGAGCGGGATGATCTGCGGGGCGTCGCCCGCGCTGATGAGGAGGCTGCGCTTCTCGGTGGCGTCGCTGAAGGGGATGTTCGTCAGGTCGAGGTGCACGTTCGTGCGCTTCTCGATCTCGTCGAAGACCTGCCACGAGTCGGTGACGGGCACCTCGGGCCAGTCGGTCCACAGCAGCGAGAAGTCGAGCGGCTCGGTGGCCGTGAAGGTGGTGTCGGCGGTGTAGTCCTCCATCGAGCCCGCGGTGGCGTCGCTGGCGGCGGCCTCTCCGCCCTCCGCGCCGCCGGCGGTGCAGCCGGCGAGCGCCACGAGCGTGCCCGCGACCGCGAGGGCGATCGCGCCCCGTCCGAACCGGCGCCTCGTGCGCACAGTCGTCTCCTGCGTCATGTCTCTCCTTCGAGAACGGCCCGGTCAGCGTCGATCGGGCGTTGCTGTGCCCGGCGGCGAGGGGTGATCGCGCCTCCGGTGCGGTGGGATTTTAACGTCAAACTAAGCGCTGGATCGGGCGACGTCAAGGGAAAGTTTTATCGATATAGTTCGACGACGCCGGCATGCTGTCCGGAGATCGCGGGCCGGTCGCGCGCGAGGTGGCAGGATGCTGACGGGGAGGGAATGCCGATGGTGACGATGTCCGATGTCGCGCGCGCCGCCGGCGTGTCGACGATGACGGTGTCCAACGTGCTCAACGAGCGACGCCCCGTCGGCGCCCCCACTCGGGAGCGCGTCCTCGCCGCGGTCGAGTCCCTCGGCTACCAGGTCAATCTCACCGCGCGCAATCTGCGTGCGGGACGCACCGGCACGGTGGCGCTGATCGTCCCCAGCTTCTTCGACTACTACAGCGAGCTCGCCGACGCCGTCGCCCGCGAGGTCGAGGCGCGTGGGCGCCACCTCGTGCTGGAGCGCACGACGGCGAGCGCCGAGCAGGAGATGGCCTCGGTCAGCGGGGCGCGGCTACAGCTCTACGACGGCGTGATCATGTCGTCGGTGGGGCTCGACCGCGACGAGCTCGACCGGGTGCGCGGACCGAAGCCGATCGTCCTGCTCGGCGAGCGCGACGTCCCCGAGCGGTTCGACCACGTGCGGCTCGCGAACGAGGCCGGGGCGCAGGCCGCCACCGGGCACCTCATCGAGCGCGGCTCCCGCAGGGTCCTCGCGCTCGGGGCGACCCCGGGCGACGGCCACGCGATGACGACCGACCGCCGCGTCGGCTGGGAGCAGGCGCACCGCGAGGCCGGGCTCGACATCGACCCCCGCTTCGTGGTGCCCATCGGCGACTACTCGTTCGAGAACGCCCGGGCGGCCCTCCTGCGGGTCATCGACTCCGGGCTCGCGTTCGACGGCGTCTTCGCCGCCACCGACGTGATCGGCCTGGCCGCCCTGGGCGCGCTGCACGAGCGCGGGCTGAGCGTGCCCGGCGACGTGCGCGTGGCGGGCTTCGACAACCTCAAGGTCGGGGGATTCATCCCGCCGGGGCTCACCTCGATCGATCCCGGTCACGAGGCGGTCGCCCGCGAGGCCGTGCGGCTGCTGCACCGGCGCATGGACGATCCCGACGCCCCGGCCGAGCACGTGAGCGTCCCCGTGCAGCTCGTGGTGCGCGGGTCGACCCGCTGACGCCCCTGCGCGACTCCGACCTCCGAATACCGAACCGCAACACCGAAACATCACCCCTCGAAAGGCAGACAGTGACGTCCACCACCACCGCGATCATCAACCTGGATCTTGCGGGCCCGACCATCTCCCGCCACGTCTACGGGCACTTCGCCGAGCACCTGGGCCGGTGCATCTACGGCGGGTTCTGGGTGGGGGAGGACTCGGAGATCCCGAACGTCCGCGGCATCCGCAGCGACGTCGTCGACGCGCTCCGCGCGATCCGGATCCCCAACCTCCGCTGGCCGGGCGGCTGCTTCGCCGACGACTACCACTGGCGCGACGGCATCGGCCCGCGCGACCAGCGCCCCCGTATGGTCAACTCGCACTGGGGCGACGTGGTCGAGGACAACTCCTTCGGCACACACGAGTTCATGGACCTGTGCGAGCTGCTCGAGGCCGACCCCTACATCTCGGGCAACGTCGGATCCGGCACCGTGCAGGAGATGAGCGACTGGGTCGAGTACCTCACCCGCGGCGACGACTCGCCGATGGCGGCGCTGCGCCGCGAGAACGGCCGCGACCAGCCCTGGAACGTGCCGTTCTGGGGTCTCGGCAACGAGGCGTGGGGCTGCGGCGGCAACATGCGCATCGAGACCTTCGCCGCCCTCGCCCGCCAGTACGCCACGTACGCGCGCAACCACGGCGACAACAAGCTGTACCGGATCGCTGCCGGCGCGGACACCGCCGACTACCACTGGACCGAGACGCTGATGCGCTCGTTCGGCGACCTCGCCGCCGACGCGGACGCCGCGCCGAACCCGTACCAGGCGCTGTCGCTGCACTACTACACGATGAGCGGCGACTGGGCCGACAAGGGCACCGCCACCTCGTTCAGCGAGGATGAGTGGTACCTGACGCTGTCGCGCGCGCACCGCATGCGCGAGCTGCTGTCGCGCCACACCACGGTCATGGATCGCTACGACCCGTACCGCAAGGTCGGCCTCGTCGTCGACGAGTGGGGCACCTGGTGGAACGTCGAGGAGGGCACCAACCCCGGGTTCCTGTACCAGCAGAACACCCTGCGCGACGCGCTCGTGGCGTCGACCCACTTCGACGCGTTCCACGCGCACGCCGACCGCGTGGTCATGACGAACATCGCGCAGACGGTCAACGTGCTGCAGGCGATGATCCTCACCGACCCCGACACGAACGCGCTCGTGCTGACGCCGACGTACCACGTGTTCGCGATGAACGCCGGCCACCACGATGCCGCCTCGCTCGATGTGAACCTGCGCGACGTCCCGACGCTCACCGCCGACGGGCGCGAGCTGCCGCTGGTGTCGGCCTCGGCCTCGACCAAGGACGACGCGGCGCTCGTGTCGCTGTCGAACCTCTCGGCGGACGAGGACCGCACCGTCCAGCTCGACCTGCGCGGTCGCGCCGTGGCGGGCTTCTCGGCGAGGATCCTGGGCGCGGGCGAGCTGAACGCGCACAACACGCCCTCGTCGCCCGACGCCGTGGCGCCGGCCGACCACGCGGGTGTGCGGCGCACCGATCGCGGCCTCGAGGTCGACCTTCCCGCGCACTCGTACGTGACGGTCTCGCTCGAGCTGGCCTGATCCGAGTTCGCCGGATCGCTCTCCGCCGGATAGGAGTTCGCCGGATGTGACGGGTCCCCGGGTGCCGGATGTCGGCACCCGGGGTTACCCTCGCACCATGCGCGCACTCTGGCGCGACCACGTGGTCGCGGATTCCCCGGACGATCGGATCATCGAGATCGAGGGCAACCGGTACTTCCCGCCGGACACCCTGAACCGCTCGATGTTCCATTCCAGCCCGACGCCGTACACCTGCCCCTGGAAGGGCGAGTGCCAGTACTGGACGCTGCGGCACAGCCAGGGCGACCAGCACGACGAATCGGTCGACGCCGCCTGGAGCTACCCGACGCCGTTCGCCGGGGCGATCGAGCGCGTGGGGGCCGACTTCTCGGGTTACGTCGCGTTCGGCGACGCCGTGACCGTGATCCACTGACCGTGGGGATCGAGTTCCGACACGTCCGCAAGGAGTACCCCGACGGCACGGTCGCGGTCGACGACGTCAGCCTCGTCGTCCCCTCGCATCGCACCGTTGTGCTGCTGGGCTCGTCCGGGTCGGGAAAGACCACGCTGCTGCGCATGGTGAACCGCATGGTCGACCCGTCGGCGGGCGCCGTGCTGATCGACGACGAGGACGTGCTCCGGAAGGATCCGGTCGCGCTGCGGCGCGGAGTCGGGTACGTCATGCAGCAGGCGGGCCTCCTGCCGCACGTGCGCGTCATCGACAACGTCGCCACCGTTCCCGTGCTGAACGGTGTGCCGCGCCGGGCGGCGCGCGAGCACGCGCTCGAGCTCATGACCACCGTCGGGCTCGACGCGAAGCTCGCCTACCGCTACCCGGGGCAGCTCTCCGGCGGCCAGCAGCAGCGCGTCGGCGTCGCCCGGGCGCTCGCGGCCGACCCGAACATCCTGCTGATGGACGAGCCGTTCGGCGCGGTCGATCCGATCGTGCGCCGCGAGCTGCAGCACGAGCTCCTGCGCCTGCAGTCCGAGCTGGGCAAGACCATCCTGTTCGTCACGCACGACGTCGATGAGGCCTTCCTGCTCGGCGACGAGGTGGTGATCCTGGCGACGGGTGGCCGGATCGTGCAGCAGGGCGCGCCCGCCGAGATCCTCGCCTCGCCCGCCGACGACTTCGTGGCCGACTTCGTCGGCGTCGCCGGGGGCCGCCGCGAGCTGTCGCTGCGCCAGACGCCCGACGGCACGGTCGTGGTCGACGGCTCCGGGCGGGTGCAGGGGGTCCTGCGCGGATGACCTGGGTCCTCGACAACCTGGGGCTGATCCTGTCGCTCACCCTCGAGCACCTGCGCCAGAGCCTGCCGCCGATCCTGTGGGGGCTGCTCGTCGCGCTGCCGCTCGGCTGGGTCGCGCACCGCTGGCGTGCCGTGCGGGGCCCGGTGATCGCGATCACGGGGCTGCTGTACACCCTGCCGTCGCTCGCGCTGCTGCCGCTGCTGCCGGTCGTGTTCGGGATCAGCGCGCTCAGCGAGCTGAACCTGGTGCTGGCGCTCACGATCTACGCCGTGGCGATCCTGGTGCGCGCGGTGGCCGACGGCTTCGACGCGGTCGACGGCGACGTGCGTCGCGCGGCCGTCGCGCTCGGCTACGGCCCCGCCCGGCGCTTCTGGGGCGTGGAGCTGCCGCTGGCGGGCCCCGTGATCCTCGCGGGCCTGCGCGTGGCCGCGGTGAGCACGGTGGCGCTGGCGACCGTCGGGATCCTCATCGGGGTGACGAATCTCGGCTACCTGTTCACCAACGGGTTCCAGCGGCGCATCGTCGAGGAGATCTTCGCGGGGGTCGTGGCGGTGGCCGTGGTGGCCCTCGTCGTCGACCTGCTGCTGGTGCTGGCGGGCCGCCTCCTGCTGCCCTGGGCGAAGGCGCGTCGCGCATGAACCTGCTGCTGGAGGCCTTCGCCTGGCTGTTCTCGACCGAGCGGCTCACCGGGTCGCACCCCCTGCCGCAGGCGCTGCTCGCGCACCTCGGCTACACGTTCGCCTCCGTGGCGATCGCCGCGGTCGTGGCCATCCCGGCCGGCTGGGCGATCGGGCACACCGGGCGCGGCAGGGAGATCGCGGTCGGCCTCTCGGGCGCCGCGCGCGCGATCCCGTCGTTCGGGCTGATCCTGCTGCTGGTGCTGCTGATGGGGGTCACGCAGAAGCCCGCGGCCGCGCTCGTGGCGTTTGTGCTGCTGGCCATCCCGCCGATCCTCGCCGGTGCGTACGCGGGGCTCGAGGCGATCGACCGCCCGACCATCGACGCGGCGCGTGCGCAGGGGATGAGCGAGGCCCAGATCCTGTGGCGGGTCGAGGTGCCTCTGGGGATGTCGCTCCTTGTCGCGGGCCTGAGGTCGGCGGTGCTGCAGGTCGTGGCCACCGTGACCCTCGCCGCGTACGTGGGGCTGGGGGGTCTCGGCTACGACATCATCCAGGGGATCGCCCTGCGCCGGTTCGATCAGGTGCTCGGCGGCGCGCTGGCGGTGGCGGCGCTCGCCCTGGTCCTCGACGGCGCGTTCGCGCTGCTGCAGCGGGCCGCGGCGCCCCGGCATCTGCGCGTGGCCGGTGAGCCCGGCGGACCCCGCGTCCGGAGTCGGGAGCCCCACCCGGCATAATGAGGGGACGAGGTGTGAACGTGCACACCTCACCGCCGCACCCGATGCGGCGGGTCGCGCCGGCGCCGGAGCCGCGCGATGAGGGCAGTCAGGAGCACCCGTGGATCAGGCGAGTGAGCGTTCGCGCATGCCGAGCATCCGCGATGTCGCGCGCCTGGCGGAGGTGTCGCACCAGACGGTCTCGCGCGTCCTGAACGACCATCCGAGCATCCGGCCCGAGACGAAGCAGCGGGTGCTCGACGCGATCTCCGAGCTCGACTACCGGCCGAACCTCGCCGCTCGTGCCCTCGTCACCCGCAGCTCCAACACGCTGGGTGTGCTCTCGGCGAGCATCGGAGAGTTCGGCCCCGCCTCGTCCATCGCCGCGATCGAGGAGGCGGCCCGCACCCAGGGGTACTCGGTCTCGACCGTGAACCTGCCGGCGACCACGCCCGAGGCCATCGAGACGGCCGTGCGCCAGCTGCTGCGCGAGCAGGTGGCCGGCATCGTGGTGCTCGCGCCGCAGCTGCGCGTGTTCCATGCCCTGCAGGGAATGCGGATCGACGTGCCCTACGTCAGCCTGCAGACCGCGTCCGGGGCGACCGAGCAGCGGCTCGCGGCGGATCAGGTCGAGGGCGCCCGGCTCGCCACCGCCCATCTCATCGAGCTGGGCCACCGCGACATCGTGCACCTGGCCGGTCCGCAGGACTGGATCGAGGCCGAATCGCGTATGCGCGGCTACCTCGACGCGCTGCTGGACGCCGACCTCCCGACGATCGCGCCGATCCGCGGCGACTGGACGGCCGACTTCGGCCATTTCGCCGGGCGCGAGCTCGCCCGACGCGGCGGGTTCACCGCGGTGTTCGCGGCCAACGATCTGATGGCCATCGGTCTGATGCACGGCTTCCGCGACGCGGGCCTGGATGTCCCACGCGACATCAGCGTGGTGGGCTTCGACGACATCCCCGTCGCGCCGCACGTGTGGCCGCCCCTCACGACGGTCCACCAGGACTTCCGCGAGCTCGGCCGGCGGGCGGTCGAGCTGCTGCTGGCGGGCATCCGCGGCGAGAAGCTCCCGTCGCTCGGCCTGCTGGAGCCTCAGCTCGTCGCGCGCGCCTCGAGCGCCGCCCTCGCGCCCGAGCCGTCGGGCGCCTCCGGTCGTCGCTGACCGGAGGACCCTTGACAGCCCGGCCCGGCCGGGGCACCATGATGTCTCGAATGTGAACGGTCACAAACCTCGATGGCGAGGTCCTCCCGATGAGGGGAGTTCCGCACTGCGGGTGGCCCAGACAGCGAGGTCGATGTGAGCACTTCCGAAGCCGTGTACGCGGCGTCCCCGCCGATCCTCGAGATGCGCGACATCTCGAAGGAGTTCCCGGGCGTCAAGGCCCTCGCGCACGTGAGCCTCACGGTGCGCGCGGGCGAGATCCACGCCATCTGCGGCGAGAACGGCGCGGGCAAGTCGACCCTGATGAAGGTGCTCTCCGGGGTGTACCCCTACGGCACGTATACCGGCGACATCCTGCTGGGCGGCGAGGAGATGCGCTTCCGCGACATCCGGGCGAGCGAGGCGGCGGGCATCGCGATCATCCACCAGGAGCTCGCCCTCATCCCCGAGCTCTCGATCACCGAGAACATCTTCCTCGGCAACGAGGTGACATCCGGCATCGCGATCGACTGGCGCACGGCACGGGCGCGCGCGGTCGAGCTGCTGGCGCGCGTGGGGCTGCACGACGACCCGGACACGCAGATCAAGGCCCTCGGCGTCGGCAAGCAGCAGCTGGTCGAGATCGCCAAGGCGCTGAACAAGGACGTCCAGCTGCTGATCCTCGACGAGCCCACCGCCGCGCTCAACGAGAACGACTCGCAGCACCTGCTCGGCCTGATCCGCGACCTGAAGGGCCGCGGCATCGCGTCGATCATCATCAGCCACAAGCTCAACGAGATCGAGCAGATCGCCGACGAGATCACGATCATCCGCGACGGCCGCCCGGTCGAGACGCTCGACATCGGGCGCGGCGAGATCAACGAGGACCGGATCATCCGGGGCATGGTGGGCCGCTCGCTCGAGAGTCGGTTCCCGGATCGCGAGTCGCACCCGGGCGAGGTGTTCTTCGAGGTGCGCGACTGGGTCGTGCGCCACCCGACCGTCAGCGAGCGCTTCGTGGTGAAGGGGTCGAGCCTCACGGTGCGCCGCGGCGAGGTCGTCGGCCTCGCGGGCCTCATGGGCGCCGGGCGCACCGAGCTCGCCATGAGCATCTTCGGGCGCTCCTACGGCGAGTACGTGTCCGGCACGATCGTCAAGGACGGCGCCGAGATCGAGCTCGTCGACGTCCCCACCGCGATCCGGCACGGCCTCGCGTACGTCAGCGAGGACCGCAAGGTGCTCGGGCTGAACCTGCTCGACACGATCAAGCGCTCGACGGTGTCGGCGAAGCTCTCCAAGATCGCCCGCCGCGGCGTCGTCGACGAGCGGCTCGAGCACACCGTCGCCGAGGACTACCGTCGCGCGCTGCGGATCAAGACGCCGAGCGTCGAGGTCGGCGTCTCGACCCTCTCGGGCGGGAACCAGCAGAAGGTCGTCCTGGCCAAGTGGATGTTCACGGATCCGGATCTGCTGATCCTCGACGAGCCCACCCGCGGCATCGACGTCGGCGCGAAGTACGAGATCTACCAGATCATCAACGAGCTCGCGGCCAGCGGCAAGGGCGTGATCGTGATCTCCAGCGAGCTGCCCGAGCTGCTCGGCATCTCCGACCGGATCTACACGGTGTTCGAGGGCCGGATCACCGACTGCCTCGACGCCGCCGACGCGACCCCCGAGGCGCTGATGCGCAGCATGACCTCCCTGAACCAGAAGGCGGCAGAGCATGCGCCGCATTGAGCGAGCAAAGCGAGACGAAATGACCACGAACCAGACCCCGACCCCGGGTGAGAGCGGCGGATTCCGCCTCAGCGACATCCGCACGATGTTCGGCACGGGCACGTCCGTCTCGCGCCAGTTCGGCATCCTCGGCGCGCTGATCGTGATCATCCTGCTGTTCCAGGTGCTCACCGGCGGCCTCACGCTCTCGAGCGGCAACCTGATCAACGTCGTCAACCAGTACTCGTACATCCTGATCCTGGCGATCGGCATGGTGATGGTGATCATCATGGGCCACATCGACCTGTCGGTGGGATCGGTCGCGGCGTTCGTCGGCATCATCGTCGCGATGGCGATGTCCGAGTGGAACATCGCGTGGCCGCTGGCCATCGTCCTCGGCCTCGTGGTGGGTGCGGTCGTGGGCCTGTGGCACGGACTGTGGGTCGCGGTCGTCGGCGTGCCCGCGTTCATCGTGACCCTCGCCGGCATGCTCTTCTTCCGCGGTGCGAACCAGTGGATCGGCGACTCGCAGACCATCTCGGTGCCGCGCGAGTTCGTCTACATCGGCGCCGGCTACCTGCCGGAGGTCGCCCTGCCGCTGCCGTTCAACGTGCCCACGATGATCCTCGCCCTGCTCGGGGTCGCGTGGATCGTGTTCAACGAGCTGCGCCTGCGCCGCATCCAGGCCAAGATGGGCGCCGCGAAGGCGCCGCTGTGGGTCAGCCTGGTGAAGATGGCCGTGCTGGCCGGCGTGATCCTCTGGGCCGGGTGGATGTTCGCCACCGGGCGCGAGGGCACCAGCTTCCCCGTGTCCGGCATCATCCTGCTCGTGCTGGTGGTGGCGTACTCGTTCGTCACGAACAGCACGGTCGCCGGCCGCCACATCTACGCGGTCGGCGGCAACCGCCAGGCGGCGCGGCTGTCGGGCGTGAAGGATCGCCGGGTCGACTTCTTCGTGATGATGAACATGTCGATCCTGGCGGCCATCGCCGGCATGATCTACGTGGCCCGCGCCACCGCCTCCGGCCCCCAGGACGGCAACGGCTGGGAGCTCGACGCCATCGCCTCCGTGTTCATCGGCGGGGCGGCCGTGTCGGGCGGCATCGGCACGGTGATCGGATCGATCATCGGCGGTCTCGTGATGGCCTTCCTCAACAACGGCCTCTCGCTGCTCGGCGTCGACGCCTCGCAGGTGTCGATGATCAAGGGCCTGGTGCTGCTCGTCGCCGTCGGCATCGACGTCTGGAACAAGCAGCAGGGCCGGCCCTCCATCACGGGCCTCATCCTCAGCCGTCGTCGCGCCTCGGCCGGCGCGTTCGACGACTTCACGACTCCCACCGGCGCTGACGCGGCGGGAAGCAAGGAGACCGTGGCTCGCCGCTGAGCCGCGACCTCGTCCCAACACAGAAAGTGGCAACCACATGAAGAAGATCGCTTTCACCGCCGTCGCGGCCTTCGCCGCGCTGGCGATCGGCCTGACCGGCTGCACCTCGGAGCGCGGGGGCGGCGACGGGGGCGGCGCCGAGCCCGGTGACACCGAGGCGCCGGCCGGCTTCGAGGCCGGATCGCGCATCGGCGTCGCGCTGCCCGACAAGACCAGCGAGAACTGGGTGCTCGCGGGCGACCTGTTCGAGAAGGGTCTCGAGGAGGCCGGGTTCGTCCCCGACGTGCAGTACGCCCCCGCCAGCAACACCGTCGCCGAGCAGCAGAACCAGATCCAGGCGATGGTGACGTCCGGGGCGAAGGTCATCGTCATCGGCGCGAAGGACGGCAAGCAGCTCTCCACCCAGGTCGAGGCGGCGCGCGATGCAGGCGCCTACGTCATCGCCTACGACCGTCTCATCGAGAACACCGAGGCCGTCGACTTCTACGTCGCGTTCGACAACTTCAAGGTCGGTCAGCTGCAGGGGCAGGCGCTGCTCGACGGGCTCGACCAGCTGGCCGGTCACGACGCCCCGTACAACATCGAGCTGTTCTCGGGCTCGCCCGACGACGCCAACTCGGCCGTGTTCTTCAACGGCGCCATGGAGGTCCTCCAGCCGAAGATCGACGACGGCACGCTGGTCGTGGGGTCGGGGCAGACCGAGATCGGTCAGACCGCGACGCAGGGTTGGCTGCCCGAGAACGCGCAGGAGCGCATGGACGGCCTGCTCACCTCGACGTACGGCGACAAGGAGCTCGACGGCGTGCTCTCGCCCAATGACACGCTCGCCCGCGCGATCCTGACCTCGGTCGAGCAGGCGGGCAAGAAGCAGCCGGTCGTGACCGGTCAGGACTCGGAGGCCGAGTCGGTGCGCTGGATCATGGAGGGCCGCCAGTTCTCCACGATCAACAAGGACACCACCCTGCTCGTCGAGCAGACCATCAAGATGATCGGTCAGCTGCAGGCCGGCGAGGAGGTCGACGTCAACGACACCGAGCAGTACGACAACGGCGTGAAGGTCGTTCCCGCCTACCTGCTCGACCCGGTCATCGTGACGAAGGAGAACGCTCTCGAGGCGTACGCCAACGTCCCGAGCCTGCTGGAGATCGTGAAGTCGTTCTGACCCGCGGGGGATCCTCGGATCCGCTGCGCGAGGGCCGCCCGGTTCGCGAACCGGGCGGCCCTCGTCGTCGAGCGGAGCCCGGACGCGCCCCTAGGCTGACCAGCAGCCGATCCGAGGAGGCCCGACGATGACGTCACCGACCCCGACCGACCCCGTCAGCGGTGCGACCGTGCTGGTCACGGGCGCCGCCCGCGGGATGGGCGAGCTCTATGCCCGCCGCGCCGCGGCCGAGGGAGCCGCCGCGCTCGCGCTGTGGGATGTCGACGAGCCGGCGCTCGCCGCGCTCGCCGCGGCGCTGGAGCGCCCGGGGCTGACCATCGCGACGATCGCCGCGGACATCTCCCGCCTCGATGGGGTGCGCGCGGGGATGGCCCGGACGGTGGCGGAGGTCGGATCCCCGGACATCCTGATCAACAACGCGGGGGTGGTGCGCGGGGCGCCGTTCTGGGAGCACACCGCCGAGCGCGACATCGAGGGGACGATGCGGGTGAACACGCTGGCGCCCATGTGGCTGACGCGCGAGGTGCTGCCCGCGATGATGGCGGACACGGCGCGACCGAAGCGGATCCTCAACGTCGCCTCCGCGGCCGGCACGCTCGCCAACCCGAACATGAGCGTCTACGCCGCCTCGAAGTGGGCGATGATCGGCTGGAGCGAGTCGCTGCGGCTCGAGCTCGTGCGCGGCGGTGCCCGGCACGTCGCGGTGACCACCTTCTGCCCGAGCTACGTCTCGACCGGCATGTTCGCCGGCGCCCGCGGCCCGCTGCTGACCCCGATCATGACGCCCGGGCGGGCGGTCGATGCGGCCTGGCGCGGCATGCGCGCGGGGCGCGCCGTGGTGATGAAGCCCTGGACCGTGAAGCTCGCGATGGCCCTGCGCGGCGTCCTGCCCACGCGGGCATGGGACCTGATCGCCGATCGCGTGTTCCACGTCTACTCGTCGATGGACCGCTTCACGGGGCGCCCGGGCCGCTGACGGCCGGATCGGAGCCCGCGGATCCGCAGGTGGGCCGCCCGGTCATCGACCGGGCGGCCCTTCTGGCCGTGGGAGTCGTCGGAAGCGGCGACGGGTGTCACGCGACGGGCGCGCCCGCGACGGCGCGCGCGGCCGCGGCGATCGTGGCCGCGACCGCGTCGGGCCGCGAAACGCTGATCGCGTGGGATGCTCCGGCCACCTCGTGCGCCTCGCGTGCCCCGGCCCGTTCGGCGCCGGCCCGGAACACCTCGACGGGGATGTTGCGATCCTGGTCGCCGAAGACGTGCCAGGAGGGGATGTCCTTCCACGCCGGTCGCGCGGTCGGCAGCCCCTCGGACAGGGCCGCCTGGGTGACGGGGCGCTGCGTCGCCGCCATCAGTGCGGCCCGGGCCTCGGGCACGTCGGCCGCGAACTGGGTGTGGAACGCCTCCGCGCGGATCGCGAACTCGTTGCCGCCGGTGGCGACGGGATAGGCGGCGAGTGCGTCGCCGAGCGTGCTGCCGGGAGCGCTCGTCGACAGGCTGAACGCACTCTCGCCGGTGTCGGGCGCGAACGCGGAGGCGTACACGAGGCCGACGACGGCGGGGTTCTCGGCGGCGGCCTCCGTGATGACGAGGCCGCCGTACGAATGCCCGACGAGCACAACGGGACCGCCGATGGATCCGACGATGTCGCGCACGTAGGCGGCGTCGCCGGCCAGGCTGCGCAGCGGGTTGGCGGCGGCGACGACGCGCATGCCGGCGTGGTGCAGGCGGGAGATCACGGCGTCCCAGGGGGCGGACTCGGCGAAGGCGCCGTGCACGAGGACGATGGTGGGATTCTGATCGTTCATGGTCTTGCCTTTCGGTTCGGGGGAGAGAGGGGGCGGAGGATCAGGCGCGCAGCGCCGTGCGGAGGACGTCGATCGCCTGGGCGACCGCCGCGAACGTGGCGGCGGACGGACGCAGCGGGTTGAGCATCATGAAGTCGTGGATCGTCGCGTCGTAGCGCACCAGGGTGGTGCGCACGCCGGCCCGGATGAGCTTGCGCCCGTACGCCTCGCCCTCGTCGCGGAGGACATCGTTCTCGTCCACGATGAGGAAGGTCTCCGGCAGCCCGGCGAGCTCGTCGAGCGGGGCGCGCAGGGGAGACGCGGTCACATCGGCGCGCGCGTCCACGTCGGGCAGATAGCAGTCCCAGAACCAGGCCATCGCGTCGGCCCGCAGGTGGAATCCCTCGGCGAACTCGGTGTAGCTGGCGGTGTCCATGCCGGCGTCGGTGACGGGGTAGTAGAGCGACTGGTGGACGAAGCGGACGTCGCCCCGTCGCTTCGCGAGGATCGCGACGACGGTGGCCATGTTCCCGCCCACCGAATCGCCCGCGATGGCCAGCCGGGAGGCGTCGACCCCCAGCGCCTCGGCGTTCGCCCCGATCCACCGGGCGGTGGCATAGGCCTGCTCGACGGCGACGGGATGCCGCGCCTCGGGGGAGCGGTCGTATTCGACGAAGACCACCGCGGCGTCGACCCCGACGGCCAGCTCGCGCACCAGGCGGTCGTGGGTGCCCGCGTTTCCCAGCACCCAGCCCCCGCCGTGCACGTACAGCACCACGGGGAGGATCCCCTCCGCGTTCCGGGGCTTCACCACGCGGACTCGCACCTCGCCGACCTCGGCGGGCACGGTGTGCCATTCGTCGGCGATGTCCGGCAGCGGCACGGGGGCCGCCTGCACCTCGTCGAGCAGTCGACGCGCGCCGTCGACGCCGCGCTCGACGAGCGTGGGCGGCTGGGCGGCCGCGTCGGCGAATGCCTGCGCCTCTGGCTGCAGGATGTGTTCAGTCATCTCGGTCCTCACTTCTCGGTCGGATAGGGCGGGGCCACACGAGGTCGCGGGCCTGCAGATATGACCAGGCGCCGTCTCGGCGTGTGACAGGCCGACCGCGGGCCCGGCCCGGACAACCCCCCAGGCGCGCTCGAATACGCTGGGAACCCTTATGGCGCATCTTCTGGGGGCCGAGTCCCTGCACCTCGAATACCCGACCAAGGTGGTCTTCGATTCCGTCTCGCTGGGCGTGAACGAGGGCGACCGCATCGGCATCGTCGGCCGCAACGGCGATGGCAAGTCGAGCCTGCTCGGCATGCTGGCGGGCATCAAGGAGCCCGACGGGGGTCGCGTGACCGTCCGCGGCGGGGTGACGATCGGCGTCCTGGATCAGGCGGACACGCTGGATGACGACCTCACGATCGGCGGTGCCGTGGTGGGCGACATCCCCGAGCACGTCTGGGCCGGCGACCCGAAGGTGCGCGACGTCATCGCGGGGCTGCTCACCGACCTGCCGTGGGATGCGAAGCTCGGCACGCTCTCGGGCGGACAGCGCCGCCGCGTCGCCCTGGCGGCGCTGCTCGCCGGGGACTGGGACGTCCTCGCGCTCGACGAGCCCACGAACCACCTCGACGTCGAGGCCATCGCGTGGCTCGCCGCCCACCTGAAGAAACGATGGGCGCCGAACGCCGGTGGCCTGCTCACCGTCACCCACGACCGCTGGTTCCTCGACGAGGTCTGCACGATGACGTGGGAGGTCCACGACCGCATCGTCGACCCCTTCGAGGGCGGCTACGCCGCGTACATCCTGCAGCGCGTCGAGCGCGACCGCCAGGCCGCCGCGATCGAGCAGCGTCGCCAGAACCTCGCTCGCAAGGAGCTCGCCTGGCTGCGCCGCGGCGCTCCCGCGCGCACCTCGAAGCCCAAGTTCCGTATCGACGCCGCGAACCAGCTGATCGAGGACGTCCCCGAGATCCGCAACAAGACCGAGCTGTCGTCGCTGGCGGTCTCGCGTCTCGGCAAGGACGTCGTCGATCTGTTGGACGTGTCCGTCTCCTACGGCGAGAAGAAGGTGATCGAGCACGTCGAGTGGCGCCTGGCGCCCGGCGAGCGCACCGGCATCCTCGGTGTCAACGGCGCGGGCAAGTCGACGCTGCTCAGCCTGATCTCGGGCACCGTCGAGCCGACGACGGGCCGCGTCAAGCGCGGCACGACCGTCAAGGTCGCCACCCTCACGCAGCGCCTCGACGAGCTCGAGGAGCACATGAACGACCCGGTGCGCGTGGTGATCGCGAGCCTGCGCACCACCTATGCGTTCGGGTCCGGGTCGAAGGCGACCGAGCTCACGCCCGGCCAGCTGCTCGAGCGCATGGGCTTCTCGAGCGCGCAGCTCTCGACGCCGGTCAAGGATCTCTCGGGCGGCCAGAAGCGCCGGCTGCAGCTGCTGCTGATCCTGCTCGATCAGCCCAACGTGCTGATCCTGGATGAGCCGACCAACGATCTCGACACCGACATGCTGGCGGCGATGGAGGATCTGCTCGACTCCTGGCCCGGGACGCTCATCGTGGTGAGCCACGACCGGTACTTCCTCGAGCGGGTCACCGACAACCAGTACGCGATCCTGCGGGGGCCCGAGGGCGAAGGGGGACGGCTGCGTCACCTGCCCGGCGGGGTCGACGAGTACCTGAAGCTGCGCCAGCTCGAGCAGAACACGCCCGCGAAGTCGGCGGTCGCCCAGGCGGTGGCGACCGCGGGCCTGCAGGGCGCCGAGCTGCGCACCGCGCAGAAGGAGATCACCGCCCTCGAGCGCAGGATCGCGAAGCTCAGCCAGCAGGTCGACAAGGCGCGGACGGCCCTGGCCGATCACGACCAGGCGGACTATGCCGGCCTCGGGCGCGAGATGGAGGCCATCTCGGCGCTGCAGAGCGAGATCGAGGCCGCCGAGGAGCGCTGGTTCGAGCTCACGGAGTCGATCGGCTGATCTCGGCTCCGGCTCCGGCTCCGGCCTCGGCTTCGGCGGAGCGGGCGGCGTCGACGGCCGCGAGGCCGCCGCGCGCCAGCGCGACCACCGCGTCGAGCAGCGGGCCGGCACCGAGGATCCGCCCGTGGCCCCAGCCCGCGGTGCGCACCAGCCGCGCGCGGTCGCCGTGTGCGGCGACCAGCGACTCGGAGGCCGCGAGCGGCACCTGGCGGTCGCCGGTGTCGTGCACCGCGAGCAGGGCGACGTGGCTCGGCAGGGGATGGGCGACCGCGTCGTAGCGGCGCGCGGCGGATGCCGTGCTCTCGCCGATGCGGCGCGCGAAGTCGCGCGGGAACCGGCGCCGCACCCGCTCGGGGATAGAGGCCAGGTCCGCGAACCGGTCGATGAACACGGCGGGGGAGCCGGCGCCCGAGAGCGCCGCGACGGCATCGGCGGACACGCCCTCGCGCGCGGCCGTGAGCGCCGCCAGCGCGCCGAACGAGTGGCCGGCGAGCAGGTGGAAGGGGCCCTCGAGGCTCTCCAGCTGCCGGATCGCGTCCAGCCAGTCGCGGATGTCGGTGCGCCGCCCCGTCGAGGCGCCGTGGCTGGGCGCATCGAAGGCGACGACGCGGAAGCCCTCGGCGACGAGCTCGCGCACGAGCGGCGCGAACTGCGCGGAGCGGCCGCGCCAGCCATGCACGAGCAGCGCGGCATCGACTCCGGCACCCCACGTGTAGGTGACGACGCGCTCGCCGCGCACCGTGATCGCGCGGCGGCGCGCGACGAGGTCGGTGGCCTCCTCGTCGGGGCGGAGCGGCATCCGGGGCTGGGTCGTGAAGAACATCCGCAGGGCGATCCGGCTGCCCAGTGCGGGGACGAGTGCGGCCGCGCGAAGGCCGGCGCGGGCGGGGGTGAAGCGATCCATAACGGCTCCTCGAAGGATGTTTACGTACGATCGTGTGTAAATGTAGACCCTTCCGGATCAAAACGCACGACCGTTCGTATACTGGGGCCATGGAGACCACAACGGCCGACGGGCGACGGGCGCGAGGCGATGCCTCCCGGAGGGTGATCCTCGGCCATGCCGCCGACCTCGCGTCGGTCGAGGGGCTCGACGGGCTCAGCTTCGGGCGTCTCTCCGAGGTGTCCGGTCACAGCAAGAGCAGCATCGCGACGCTGTTCCGCGGCAAGGAGGCGCTGCAGCTCGCGACCGTGGCGACCGCCGCCGAGGTGTTCCGGCTGCGCGTCGTCGAACCGGCTCGTGCCCGGCCCCACGGCGCCGGCCGCGTCGCCGCGCTGCTCCAGGGTGTTCTCGACTACTCCCGCGAGCGGGTGTTCACCGGCGGCTGCTTCTTCTCGGCGATCAGCGCCGACGTCGACTCGAAGCCGGGGCCGGTGCGCGACGAGGTGCGGCGGTGGCAGGCGCTGTGGCGGGGGTACGTCGAGGCCCAGCTGCGGCACGCCGCCTCGTCGGGCGAGCTGACGGCCGGCGCCGACCCGGAGCGCCTGGCCTTCGAGCTGCTCGCGTACTTCACCGAGGCGAACGCCCGCTCGCTGCTCAGCGGCGAGGATCGCGCCTACGACCTCGCCGGCGCCGCGATGCGCGACCGCCTGCTCGCCGCCGGCGCCGACCCCGCGGCCCTCGACGCGCTCAGCTGAGCCGGGAAGGCCGCGCGGCGCGGTGACGCCATCGACGCGCCGGACGGCGCCGGCCTGATCTGAGCGGCGGTCGGCTCAGGCCGGGGGCGCCGTGTCGAAGCCGAGGCTGAGTCGGCGCAGCAGGGTCGCCAGGCGGTCGCGCTCCGACCCGTTCAGCGTGCCCAGCAGCACGGCCTCGGCGTCCATCAGGCGCGTGATCGCCGCATCCACCCGGATCCGGCCCTCGTCCGTCAGCGTGACCAGCACACTGCGCCCGTCACCCGGATCGGCCTCGCGGCGCACAAAACGGCGCCCGACGAGCCGGTCGATCCGGTTGGTCATCGTGCCGCTCGAGACGAGGGTCTGCTGCAGCAGCTGCTTCGGGCTGAGCTGATACGGGTCGCCGGAGCGGCGCAGCGCCGAGAGGACATCCCATTCCCAGGGCTCGATGTCGGTGCGCCGGAACGCCTCTCGCCGGGCGCGGTCGAGGTGGCGGGAGAGCCGGTCGACGCGGGAGAGGACCTCCATGGGCGAGAAGTCGAGGTCGGGGCGCTGCTGCGCCCACGCGCCGACGATGCGGTCGACCTCGTCCGTCTCGGATGTCATGCGCTCATTATCCCCGTGCGCGCCGCCGGCGCGTTCCACGCGATCGGGGGTTCCGGCGAGCACCGACCGCGAATGGCAGACTGGACCCCGAGCGTCTGACGGCGTTCTTCCGCCATGGTGTAACGGCAGCACGACAGCCTTTGGAGCTGTGAGGACCAGGTTCGAATCCTGGTGGCGGAGCATGACCGATAACACCGCGCTCGCGATCGTCATCCTCGCCGCAGGCCAGGGAACCCGCATGCGCTCGTCCCTGCCCAAGGTTCTGCACCCCATCGGCGGGCGCACGCTGCTGGGGCACGTGCTGCACACGGCGCAGCAGCTGCCTGCGTCGGACGTGCGCGTCGTCGTGCGCCACGAGCGCGACCGCGTGGTCCAGGTGCTCGAGGACATCCCGGGCGTCGAGGCCGTCGACCAGGACGAGATCCCCGGCACCGGCCGCGCCGTGCAGCTCGCGGTCCAGGCCCTGCCCGACGGGTTCGACGGCGACGTGCTCGTGCTCTCGGGCGATGTTCCGCTGCTCGACGTCGACACCCTCGCCGCTCTGCTCGACGAGCACCGCAGCACCGCCGCCGAGGCCACGCTGCTGAGCGCCACGCTCGATGATCCCACCGGCTACGGCCGCGTGATCCGCGACGCCGACGGCTCGGTGGCGCGCATCGTCGAGCAGAAGGACGCGTCGGACGAGGAGGCCGCGGTCGCCGAGATCAACGCCGGCGTCTACGTCTTCCGTGCGGCCTCGCTGCGCGACAGCCTCGCCCAGGTCACCACGGCCAACGCGCAGGGCGAGATGTACCTGACCGACGTCGTGCGGCTGCTGCGCGCCGCCGGTCGCCAGGTCGCGGCGCGCGCCGCCCGCGACGCCCGCATCGCGCTGGGGGTGAACGACCGCGTGCAGCTGTCGGAGGCCGCGGCCATCCTCAACGCGCGCATCGTGAACCACTGGCAGCGCCAGGGCGTCACGATCCAGGATCCGGCGACGACCTGGATCGATGACACCGCCACGCTCGCGCAGGACGTCACGATCCTGCCCAACACGCACATCCTGGGGGCCACCACGGTTGCCGAGGGCGCCAAGATCGGCCCCGACACCTCGCTCGTCGACTGCGAGGTCGGTGAGAATGCGGTCATCCGTCGTGCCGACGCGACGCTCGCCGTGATCGGCGCCGGCGCGAACGTCGGCCCCTACGCGTACCTGCGCGCGGGAGCCGAGCTGGCAGCGGGCGCGAAGGTGGGCACCTACGTCGAGATCAAGAACTCCCAGATCGGCGAGGGATCCAAGGTCCCGCACCTGTCCTACATCGGCGACACCACGATCGGTCGCGGCGTGAATCTGGGCGCCGGGGCGATCACCGCCAACTACGACGACATCCACAAGCACCGCACCGAGATCGGCGACGAGGTGCACACGGGCTCTCATAACGTATTCGTCGCGCCCGTTAAGCTGGGTGCCGGAGCGAAGACCGGTGCCGGGGCGGTCGTCCGCAAGGATGTGCCGGCCGGTGCCCTCGCCCTCAGTGTCGCCCCTCAGCGCAATGTCGAGGGGTGGGTCGAGAAGAACCGAGCGGGAACCGCAGCGGCAGACGCCGCGGCGCGGGCCCAGAGCGCAGAGTAAGGCAGCCGATGGCGCGCAAGAACAAGACGACCACCGACCACGAGCGCGAGAAGGGCATCGCGCCCGGCATCGTCTCGAAGACCAAGAAGCGCCTCGTCGTCGTCTCCGGCGGCTCCCACCCGGAGCTGGCTCACGCGATCGCCGCGCAGCTCGGCATCGAGGTCGCCCCGACCGAGCGCCGGGTCTTCGCCTCGGGCGAGATCTACACGCGCTTCGAGACCTCGATGCGCGGCGCCGATGTGTTCCTCATCCAGTCGTTCGGCAGCCCCGTGAACGAGTGGCTCATGGAGATGCTGATCATGCTCGACGCGCTCAAGCGCTCGTCGGCCAAGCGCATCACCGTCGTCGCGCCGTACTACCCGTACTCGCGCCAGGACAAGAAGGGCCGCGGCCGCGAGCCGATCTCGGCCCGTCTCGTCACCGACCTCATCGCCACGGCCGGCGCCGACCGCATCATGAGCATCGACCTGCACGCCGCGCAGATCCAGGGCTTTTTCAACGGCCCCGTCGACCACCTGTTCGCGAAGTCGATCCTCGCGCGCTACTTCGAGAAGTCGCTGGTGGGCGAGGACCGCGAGACCCTCACGGTCGTCTCGCCGGACATGGGTCGTGTGCGCGTCGCCGACACGTGGGCCGACGAGTTCGGCGCCCCGCTGGCGATCATCCACAAGCGTCGCGACCCCAAGGTCGCCAACCAGGTCACCGTGCACGACATCGTCGGCCAGGTCGAGGGTCGCACCTGCCTCCTCGTCGACGACATGATCGACACCGGCGGCACGATCGTCAAGGCCGCCCAGGCCCTCAAGGCCAACGGCGCCCGCAAGGTCATCGTCGCGGCCACGCACGCGATCTTCAGCCCGCCGGCTGTCGAGCGCCTGCAGGACTCGTCGATCGACGAGGTCGTCGTCACCGACACCGTCCCGATCTCGGAGGACCGCCGCTTCCCGAGCCTCACCGTGCTGTCGGCGGCCGACCTGCTGGCCCGCGCGATCCGCGAGGTCTTCGACGACGGCTCCGTCACGAGCATGTTCGACGGCGCCGCCTGACACCTGCGCACAGCCGGTGAGCGACAGCCGCCGGTGACGCCAGACGGGGTGATGGTCTTCGGACCGTCACCCCGTCTGGCGTCCGGGGCGTGTGCTCAGGCGTCGGCCGGGTCGACGGGCTTGGCCGGGAGGCTGACCTCGAAGGTCGTGTCGCCGGGGACGCTGCGCACCGTGATGGTGCCGTGGTGCGCCTCGACGATCGCCTTCACGATTGCCAGCCCGAGGCCCGTGCCGCCCGTCGCGCGGGCGCGCGAGCGGTCGGCGCGGGCGAAGCGGGCGAACAGATCCGGCAGCAGGTCCGCATCGATCCCGGGCCCGTCGTCGTGCACGCGCAGGACCCCGCGGGTCGCCGATCCCGCCCCCTCGTGCGTCACCGACACGGTCACCGTGGTGCCCGGCGGGGTGTGGGTGCGGGCATTGGCGAGCAGGTTGACGATCACCTGGTTCAGACGCGCGGCGTCGCCGGCGACGATCACCGGCTCCTCGCCCACCTCGATGCGCATGGTGTGCGAGGCGTCGGCGACGCGCTGGTCGCCCACCGACTCGAGGGCGAGCTGCGTCAGGTCGACGGCGCCGTAGACGAGCTCCTGGCCCTCGTCGAGGCGCGCGAGCAGCAGGAGGTCCTCGACCAGGCCGGTCATCCGGATCGACTGCGCCTGGATGCGCTCGAGCGACTGCCCCGTGATCTCGGACAGCGACGGGTCGCGCAGCGACAGCTCCGAGTACCCGCGGATCGAGGCCAGGGGAGTGCGCAGCTCGTGGCTGGCGTCGGCGACGAAGGTGCGCATGCGCTCCTCGTTGCGCTGGCGCGCGTGCAGCGAGGCGTCGACGTGGTCGAGCAGCGTGTTCAGCGCGGCGCCCACCTGCCCGAACTCGGTGCGCGGATCCGCCTGCTCGGCGGGGACGCGCTCCTCGATGCGCACAACACCCTGATCGAGCGGCTGGCGCGAGACGCGCTGCGCGGTGGCGGCCACCGTGCGCAGCGGCTTGAGGCCCTGCCGGATCACCAGCGTGATCGCCGCGCCGAGCACGAACAGCCCCGCGGCCGTGGTGAAGGTGATGGTCGTGAGCAGGTTGCCGATCGTGGTGCGGACGTCGTCGGTCGACTGGCCCATCACCGCGTAGCCGCCCGGGATCGGCCCGTGCAGCACCCGGAACTCGCCGAGGTGCGGCACCGTCAGGGTGTCGACGGCGGTGACCTCGCCCGGGGCATCCTGGCGGGGCAGGCTCCGGGCGCCGAAGTGCAGGCCGCTCAGCTGCGTCGCGGTGAGCGCCTGGGTGTCGTAGTGCTCGTCGACGACCGCCCCGGTGAGCGTGCCGTCGGCGGTCTCGAAGATCAGGATCGTGCCCGCCGGCAGCTGCGCGACGCTCAGCGTGCCCTCGGCGTCCATGGCCTCCGAACCCACCAGCAGCGGCTTCGACTCGGACACCATGGTGCGAACCTGCTGCGTCAGGCGATCCTCGAGCGAGGCGTTCAGCATCACGCTGGTCACGGCGGCGACCACGATGAAGATGAGCGACACGAAGCCGAACACCGTGAGCATCAGCCGCGCCTGGAACGACAGCGGCGGGTGACGGCGAGGCGATCCCGTCGCGGGCCCCGCGGCGGGATCCGCGGCGGACGAGACGGCGTCCGTCACTGAGGCGCCTTGATCATGTAGCCCACGCCGCGGACGGTGTGGATGAGGGGCTCGCGGCCGGCATCGATCTTCTTGCGCAGGTACGAGATGTAGAGCTCGACGACGCTCGAGCGGCCGCCGAAGTCATAGCTCCAGACCCGATCGAGGATCTGCGCCTTCGAGACCACCTTGCGCTCGTTGCGCATCAGGAAGCGCAGCAGCTCGAACTCGGTCGCCGTGAGCTCGATCTCGACGCCGTCGCGCATCACCTCATGGCTGTCCTCGTTGAGGCTCAGGTCTCCCACGCGCAGGATCGGCTCGGCATCGGCCGAGTGCGCCGTTCCCGAGCGGCGCATCAGGGCGCGCAGGCGCGCGACGACCTCCTCCAGGCTGAAGGGCTTTGTGACGTAGTCGTCGCCGCCCGCGGTGAGGCCGGCGACGCGGTCCGAGACGGCGTCCTTCGCGGTGAGGAAGAGCACGGGCACGTCGTCGCCGCCCTGGCGCAGGCGCTGCAGCACGGCCATGCCGTCGAGGTCGGGCATCATGATGTCGAGCACGAGCGCGTCCGGCCGGAACTCCTTCGCCGCGGTCAGCGCCTCGAAGCCGCTGCCGGCGGTGCGCACCTCCCAGCCCTCCATCTTCAGGGCCATGGCGAGGAGGTCGGTCAGCATCTGCTCGTCGTCGACGACCAGGACGCGCACCGGCGATCCGTCGGCGCGCAGCAGGGCAGGGGCGTGGGGCGTGCTCATGCCCCCATCATCGCCGTGAAGCTATGAGGTTTCTATGGAGGCAGCTATGCGTGGGATGGGAGATCACAGGCCCTGTCGGGTGTCGGAGCCCGCTGGTACCTTCCCCGCATGGTCAACGACGACATCAGCGCCGCCCTCGGCGGCTCCGCGATCCGTCCCGGCGATCCCGACTGGGACGCCGCACGCCGATTCCATTCCGGCATCGGCGACCCCGCACTCATCGTGCGCGCCTCCTCGGTCGAGGACGTCCGCTCCGCCGTCGCGCTCGCCGCCAGGGAAGGGCTCGAGATCATGGTCCGCGGCGGCGGCCACAGCGCCTGGGGAACACTTCCCGGCGGCGCGACGATCGACATCGCCGCGCTCGACGACGTCACCCTCGACGGCACCCGGGTCCGGGTCGGGGGCGGCGCGCGCTGGGGCGATGTCGCGCGCCTCCTCTCGTCCCGTGGGCTCGGCCTGAGCTCGGGAGACACAGCCTCGGTCGGCGTCGGAGGCCTGACTCTCGGCGGCGGCATCGGCCTGATGGTGAGGGCCTGGGGCCTCGCCTGCGACCAGCTCGTGGGAGCGCAGGTCGTCACCGCCGCCGGCGACGTCGTCGAGGTCGACGACGTCGCCCAGCCCGAGCTGATGTGGGCGCTCCGCGGCGGCGGCGGCAACTTCGGCGTGGTCACGCGGTTCGACTTCGAGGCCCATCCGCTGACCGCCGTCGTCGCGGGCGAGCTCGGGATCGAATCGGACGCGCGCCCCGTGCTGCGGGCGATGCGCGACCTCCTGCCGCACGCCCCCCGAGAGCTGACGCTGACGTACATGGACGTCCCGCCGATGGATCCGAGTGCCCCGGCGGGCGCCTCCATCGCGGTGGTGTGGGCAGGCGACGACGAGAACGCCGCCCGCGCCGCGATCGCCCCGTTGCTGGCGACGCCGGGCGTCGTCCCGCGCGATCTCGGGCTCCGCGCCTATCCCGACATCCTCCTCGACGGCCCCGAGTTCGATCCCGACGCTCCCATGCCCGGATTCGTCGGAGGTAACACGCTGCTGCCGCGGCTGGACGACGACGCGATCGAGCGCCTCGCCGCGTTCCGCGAGGCGAACGCGGCGTCCGTGCTGCTTCTGCGTTCGCTCGGCGGGGCGTATGGCGACGTCCCGCCGGACGTGTCGGCCTTCCCGGCCCGCGAGGCCACGTGGTTCGCCATGGCCGGGGCGTTCGACGTGCCGGGCCTCCTCGACGCGGCGGGACGCGCGCGGGCGCTCGACGACTGGCAGGCGATCGAGGCCCGCGGCGCGGGCGTCTACGGCAACTTCACCACGTCGACCGATCAGAGCTGGGTCGAGCGGATGTACGCCCCGCCGACGCTGGCGCGCCTGGCCGAGGTCAAGCGCACGTGGGATCCGGGCAACGTGTTCTCCCGCAACCACAACGTGCGTCCGGCCTGACCCCATAGCGGATTCTCATCCGGCTCCTGCGTTGGTCATACGACCGAGCCATAGCGTCTCGATGTCGGCGCCCCCGAGAACGCGGGAGGCCGCACCTGAGAACAGGTGCGGCCTCTCGGACGTTCGGGCGGAAGACGTCAGTGCGTGTCCTCGGCCTCGATCTCGGTGCGGTCGCCCGACCACTGCGTGTGGAAGGTGCCGTCCTTGTCGATGCGCTTGTAGGTGTGCGCGCCGAAGAAGTCGCGCTGACCCTGGATCAGCGCGGCCGGCAGGCGGTCGGCGCGGATGCCGTCGTAGTACGCGAGCGACGACGAGAACGCCGGCGAGGGGATGCCCGCCTGCGTCGCGGCGATGACGACACGACGCCACGCGGCCTGGCCGCGCGACAGGGCGTCGGCGAAGTACGGAGCGGCCGCGAGCAGGGGGAGCTCGGGCTGGTCGGCGTACGCGTCGGCGATGCGGTTGAGGAACTGGGCGCGGATGATGCAGCCACCGCGCCAGATGCGGCTCACGGCGCCGTTGTCGATCGTCCAGTTGTACTCGGCGGCACCGGCGTGGATCTCGTCGAAGCCCTGCGAGTAGGCGATGATCTTCGACGCGAACAGGGCCTGGCGCACGTCCTCGATGAACGCGTCGGCGTCGACGACGGTGAACGCCTCGTCGGGGCCCGGGAAGCTGCGGGCGGCGGCACGCTGCTCCGGGTGAGACGACAGCGAACGGGCGAACGTGGCCTCCGCGATGCCCGAGACCGGCACACCGAGCGCGAGCGCGGTCTGCACGGTCCAGGCGCCGGTGCCCTTGGCGCCGGCCTGGTCGAGGATGACATCGACCAGCGGCTTGCCGGTCTCGGCGTCGACCTGGCGCAGCACCTCGGCGGTGATCTCGATCAGGTACGACTCGAGCTCGCCCTTGTTCCACTCGGCGAAGATGTCGGCGATCTCGGCGGGGGTCTTGCCCGTGCCGCGGCGGATCAGGTCGTAGGCCTCGGCGATGAGCTGCATGTCGGCGTACTCGATGCCGTTGTGCACCATCTTGACGAAGTGGCCCGCGCCGTCGTGGCCGACGTGCGTGACGCAGGGCTCGCCCTCGGCGATCGCGGCGATGCCCTTCAGGATCGGGCCGAGCGTGACCCACGACTCGTCCGAGCCGCCGGGCATGATCGAGGGGCCCGTGAGGGCGCCCTCCTCGCCGCCGGAGATGCCGGCGCCGACGAAGTTGATGCCCGTCTCGCGGACGGCCTTCTCGCGGCGGATGGTGTCGGGGAAGTAGGCGTTGCCGCCGTCGACGATGATGTCGCCGGGCTCGAAGACCTTGACCAGCTCGTCGATGACGGCGTCGGTCGGGCCGCCGGCCTTGACCATGATGATCGCGGTGCGCGGCTTGCTCAGGCTCGCGGCGAACTCCTCGTAGGAGAACGTGCCCACGAACTCGGCCTCGGGGTGCGCCGCCAGCAGCTCGTCGGTCTTGGAGCGGCTGCGGTTGAGGATGGCAACCTTGTTGCCCTCGCGGCTCGCGAGGTTGCGGGCGAGGTTCGAGCCCATAACGGCGAGGCCCACGACGCCGATGTTGGCGACGGCCTGAGTGGTGGAAGCGTCGGTCACGCGATCTCCTTGCACACGGATCACTGGGGTGATCTCTGGGGGACGGTGTCTCGGGACGCGCGCGCCGCCGGACAGCGGGTCAGAGGGACGGGATCGCGCCCGCAGGCGCGGTCCGTCGGGTCCAGACTACGGGGCCGCGCGCTCACGGACGTCCGCGCGCGGTGGTGAGGCGTCAGTCCTTGCGGTAGCCCGAGCGCCCGAGCGAGAAGAACGCGCCCACGACGAGGACGGTGGCGATGATGCTCATCAGCGCGATGACGGTGGTCACGATGTGCGTGGGGTCGATCACAGGTTCTCCCTGGCAGGATCGCGGGCCCGGCGAAAGGGGCCCGCGGAGGGCGGATTCCGCGCCGAAACAGCGCGTAATGAATCTACCGGGTCGTCCGGTAGGATGGAGCCCGACCTCGGCGAGGGCGCGCGCGTACTGCGCAGCCGTTATCGACGCGGGACGAGCCTCGTGGCTCTCCTCACGCGTTGCGATCCGATAGCCGCCGCCTGGGTCGAGAGAAACCCACAGACCTTCGCACGGACCTTTCCGTTCGCGCGCCCCACGAGGAGAACAACATGTCTGAGCAGTCCACGCTCGAGGTCGCCGTCCGCACCGAGTTCGGCAAGGGCTTCGCCCGCCGTCTCCGCGCCGCCGGCAAGATCCCCGCCGTCCTCTACGGTCACGGCACCGAGCCCGTGCACCTGGCCCTCCCGGGTCACGAGACGGCGCTGATCATCCGTCACGCGAACGCCATCATCGAGCTCAAGATCGAGGGCAAGACGCAGCTCGCGCTCGTCAAGGACGTCCAGAAGGACCCGGTGCGTCAGATCATCGAGCACCTCGACCTCGTCGTCCTGAACAAGGGCGAGAAGGTCATCGTCGACGTCCCCGTCGCGGTCGAGGGCGAGTCGGCTCCCGGCACCATCGTCAACCAGGACGCGACGACCCTGTCGGTCGAGGTCGAGGCGATCAGCATCCCCGAGCACCTCGTCGTCAACGTCGACGGTCTCGAGGACGGCACCCACGTCACCGCCGGTGAGGTCGAGCTGCCCCAGGGCGCCACGCTCGTGACCGACGCCGACGTGCTGGTCGTCGGCATCACGACGCCGGCCGCGCCGACCGAGGACGAGGCTGCGGCCGAGGGCGAGACCACGGAGGCCGCCGAGTAATTCGGTTCCTTTTGGGGAGGGGGCGCGAGCGATCGCGTCCCCTCTCCCTTTTTCTGCGCGTGCGCGCCTGCTGAGAGGATGGAGCCATGGCGGACACCTGGCTGATCGTAGGGCTCGGAAACCCGGGGCCCCGGTATGAGGCGACCCGGCACAACGTCGGTCAGATGGTGATGGACGAGCTCGCGTCGCGCCGTTCGACCCCGTTCAAGCAGCACAAGGCGAACGCCCGTGTCGCCGAGACGTGGCTGCGGCCGGGGGCCGCCAAGCTCGTGCTGGCGAAGCCGAACTCGTTCATGAACGTCTCGGGCGGCCCCGTCGCGGGCCTCGCCCGGTTCTACGGCGCCGACCCGGATCACGTGATCGTTGTGCACGACGAGCTCGACATCCCGTTCGACACCCTCAAGCTCAAGACCGGTGGCGGCCACGGCGGGCACAACGGTGTCCGCGATGTGGCGAAGGCGCTGGGCACCGCCGACTTCCACCGCGTGCGAGTGGGCATCGGCCGCCCGCCCGGCCGGCAGGATCCGGCCGACTGGGTGCTCGACCCGTTCAGCGCCGCCGACCGTCAGACGCTGCCCATCCTGATCTCCGACGCCGCCGACGCGGTCGAGCGCATCGTCGAGCACGGGCTCACCGCCGCGCAGCAGGTCGCGCACGCTCCGAAGGCCTGAGGTTCCGCCCTGGGGGGCGGGCGATCAGCTCAGGGGGATGGTGGTGGCCGCGCCGAGGCTCGCCGCCACGATCACGGCCCCGCCCGCGAGAAGCGGGCCGATCGCGGAGAAGACGATCGCCGCGATGCCCGCGCCGCGGCCGCGGCGCTTCACCGTGGCGACGATGCCGAGGATCAGCGAGGCGATGCCTAGCACGGTGCCCGTCCAGAACGCGATCTCCGCTGCGAGCACCCACTCGCGCACGGGCGTCAGGAAGCCCAGCTCGCCGGGCCGGGCTGCGAGGGTCTCGATGCGGGGGCCGATGCCGGCGCCGATCTGGAACGACGCGATCGCCAGCACCGCGGTCGCCGCGACGGCGGCCGCGAGCGCGAGGATCAGCGCGACGACCCCGAGCCCGGAGCGCTGCTTCGGGGCGGGCGCCTGGATCAACTGCCCGTAACGCGGATCCACCGGCGGCGCGTACGGCGCCGGGTACGCCGGCGGCTGCCCTCCTGAGAGCGGGTACGGCTGATACGGCGGGGCCGGAACCGGCGGGAGGGGTGCCGGCGGCTGCTCGGGGTTGGTCACGCCGCCATCCTAGGGAGCCGGTGTCAGACCCCCAACCTAGAATCGATCCCGTGACTGTTCAGGGGATCATCCGAGCGCTTCAGACGTCCGAATCGTTCCGGGATGCGCTGAACGCGTCCGCTGTCGATGCCGATCTGTCGCTCGTCGACGGCCTGGATGCGCCCACCCTCGCGGCGCTGCTGACGCGTCGCGTCGAGGCGGGGCATCCGGCCGTGCTGCTGGCGATCGCCCCCACGGGCCGCCGCGCCGAGAGCCTCGCCGCCGCGCTCTGCGAGGTGATGCCCGACGCCGAGGTGCGCGACTTCCCGTCGTGGGAGACGCTGCCGCACGAGCGCCTCAGCCCCTCGGCCGAGACCGTGGGCCGGCGACTCGAGACGCTGCGCCGGCTGGCGACGTGGGACGGCGAGCGCCCGCTGGTCATCACCACCTCGGTCCGCTCGGCCATCCAGCCGCTGGCGCACGGGCTGGGCGACGCGGCTCCGATCCGCCTGGTGGTCGGCGAGCGCGGGCCCGAGCTCGACGACGTGGTGCGCCGCCTGGTCGAGCTGGCGTACGCGCGTGTCGACATGGTGTCGCGGCGCGGCGAGTTCGCGGTGCGCGGCGGCATCCTCGACGTCTTCGCACCGGTGTCGGATCACCCGTATCGGGTCGAGTTCTTCGGCGACGAGGTCGATCAGATCCGCGCGTTCTCCGTGGCGGATCAGCGCTCCCTGCCGGGCGAGGTGCACGAGGTCGAGCTCGTGCCCAGCCGCGAGCTGCTGCTGACTGACGAGGTGCGCAGCCGTGCGCGACAGCTGCAGCACGAGTTCCCGGGCATCGCGCAGATGCTCGAGAAGATGGGCCAGGGCATCCCGGTCGAGGGCATGGAGTCGCTGACCCCCGTCGTCGCGGGGCCGCTGGTCTCGCTCGCCGAGTACCTGCCCGAGGGAGCGGCGGTGGCGCTGGTCGACCCGGAGCGCGCGGTGTCCCGCGCCATCACCCTCGGCGAGACGAACCGCGAGTTCCTCGAGGCGGCGTGGAGCGCGGCGACGAGCGGCGCGAGCGCCCCGATCAACCTCGACGCCGGCGACTTCGTGTCGATCTCGCGTCTGCACGACGACGTCCGCGAGCGGCGCGGCGTGTGGTGGACCCTCAGCCCGTTCGACTCCGGAGCGGCCGACATCGCCGCCGAGCTGGACGCCCTGGCCGACGACGGTGTCGAGATCGCCCAGCGTCCCGCGCGCAGCGACAGCGGCTTCCGCGTGCGCGGCACCGCGGTGCCCTCGTACGCGGGCAGCGTCGACGGTGCGGTCGAGCATGTCGCCGCCCGCCTCGCCGACGGCTGGAGCGTGCTGGTCGCCGCCTCGGGCTCGGGTCTCGTCGACCGCGCGCGCGACGTGCTGTCCGAGCGGGGGCTGGCGGCGCGCGTCGTCGACTCGCTCGAGGAGGCACCCGAGCCGGGCATCGCCACCCTGATCCGCGCCTCCGTGGAGCGCGGCTTCGAGATGCCCGAGGCGAAGCTCGCGGTGCTGACCGAGAGCGAGTTCTACGGGCGCACCATCGGCGGCGACAACCGGGTGGTCAAGAAGCTCGCCTCGCGGCGCCGCAACGTGGTCGATCCGCTGCAGCTGAAGGCGGGCGACCACGTGGTGCACGCCACCCACGGCATCGGCCGCTTCGTCGAGATGACCCAGCGCGTGGTCTCGAGCGGCGGGCGCAACGCCACGAAGTCCACGCGCGACTACCTCGTGCTCGAGTACGCGCCGTCCAAGCGCGGCCACCCGGGCGACAAGCTGTTCGTCCCCACCGACCAGCTCGACCTGCTCTCGAAGTACGTCGGCGGCGAGGCGCCCGTGCTGTCGAAGATGGGCGGCGGCGACTGGGCCGCGGCCAAGAGCAAGGCGCGCAGGGCCGTCCGCGACATCGCCGTCGAGCTCGTCAAGCTGTATTCGGCGCGCATGGCGGCGAAGGGCCACGCGTTCGGGCCCGACACCCCCTGGCAGCGCGAGCTGGAGGAGGCCTTCCCGTTCGCCGAGACGCCCGACCAGCTGCAGACCATCGACGAGGTCAAGCGCGACATGGAGCGTCCGATCCCGATGGATCGCCTGCTCTCGGGCGACGTCGGCTTCGGCAAGACCGAGGTCGCCGTCCGCGCCGCGTTCAAGGCGATCCAGGACGGCAAGCAGGTCGCGATGCTCGTCCCGACCACCCTGCTCGTCAAGCAGCACCTCGAGACCTTCCAGGAGCGCTTCGCGGGCTTCCCCGTGACGGTCAAGCCGCTCTCGCGCTTCCAGACCGCGACCGAGGCGCGAAAGACCCTCGACGGGCTGCTCGACGGAACGGTCGACATGGTCATCGGAACCCATCGGATCCTGACCGATCAGGTCATCTTCAAGGATCTCGGCCTCATGATCATCGACGAGGAGCAGCGCTTCGGCGTCGAGCACAAGGATCAGCTGAAGAAGCTCAAGACCAACGTCGACATCCTCGCGATGAGCGCGACGCCGATCCCGCGCACGCTCGAGATGGCGGTCACCGGCATCCGCGAGATGTCGACCCTCGCGACGCCCCCGGAGGATCGTCACCCGATCCTGTCGTACGTGGGCCCGCGCAGCGACAAGCAGATCGCCGCCGCCATCCGCCGCGAGATGCTGCGCGAGGGGCAGGTGTTCTACGTGCACAACCGCGTCACGTCGATCAACGCCGTCGCCGCGCACCTCGCCGAGCTCGTCCCGGATGCCCGCATCGCGATCGCGCACGGACGGATGGGCGAGCACCAGCTCGAGCAGGTCGTCGACGACTTCTGGGAGCGAAAGTTCGACGTGCTGGTGTGCACAACGATCATCGAGACCGGCATCGACATCGCCAACGCGAACACGATCATCATCGACAGGGCCGACAAGTACGGCCTGGCGCAGCTGCACCAGTTGCGCGGGCGCGTCGGCCGCAGCCGAGAGCGCGCCTACGCGTACTTCGTGTACGACGAGCAGAAGCCGCTGTCCGAGACGGCGGCCGATCGCCTGCAGACCATCGCGATCCACAACGACCTCGGATCCGGCATCCAGGTGGCGATGAAGGACCTCGAGATCCGCGGTGCCGGCAACCTGCTCGGTGCCGAGCAGGCCGGCCACATCGCCGGCGTGGGCTTCGATCTCTACCTGCGCATGATCGGCGAGGCCGTGGCGACGTTCCGCGGCGACGAGACCGAGGGCCCCATCGAGCTGCGACTCGAGCTGCCGATCGAGGCACGCCTGCCCGAGAGCTACATCGACGCCGAGCGCCTGCGCCTCGAGGCGTACCAGAAGCTGTCGGCGGCCGCGGCGGCGACGGCGAAGGACGACGCGATCGACCTCGTGATCGACGAGCTCACCGACCGCTACGGCACACCGCCGCCCGAGGTCGACGGGCTCATCGCCGCCGCGCGGCTGCGTCGCCGCGCCGCGCAGTCGGGCCTCAGCGACGTCGTCGCGATGGGGCGCAACCTGCGCGTGGCGCCGGCGAACCTCCCCGACTCGATGAAGGTGCGTCTCACGCGCCTGTACCCGGGCGCCAAGCTGCTCGCGGGCGGCGAGGCGATGGTCGTGCCGATGCCCACCGCGGGCGGCGAGCCGCTGGCCGACGCGGATCTGCTGGCGTGGGTGAAGCAGCTGCTCGATGCGCTCTTCCCGGTGCCCGAAGGGTCACAGGCCGAATAGGCCGTCCGGTGCCCGAAGGGTCACCGGGCGAGGAGGCCGCGCGGCGGCGCGCCGTGGTGATCCTTGATGCCGAGGGGCGGTCGGGGGTTGGATGGCGGCATGGCAGAGACGCTCCCGGACATCATCGTCGCGGACAACGCCGAGCACACCCGCTACGAGGCGCTCATCGCCGATCCGGAGACGGGCGCGCGCAAGCTCGCGGGGGTGCTCGCCTACGACGACGGCGACGGCACCCGCACGCTGCTGCACACCGTGGTCTGGGAGGAGCATTCCGGTCACGGCATCGGCGGGCGGCTCGCCTCGCACGCCTTCGGGGACGCGCGCACGCGGGGCGTGAAGATCGTGCCGGTGTGCACGTTCGTGCTGGGGTGGCTCGAGCGCCATCCCGAGGAGCGCGACATCCTGGCCTGACCGTCACAGCGGATCGGGGCGGGCGACGGGGATGGGTAGGCTGGACGAACGTTCTTCGGAACGGGTGTGCCGGGAAGTCTGGTCGGCCGCGGGCATCGCCCGTGACATGTTCCGGTGATCCCCGAAAGGCACCCATGACCCTCCTCCGATCCGAGCGATTCCCCGCGGTGCTGCTGCTGGCAGCCGCCGCTCTCGGCCTGCTGATCGCGAACCTCCCTGTGGGCCCCGCCGTGCTCCACGCGAGCGAGGTGCATCTGACCTTGCCCTGGGCCGATCTGTCGCTCTCGCATTGGGTCTCCGACGGCCTGCTGGCGATCTTCTTCTTCGGCGTGGCCGTAGAGCTGCAGTACGAGCTCACCTCGGGTGAGCTCTCGAGCGTGCGCAAGGCGATCCAGCCGGCGATCGCGGCCGCGGGCGGCGTCCTCGTGCCGATCCTGATCTACCTGCTCATCGCCGGGGCGGACCCGGCGACCCGCGACGGCTGGCCGATCGCCACCGCGACCGACATCGCCTTCGCCCTGGGCGTGCTCGCGGTGTTCGGCCGCGGCCTGCCGTCGCCGGTTCGCGTGTTCCTGCTCGCGCTCGCGATCATCGATGACCTCGTGGGCATCGTGCTGATCGCGGTGCTGTTCGCGACCGACCTCGATCTGGGCCTGCTGGCGATCGCCGTTGTGCTGGTGGTCGTCTTCGGCGCCCTCAGCCGCGTGGAGCCCGAGCATCGCGGCGCGCGCATCGCGGTGATCGCCCTCATGATCGTGCTCGCGGTCGCCGCATGGCTGCTGGTGCTGCAGTCGGGTGTCCACGCGACGATCGCCGGCGTGCTGCTCGGGTTCGCCGTGCGGCAGGGCGCGGGCCTGCGGACGCGTCACGTGCTGGAGCCGTGGATCAACGGCGCGATCCTCCCGCTGTTCGCCTTCGTCGCCGCGCTCGTGGTGATCCCGCAGGTCTCGCCGAGCGAGCTGTCGCCGGCCCTCTGGGCGGTCTGGATCGCCCTGCCGGTCGGCAAGCTCATCGGCATCGTCGTCTTCGGCTGGCTGGCACTGCGGATCCGGCCGCGCGGGGTGCCGCGCGCCGAGCACACCCCGATCCTGAACCTCCCGGATCTGATCGCCGCGGGTGCGCTCGGCGGCGTGGGGTTCACCGTCTCGCTGCTGCTGGCGAAGCTCGCCTTCGCCGAGGACCCCGCCATCCGCGACCAGTCGATCCTCGGGGTGCTCGGCGGGTCGCTGACGGCGCTGGTGGTCTGCGCCGTCGTCGTCTCCCTGCGAGCGCGCCACTATCGGCTCATCGCGGCCTCGTCGTAGGGCATGCTCGGAGGATGACTTCCGGATCGGGCGCGGGTGGATCGGGCGAGGGCGCGCTCTCGCAGGCCGTCGAGACGATGCGCGCGGTGCGCGACCGCTGCGTGTGGACGCAGGCGATCGACCACCGCGCGCTCGTCCCGTACCTGATCGAGGAGAGCCACGAGCTCGTCGACGCCATCGAGAACGGATCCCGAGCCGACCTGCGCGAGGAGCTCGGCGACCTGCTGTGGCAGGTGCTGTTCCATACCGAGATCGCCTCGCGCGACGGGGAGGATCCGTTCACGATCGACGACGTCGCCGAGGCGCTCGTCGAGAAGATGGTGCGGCGTCACCCGCATGTGTTCGCGGGGGAGACGGCCGAGACGCCCGAGCGGGTGCTCGAGCTGTGGAATGCGGCCAAGGCGGCCGAGAAGCGTCAGCGCGCCTCCGTGCTCGACGGGGTGGCGCGCTCGATGCCGTCGCTCGCGCTCGCGCAGAAGCTGCTCGGCAAGGCGGGACAGGTGGGTGTGGGCGGCGAGATCGCCCTGGCTGTGCACGACGCCGAGGAGGTGGGGGCCGTCCCCGAGACCGAGGAGGAGCTCGGCGACCTGCTGCTGACCCTCACCGCCGCGGCGCGCGCGAAGGGCTGGGATGCCGAACGCGCCCTGCGCGAGCGGCTGCGCGAGCTCGAGGCCGACATCCGCGACGCCGAGGCCTGAGTCACTCCCTCGCGTCTGGGAGAATCGAAGGGCTATGGCTTCCGTGAATGCGCCGCGCGGCATGCGCGACTTCCTCCCCGCTGACAAGGCTCGTCGCGAGCGTGTGCTCGCCGTCATCCGCGAGCGCTACCGCGCCCACGGCTTCGACGAGATCGAGACGCCGGTGATGGAGGAGTACGCGCGCCTTCACGCCGGCATCGGCGGCGACAACGAGAAGCTCGCGTTCAACATCCTGCGCCGGGGTCTCGATGCCGATGGCATCCGGGCCACGGCCGAGGACCAGGCGGGCCTGACGGATCTCGGCCTGCGCTATGACCTCACGGTGCCGCTGGCGCGCTTCTACGCGACCCACCGCGGCGAGCTCCCGGGGGTCTTCCGCTCGATCCAGATCGCGCCGGTGTGGCGCGCGGAGCGGCCCCAGAAGGGTCGCTACCGCCAGTTCATGCAGTGCGACATCGACATCATCGGCGACGCCTCCGCGCGGGCGGAGGCCGAGCTGATCGCCGCGTCGCTCGACACGCTCGCGGCGCTCTCGCTCGAAGGGGCGACGGTCCGGATCAACGATCGTCGCGCGCTCGATGCGATGCTCGACGTGTTCGGATTCGCCCCCGAGGCGCGCCCGGGCGTCCTCATCACGATCGACAAGCTCGACAAGATCGGCCCGTCGGGCGTCACCGCCGAGCTGCGCGACCGCGGCGCCACGGCGACGGCGGTCGACGCGTTCGAGGCGTTCCTCACCCGTCCGCAGACGCTGGAGCTCCTCCCGTACGGCGAGGCGCAGATCCGCAAGGCCCTGCCCGAGGGCATCGCGCAGGATGTCGTGGCGCACCTGGTCGGGATCGGCGAGTCGGTCGGGGCTGCCCGCGGGGGAGAGGTGCCGCTCCAGTTCGATCCGTTCCTCGTGCGCGGCATGGGCTACTACACGGGCACGATCTTCGAGCTGGCGCACCCGTCGGTGTCGTACTCGCTCGGCGGCGGCGGCCGCTACGACGGCATGATCGGCCGCTTCCTCGGCCAGGACGTGCCCGCCGTGGGCTTCTCGATCGGCTTCGAGCGCATCGTCGACCTCGTCTCCCTCGCCGACGACGCGGCGGCCCCCGCCGTGGTGCTGGTGCACGACAAGGACGTCCCGATGGCCGAGCTGCTGGGGCTCAAGGCCCAGCTGATCGCGGAGGGCTCGCGCGTCCGCCTCGAGCAGCGTCCCAAGAACATGAAGGTGCTGCTCGAGCGCGCCGAGGCCGACGGCTACACCGCGTTCGCGTCGGTGCGCACCGGCACCACGCGCGGCGACCTGGAGTTCAAGCAGCTCGGCTGATCCGGCCGCGCCGCCCTACTCGCCGGATCGCCTGCGCTCTCGCTGCAGCCGCAGGGCGCGTCCGGCGACACCGACGGCGAGCACGCCCGCACCGGCGGCGACGCTCTGCCACGGCAGCGTGAAGGCGAGCACCACGCACCCGACCGCCCCCAGCACCTGCAGAACGCGCGGATACCGGCGCACGGCCCGTCCCTGCCGCAGCGCCGAGAGGTTCGCGATCAGGTAGTACAGCAGCACGCCGAACGATGAGAAGCCGATCGCCCCGCGCAGGTCGGCGAACGCCACCACGGCGATCACCACAACACCGACGGCGAGCTCCATGCGATGCGGCACCCGGAACCGCGGGTGGACCGCGGCGAGGAACGCCGGCAGGTCATGCTCGCGCGCCATGGCCAGGCCCGTGCGCCCGATGCCGGCGATCAGCGCGAGCAGGGCGCCGAGCGACGCGGCCGCGGCGCCGACGCGGATCACCGGGGCGGCCCCGTCCCAGCCCGCGGCGACCGCCGCGTCCGACAGCGGGGCCGCGGATGCCGCCGTCCCCTCGGCCCCGAGGGCCCAGAGCAGCGCGGAGCCCACCGCGGCGTACACAACCAGCGCGACGACGAACGCGATCGTGATCGCCCGCGGGATCGTGCGGGAGGGATCCTTGACCTCCTCGCCCATGGTCGCGATCCGCGCGTAGCCCGCGAAGGCGAAGAACAGCAGTCCGGCCGACTGCAGCAGCCCGAGCACGCCCGAGGGCAGCTCGCCGGCGAAGGCGCCGCCCGCGGCCGGGGGAGCGGCGAAGCCCGCCGCCACCGCCACCGCGAGCGCGATCAGCGCGACGGCGACGATGATCCTCGCCGCCAGGGCGGTGCGGGTGACGCCGAGCAGGTTCACGCCGACGAGGGCGCCGACGGCCAGGATCGCCACCGGTCGCTCCCAGCCGGCGGGTGCGGCGTACGCGGCGAACGTCATCGCCATCGCGGCGCAGCTGGCGAGCTTGCCGATGACGAAGCACCACCCCGCGGCGAACCCCCACCAGGCGCCGAGCTCGGCGCGGCCGTACGCGTACGTGCCGCCGGCGACGGTGTGCACCGCGGCGAGCTGCGCCGAGGCCGTGGCGTTGCAGAACGCGACCACGGCGGCGACCGCCAGGCCGGCGAGCATCCAGGGGCCGGCGGCGCGGGCTGCCGGCCCGAACGCGGCGAAGACGCCCGCGCCGATCATGGCGCCGAGCCCGATCGCGACGGCGTCTCCGAGACCGAGACGGCGGGCGAGCGGCGGTGACGTCATCGACATGCGCCGGAGTATATGCGGCAGACATGTCGCGATCGCACCGGGCAGGTGGCGTGGCGCCTCGGTGAGCCAACTGTTCTAATTGAGGTAGAATAAGTGCATGTTGATCCGGATCGATCCGACCCGCGACGAACCCGTGTTCGCGCAGCTCGCGGCGTCCATCCGCGCCGACGTCGCGGCCGCCCGGCTTTCCGCCGGCGACCGCCTCCCGGCCGCCCGCGAGGTCGCCTCGTCGCTCGGGGTGAACCTCCACACGGTGCTGCGCGCCTACCAGGAGCTCCGCGACGAGGGGCTCGTCGACATGCGCCGGGGGCGCGGAGCCGTGCTCACCGATCGCGCCGTCGCCCTGGCCGACGTGCATCACGACGTCGAGGCGCTCGTCGCCCGCGCGCGCGCCCTCGGCGTCGCGCGCGAGTCGCTCGTTGCGATGATCCGCGACACCTCCCCGCCCATCTCCGACGATGAGGAGTCGTCATGACCACGCCCCGCCCGCACCTCCCGCTCTCGAGTGAGACCGCTCAGGCCGCCCGCCGCTTCCGCCTGGTCGGGATCGTGCTGCCGATCGGCATCGCGACCGCGATCGCGATCCTCCAGTTGGCCCTGCTGCCCGCGCTGCCGCGCGACATCGCGGTGCACTGGGGCGCCACGGGCGAGGCCGACGCGCTCGGCCCGGCGTGGATCAACCCGCTGCTGACCGTGGCGGTCGGCCTGCTGGTGACGCTGTCGCTCGGGATCCCGGTGCTCTCGGCGATCCGGCGGGCCACCGCCCCCGTCCGCGCGCGCCTCCTCGCCGCGGCATCCGTCTTCACGGCCTCGCTCGTCGGCCTGCTCACCCTCGGCGGCATGCTCATCCAGCTGGGGCTCGAGAACCCGGCCGCGGCGCCGTCCATTATCCCGATCCTGCTGGCCGCGGCGGTGGTCGCCCTCGCGCTCGCCGCCCTCGCCTGGCGGCTGACGTCGGAGCCCCCGGTGGTGACGCAGCCGACGGTCGACCCCGATCCGGTCCGGCTCTCACCGGGGGAGCAGGTCGTCTGGATGCGCGATGCGCGCATGGCACGCGCCGGGCGTCTCTCGCTGCTGCTGCTCCTGCTGGCGCTCGCTGCCGGCGCGATCATCCTCATCTCGATGGACGTCGCCGCTGCCGGTCGGGTCTCGCCCGCGTCCTGGGTGCTGCTCGGCACGGCCGCGCTGATCGGTGTGATGATCGCGGGGTTCACCACCTTCCACGTGCGCGTGGACCGCACGGGGCTCACGGTGCGCTCGGCTCTCGGATGGCCGCGGACGCACGTGGCCGCCGCCGACATCGCGCAGGCCGAGGCGGTGGACGTGAACCCGCTCGGCGAATACGGCGGGTGGGGCTGGCGCCTCGCGCCGGGATCCGGCACGGGCATCGTGATGCGCGCCGGGGAGGCGTTGCGCATCACCCGCGCCGACGGCCGGATGCTGACCGTCACGGTCGACGACGCCGAGAGGGCCGTCGCGCTGCTGCGGGCGATCACGTCCTGAGCGAGCCCTGTGCACGCCCTAGACTTGGCCCCGGGGCTGTGCGGGCCCCACATCGTCCACTGAGAGGAAGTCATCCCGTGGCACTGATCGAAGCTGTAGGAGCTCGCGAGATCCTGGATTCGCGCGGAAACCCGACCGTCGAGGTGGAGGTGCTCCTCGAAGACGGCGTCGTCCAGCGCGCAGCCGTCCCGTCCGGTGCGTCCACCGGCGCGTTCGAGGCGTACGAGCTGCGCGATGGCGACAAGGGTCGCTACGCCGGCAAGGGTGTCCAGAAGGCCGTCGCCGCCGTCATCGACGAGCTCGGCCCGGCGATCGAGGGTCTCGACGCCAGCGACCAGCGCGTGATCGACGCCGCCCTCATCGAGGCCGACGGCACCGAGAACAAGTCGCGCACCGGCGCGAACGCGATCCTGGGCGTCAGCCTCGCGGTGGCCAAGGCCGCCGCCGACTCGGCCGACCTGCCCCTGTTCCGCTACATCGGCGGCCCGAACGCGCACGTCCTGCCCGTTCCCGCCCTCAACGTCATCAACGGCGGCGCCCACGCCGACACCGGCGTCGACATGCAGGAGTTCTTCCTCGTGCCGCACGGTGCCGAGACGTTCGCCGAGGCGCTCCGCTGGGGCACCGAGACCTACCACGTGCTCAAGAGCGAGCTGAAGGCCAACGGCTACGCCACCGGCCTCGGCGACGAGGGCGGCTTCGCCCCCGACCTGCCCAGCAACCGCGAGGCGCTCGAGTTCCTGCTCAAGGCGATCGAGAAGGCCGGCTACACGCCGGGCACCGACATCGCCGTGGGCCTCGACGTCGCCGCCACCGAGTTCTTCGAGAACGGCAAGTACCACTTCGAGGGCAAGGAGTGGTCGGCCGACGAGCTGACCTCCTACTACGAGGACCTGCTCGCCAACTTCCCGCTCGTCACGATCGAGGACGCCCTCGCGGAGGACGACTGGGACGGCTGGAAGAACCTCACCGACCGCATCGGCTCGAAGGTGCAGCTCGTCGGCGACGACCTGTTCGTCACCAACCCGCAGCGTCTCGCGGACGGCATCAAGCGCGGTGTCGCCAACTCGCTCCTGTGCAAGGTGAACCAGATCGGCTCGCTCACCGAGACGCTCGACGCCGTGGCGCTGGCCCACAACTCGGGCTACACCGTCATGATGTCGCACCGCTCCGGCGAGACCGAGGACACCACCATCGCCGACCTCGCCGTCGCGCTGAACGTCGGTCAGATCAAGTCGGGCGCGCCCGCTCGCAGCGATCGCGTCGCGAAGTACAATCAGCTTCTGCGCATCGAGGAGGAGCTGGGCTCCGCCGCGAAGTTCGCCGGACGCAGCGCCTACCCGCGCTTCACGGCGTAATCCGCAGCAGTTTCAAGGAGAGGGGGAGTCGTGACCAAGAGGCCGGCTCCCCCTTCTCCGTCTCCGGGCAGAGGTCGCGGCGCATCCCGATCCGCGGCCGCGACGCCCGACGCCCGCGAGTGGCTCGGCGGGATCCGCTTCTCGGCCTTCACCGGCATCATGCTGCTGCTCGTCGTCCTCGCGGTGCTGATCCTGACCCCGTCGGTCGCGACCTATGTCGAGCAGCGGCAGAAGATCGCCGCCCTCGCCGAGTCGGTGCAGGTCACTCAGGACGAGATCACCGCGCTCGAGCGCGAGCGTGAGCGCTGGAAGGACCCCGCCTACATCACCACTCAGGCGCGAGAGCGGCTGTACTACGTGAAGCCGGGTGAGGTGCGCTTCCTCGTCATCGACGATCTCGACGAGACCGACGCACCGCAGGATCCGGATCCGGTGAGTGCCGAGGTCGAGGAGCAGAAGTCCGACTGGATCGGCGGTCTGCTGCGCTCGTTCGCGGGGGCCGGCACCGCCCAGACGGCGATGGAGATCACCATCGGCGTGCCCGACGGGCCATCGCCCACCGAGTCGCCCGCGCCGTGACGTCCGGGGTTTCCCAGGGCCCCGCCGGTACCCTGGGGGAGTGACGACGCCTCCCTTCGCCCCTGTCCGTGACATCGACATCGAGGTCGTCTCGTCCCAGCTCGGCCGCGAGGCCCGCGGCGTCGTCGGCATCGCCGCGCGCTGCGTGTGCGGCAACCCCACCGTCGTGGCGACGTCCCCGCGCCTGCCCGATGGCACGCCGTTCCCGACGTTCTACTACCTGACCCACCCGGCCGCCACGGCCGAGATGTCGCGCCTCGAGGTCGGTCAGGTCATGGTCGAGCTGCAGCAGCGCCTGGCCGACGAGCCCGAGTTCGCCGCGCACTACCTGCGCGCGCACGAGGCGTTCATCGCCGACCGCGCGCAGTTCGGCGACGTCCCCGAGATCGACGGCATCTCCGCGGGCGGCATGCCCACCCGCGTCAAGTGCCTCCACGCCCTCGCGGGCCACGCGCTCGCTGCCGGCGCCGGAGTCAACCCCGTAGGCGACGCCGCGCTCGCCCGGTCGGCCTGGTCGCCCGAGCGGTGCGAATGCGCCGAGCCGGGGAAGGCTGGATGAGGCAGCTCGCCCGCCTCGCGGCGTTCGGCCTCGCCCTCGTCCTGCTGACGGGGGCCTCGCCCACGCCCACCCCGACGCCCGAGGGGACACCGGCCGCTACCGCGGCGCCCACGATCCACGAGCGTGAGTACTGGATCAAGGATCTGGGCATCGACAAGGCGTGGGCGACCACGAAGGGCAAGGGCGTCACCATCGCCGTCATCGACACCGGCATCGTCGACGGGCCGAAGGAGTTCGAGGGCGCCGTCGTCGGCGGCACCGATGTCTCCGGTGCGGGGACCTCGAACGGCCGCACGCCGGTCGACGTCGTCAACCGCAACCACGGCAGCTGGGTCGCCTCGCTCGCGGCGGCCCGCGGCACGGACAGCCCGAACGCGATGGTCGGTGTGGCCCCCGAGGCCGACCTGCTCTCCGTCTCGCTGGGCTTCGGTGACTCGGCGACCGTCCCGTTCACCGAGCAGGTGGCGGACGCCATCGTGTGGTCGGTCGACAAGGGCGCCGACGTCATCAACCTCTCCTTCACGACGAACGCGCAGAGCTGGGACGAGTCGTGGGACGACGCGTTCCTCTATGCGATGAAGAAGGACGTTGTCATCGTGGTCGCCGCGGGCAACCGCGGCAGCGGCACCCGCTCGGTCGGTGCGCCCGCGACGATCCCGGGCGTCCTCACCGTCGCCGGCGTCGATCCGCAGGGCAAGGCCAGCGTCGAGGCCTCCACCCAGGGCATCACCATCGGCGTGGCGGCGCCCAGCGAGAAGCTGCTCGGCGTCTCGGCCGACGGCGAGATCGACGAGTGGAAGGGCACCAGCGGTGCGGCTCCCATCGTCGCGGGCGTCGCGGCGCTCGTCCGATCGGCGCACCCCGACATGCCCGCGGTCGACGTGATCAACCGGATCATCCGGACGGCGGTGCCGCCGGCCGAGGTCGACAAGGTGCCGGATCCGCTCTACGGGTACGGGGTCATCGACGCGGAGGCCGCCGTGAAGGCGTCGATCCCGGCGGCGTCGCGCAACCCGATGGGCGACCTCCAGCGCTGGATCGAGGTCTATCGCCGCCAGGAGGCGGAGCCGGTGCCGACGCCCACCGCGACCCCCGTGGAGATCCCGCCGCTGCCGCCCGCCGACACCCACACCGAGTCCGGATCCTCGTTCCTCCCGTCGGCCGACGAACTGCGCACAGGCACCCTGCCGCTCTTCGCCCTCTGCAGCGCTGGTATTCTCGTGGTGCTGGGTGTCATCGCGGCTGTGCGACGCGCCCGTTCGGCCCGTGTGCGGCGGTAGCCGGCAATCCCTGACTCAAGGAGTTCTTCACTCGTGCCCAAGATCCTCATCGTCGGCGGCGGCTACGCGGGCTTCTACACCGCGTGGAAGCTCGAGAAGCACCTGCGTCGCGGGGAGGCGGAGATCGTCATGGTCGACCCGCTTCCGTACATGACGTACCTGCCCTTCCTGCCCGAGGTCGCGGCCGGATCGATCGAGCCCCGTCACACGGTCGTCTCGCACCGTCGTCACCTCAAGCGCACCGAGCTCGTCACCGCCAAGGTGACCGGCATCGACCACGCGAACAAGACGGCGACGATCACGCCCGAGGGTGGCGAGTCCTACGAGCTCGCGTACGACCACATCGTCGTGACCGCCGGATCCGTCTCGCGCACCTTCCCGATCCCGGGCATCGCCGAGAACGCGGTCGGTCTGAAGTCGGTCGAAGAGGCCATCTACGTCCGCGACACCCTGATCTCGAACTTCGAGAAGGCGTCGGCGCTGCCCCAGGGCGACCCGCTGCGCCAGCGCCTGCTGACGACCGTCGTCGTCGGCGGCGGCTTCGCCGGCATCGAGACCTTCGCCGAGCTGCGCTCGCTCGCCTCGGCGCTGCTGAAGGACTTCGACGGCATCACGTTCGAGGAGACGCAGTTCCACCTCATCGAGGCGATGGGCCGCATCATGCCCGAGGTGTCGCTCCCCACGAGCGAGTGGGTGCTCAAGGACCTCGCCAAGCGCGGCGCCAACGTGCACCTCGACACGCAGGTCACCTCGGCCGTCGACGGCATCGTCGAGACCTCGACGGGCGACTCGTACCCCTCGGGCCTGATCGTCTGGACCGCGGGCGTCATGGCGAACCCGCAGGTCACCCGCGGCGGCGACCTCCCGCTCGAGCCCCGCGGCCGCATCACGACGCAGGCCGACCTGCGCGTCATCGACGCCGACAAGAACATCGTCGAGGGCGCCTGGGCCGCCGGTGACGTCGCCGCCGTCCCGGACAAGACCGGTGGTCTTCCCGACGGCTCGTGCGTCCCGAACGCGCAGCACGCCGTCCGCCAGGCCAAGCGCCTCGCGAAGAACCTCGTCGCGGTCCTGCGCGGCGAGGAGCCGGTGGACTACTACCACAAGAACCTCGGCGCCGTCGCGGGCCTCGGTCTCTACAACGGCGTCTTCCAGTCCGGCAAGACCGCCCTCAAGGGCTTCGTCGCCTGGGTCGCGCACCGCGGCTACCACGGCCTGGCGATGCCGACGTGGGAGCGCAAGTGGCGCGTCATCTGGGGTTGGGTGCACAACTTCTTCCTCGGTCGCGACACCGTGCAGCTGGCCGCCGCGCAGGAGCCCCGCGCGTTCTTCGAGGCCTTCGCCTCGCGCCCGAAGCCCCCGCTCGAGGCGCCGGTCGAGCCGGTCGCCGCTCCGATCGAGGCCAAGTAAGCGCAGCGCCTGAGAGCCGCCACTCCCGCGAGGGGGTGGCGGCTCTCGCCGTCTGCGCCGGTAGCGTGGACGAGCCCCCCGTAGCCCAACCGGCAGAGGCAGGCGACTTAAACTCGCCGCAGTCTGGGTTCGAATCCCAGCGGGGGGACACCAGCCGGGGCCCCGACCGGAGGCCTCCGCACCGCCGACCACGGCTCAGTCCCGCTGATCGGAGACGTGTCGAATCCGGGTCCGGTATCCCGATAGGATCGGGCGGATCGTGGATCGCGTCCTCACTCCGGCTGTCCCTCGGGACGGCCGGATCTGTCGACAGCCGACCATGGGACGAAGGGGAGGCCGCGTCCGTGGGGGGACCGAAGTCGACGATGAATTCGATGCCGTCTGGCTCGGTGCGGAACGAGGGACGGTAGGCCATGTCGGATAACACGCCCGTATCTTTTGACATCACTGCGGCGAACCTCAAGGCGCTCGCGACCGAGGGCAGCGCGGTCCTGACGCCGGGCAGCGGTTCGGCGACCGCCGACTCCGTCTCGGAGTCGACCGCGGCAGTGAGCGAGTCCGCCGTGGTGGCGGTGCCGAGCGAGTCGACCGCCCCCGCGCCGGCGAGCGAATCGGCTGCGCCCGTTCCCGCGAGCGAGTCGGCCGCCCCCGCGCCGGCTCCGGTCAGCGAATCGGCGGCACCCGCGCCCGCCCCCGCGAGCGAGTCGGCAGCGAGCCCGTCCGCGGCTCCGGCCCCCGCGAGCGAGACCGCCGCCACCCAGACGGCGAGCGACTCGGCGGCGCCGGCGGCAGGCAGCGAGTCGGTCGCCTCCGTGTCCGCCAGCGTGTCCGCGCCTTCCGGCTCGGCGAGCGGATCGGCATCGACCTCCCAGTCGACCAGCGCGTCCGTGTCGGCGTCGCAGTCGGCGGGTGCGTCCGTGTCGGCATCGGCCGCCAGCCTCTCAGCCTCCTCGTCCGCGTCGCAGAGCGGCTCCGTGCTGGCGTCGTCGTCGGCATCGACCTCCGCTTCCGTTTCCGCGAGCGGCTCCACCAGCGCGATGGTCTCGGCGACCAATTCGGCGGTCCAGCGGGCCTCGGCGAGCGACTCGTCCAGCGCGTCCGTGTCGGCATCCGATTCGGTCGCGCAGCGCACATCGACGAGCTCTTCGTCTTCGGCGGCGGCCTCGCAGAGCACGTCGGCGAGCACATCGTCTTCGGCCTCCGCGGTGGCCTCGCAGAGCGGATCCGTGAGCGCGTCGACCTCGGCATCGACGTCGCAGAGCACCTCGGCCAGTCAGTCGGTCGCAGCCGTCAACGCCGCGTCGCTGATGCGGACCGCCGCCGCCACCGCGCCGGTGATCCCCACCTACTCCGACCAGGGGCTGACGAACGCGTCGATCTCCTACGGTGCGGGCGCCGATCCGAGGCTCTCGAGCACCTCGGCCGGGCGAGCCTGGTACTCGATGACGGGATACAGCCGGTTCAACGGCACCAACGTCACCTACCGCACCGCCATCACGACCTCCGATGGCAGCATCACCGCGTCGAACTACGCCGCCGTGATCTCCGCGACGGACGTGACGATCAACGGGGTGCAGGCCCGGTTCATCACGAACCCGATGTACATCGGCGACACGCTGTACGCGGGGTACCTGACCACGAGCGGCGGCCTGCTGATCGCCGTCCAGGCGCTGCCGGCCGGCGGCATGTCGGTGTACGACATCAACTCGCTGTTCTACTACTTCAGCGGCACGTCGGTCAGCACACCCAGCATGATCGTCTCGAACAGCCAGTCGGCCAGTCTCTCGCTGACGCAGTCGGCGACGACGAGCGCGAGCAGCTCGGCGTCGACGAGCAAGTCGGCCGTCGCCGCCGCCGGCCAGTCCACCTCGGCGAGCGGCTCGGCCTCGGCCAGCGCGTCGGCACTGGCGTCGTCCAGCCAGTCGGCATCTGCGAGCACATCGGGGTCGGCAGCGGTGAGCGCATCGGGTTCGGCGTCGTCCAGCCAGTCGACCTCCGCCAGCACGTCCGGATTCGTCTCGGCCAGCCAATCCGCGTCGGTCAGCAAAGCGGCCTCGGTCTCGGGCAGCCAGTCGGCCTCGGCGAGCACATCGACCTCTGCGTCGGGCAGCCAGTCGGTCGCGGCGAGCACGTCGGGGTCGGCTTCTGTGAGCCAGTCGACGTCCGCGAGCCTGTCAGGCAGTCAGTCGGTTTCGGCGAGCTCCTCCGGATCCCTCTCGGCCAGTCAGTCGTCTTCCGCGAGCAAGGCCGCATCGACCGCGGCAAGTCAGTCCGCGTCGGTCAGCGGCTCGTCCTCCGTCAGCCAGTCGGCATCGGCCAGCACAGCGGGCTCCCTCTCGAGCAGCGCGTCGGGCTCGGCGTCGGCATCCGTCAGCGGCTCGCTGTCGACCAGCGGGAGCAAGTCGGCCTCCACCAGCGGATCCCTGTCTGCGAGCCAGTCGGTCTCGACGAGTGGCTCGTCCTCCGCGAGCCAGTCGACCTCCGCCAGCACATCCGCGTCCGGTTCGACCAGCCAATCGGCCTCTGCGAGCAAGTCCGGTTCGGCTTCGGCGAGCCAGTCGACCTCCGTGAGCGGGTCGCTGTCGAGCAGCGCATCGGGATCCACGTCTACGTCGACGAGCGGTTCGCTGTCGACGAGTGGTTCGGCGTTTGCTTCGACGAGTGGGTCGCTGTCGACGAGTGGGTCGGCGTCTGCCTCTACTAGTGGTTCTCTCTCGACCAGTAGCTCCGTATCGGCGAGTGGTTCGGTGTCGGCGTCGGCGTCGACGAGTGGTTCTTTGTCGACGAGCGCGTCGGCGTCGACGTCGACAAGCGGTTCGCTGTCGACGAGTGGGTCGGTGTCGACGAGTGGGTCGCTCTCGACGAGTGGTTCGGTGTCGACGAGTGGGTCGTTGTCGACGAGTGGTTCGGTGTCGACGAGTGGGTCGTTGTCGACGAGTGGGTCGTTGTCGACGAGTGGTTCGGTGTCGACGAGTGGTTCGGCGTCCGCGTCCACGAGTGGTTCCCTTTCGACCAGTGGGTCGGCGTCTGCGTCCACGAGCGGTTCGCTTTCGACGAGTGGGTCGGCGTCGGCGTCCACCAGTGGTTCCGAGTCGGTGTCGACAAGTGGTTCCCTGTCGACAAGTGGTTCCCTGTCGACGAGTGGCTCTCTGTCGACGAGTGGCTCTCTGTCGACGAGTGGTTCTCTGTCGTCGAGTGGTTCTGAGTCGGTGTCGACGAGTGGGTCGGTGTCGACGAGTGGGTCGGAGTCGGCTTCTACGAGTGGGTTGCTATCGACGAGCGGTTCGCTCTCGACCAGCGGCTCGGAGTCCGCGTCGACGAGTGGTTCGTTGTCGGCGAGTGGTTCTGAGTCGGCTTCCACTAGTGGGTCGCTTTCGACGAGCAGTTCGCTCTCGACCAGCGGCTCGGAGTCCGCGTCGACGAGTGGTTCGCTGTCGGCCAGTGGTTCGGAGTCTGCGTCGACGAGTGGTTCGTTGTCGACGAGTGATTCGGAGTCCGTGTCGACGAGTGGGTCGTTGTCGACGAGTGGGTCGGAGTCCGTGTCGACGAGTGGGTCGTTGTCGACGAGTGGGTCGGAGTCCGCATCGACGAGCGGGTCGCTGTCGACGAGTGGCTCTGAGTCGGCTTCCACCAGCGGGTCACTTTCGACGAGCGGTTCGGTCTCGGGCAGCAACTCCGAGTCCGCATCGACGAGCGGTTCGTTGTCGACGAGTGGTTCGGTGTCGGCCAGCAGTTCGGAGTCTGCGTCGACGAGTGGGTCGGAGTCTGCGTCGACGAGTGGGTCGGAGTCTGCGTCGACGAGTGGGTCGGAGTCTGCTTCGACGAGTGGTTCGCTCTCGACCAGTGGTTCGGAGTCTGCGTCGACGAGCGGTTCGCTGTCGACGAGCGGGTCCGAGTCGGCTTCCACCAGTGGGTCGCTTTCGACGAGCGGTTCGCTCTCGGCCAGCAGCTCGGAGTCCGCGTCGACGAGCGGGTCGCTGTCGACGAGTGGTTCGGAGTCGGTGTCGACGAGCGGTTCGTTGTCTACGAGTGGTTCGGAGTCGGTGTCGACGAGTGTTTCGTTGTCGACGAGTGGGTCGGAGTCCGCGTCGACGAGCGGTTCGCTGTCTACGAGTGGCTCGTTGTCCACGAGTGGTTCGGACTCGGCGTCGACGAGTGGTTCTCTCTCGACCAGTGGTTCGGAGTCCGCGTCGACGAGTGGTTCGCTCTCGGCCAGCAGCTCGGAGTCTGCGTCGACGAGTGGGTCGTTGTCGACGAGTGGTTCTGAGTCCGCGTCGACGAGTGGTTCGTTGTCGACGAGCGGTTCGGTGTCGGCCAGCAGCTCGGAGTCTGCGTCGACGAGCGGTTCGCTGTCGACGAGTGGCTCGTTGTCCACGAGTGGTTCGGACTCGGCGTCGACGAGTGGTTCGGAGTCGGTGTCGACGAGCGGTTCGCTCTCGACCAGCGGTTCGGAGTCCGCGTCGACGAGCGGTTCGCTGTCCACGAGTGGCTCGTTGTCGACGAGTGGGTCCGAGTCGGTTTCCCTGTCGACCAGCGGATCGCTCTCGACCAGCAGCTCGGAGTCCGCATCGACGAGCGGGTCGCTATCGACGAGTGGTTCGGAGTCCTCGTCGACGAGCGGTTCGCTGTCGACGAGCGGTTCGGAGTCGGTGTCGACGAGTGGCTCGCTTTCGGCCAGTGGTTCGGAGTCCGCGTCGACGAGCGGTTCGCTGTCCACGAGTGGCTCGTTGTCGACGAGTGGGTCCGAGTCGGCTTCCACCAGTGGGTCGCTTTCGACGAGTGGTTCCGAGTCGGCTTCCCTGTCGACCAGCGGATCGCTCTCGACCAGCAGCTCGGAGTCCGTATCGACGAGCGGTTCGCTGTCCACGAGTGGTTCGTTGTCGACGAGTGGTTCGGAGTCTGCGTCGACGAGTGGTTCGTTGTCGACGAGTGGTTCCGAGTCGACTTCGACGAGTGGATCGTTGTCGACGAGTGGTTCTGAGTCGGTGTCGACGAGCGGTTCGGTCTCGAGCAGCAGCTCGGAGTCTGCATCGATGAGTGGGTCGCTTTCGACGAGCGGTTCGCTGTCGGCCAGCAGCTCGGAGTCTGCGTCGACGAGCGGTTCGCTGTCTACGAGTGGCTCGTTGTCCACGAGTGGTTCGGACTCGGCGTCGACGAGTGGTTCTCTCTCGACCAGTGGTTCGGAGTCCGCGTCGACGAGTGGTTCGCTCTCGGCCAGCAGCTCGGAGTCTGCGTCGACGAGTGGGTCGTTGTCGACGAGTGGTTCTGAGTCCGCGTCGACGAGTGGTTCGTTGTCGACGAGCGGTTCGGTGTCGGCCAGCAGCTCGGAGTCTGCGTCGACGAGCGGTTCGCTGTCGACGAGTGGCTCGTTGTCCACGAGTGGTTCGGACTCGGCGTCGACGAGTGGTTCGGAGTCGGTGTCGACGAGCGGTTCGCTCTCGACCAGCGGTTCGGAGTCCGCGTCGACGAGCGGTTCGCTGTCCACGAGTGGCTCGTTGTCGACGAGTGGGTCCGAGTCGGTTTCCCTGTCGACCAGCGGATCGCTCTCGACCAGCAGCTCGGAGTCCGCATCGACGAGCGGGTCGCTATCGACGAGTGGTTCGGAGTCCTCGTCGACGAGCGGTTCGCTGTCGACGAGCGGTTCGGAGTCGGTGTCGACGAGTGGCTCGCTTTCGGCCAGTGGTTCGGAGTCCGCGTCGACGAGCGGTTCGCTGTCCACGAGTGGCTCGTTGTCGACGAGTGGGTCCGAGTCGGCTTCCACCAGTGGGTCGCTTTCGACGAGTGGTTCCGAGTCGGCTTCCCTGTCGACCAGCGGATCGCTCTCGACCAGCAGCTCGGAGTCCGTATCGACGAGCGGTTCGCTGTCCACGAGTGGTTCGTTGTCGACGAGTGGTTCGGAGTCTGCGTCGACGAGTGGTTCGTTGTCGACGAGTGGTTCCGAGTCGACTTCGACGAGTGGATCGTTGTCGACGAGTGGTTCTGAGTCGGTGTCGACGAGCGGTTCGGTCTCGAGCAGCAGCTCGGAGTCTGCATCGATGAGTGGGTCGCTTTCGACGAGCGGTTCGCTGTCGGCCAGCAGCTCGGAGTCTGCGTCGACGAGCGGTTCGCTGTCTACGAGTGGCTCGTTGTCCACGAGTGGTTCGGACTCGGCGTCGACGAGTGGTTCTCTCTCGACCAGTGGTTCGGAGTCCGCGTCGACGAGTGGTTCGCTCTCGGCCAGCAGCTCGGAGTCTGCGTCGACGAGTGGGTCGTTGTCGACGAGTGGTTCTGAGTCCGCGTCGACGAGTGGTTCGTTGTCGACGAGCGGTTCGGTGTCGGCCAGCAGCTCGGAGTCTGCGTCGACGAGCGGTTCGCTGTCGACGAGTGGCTCGTTGTCCACGAGTGGTTCGGACTCGGCGTCGACGAGTGGTTCGGAGTCGGTGTCGACGAGCGGTTCGCTCTCGACCAGCGGTTCGGAGTCCGCGTCGACGAGCGGTTCGCTGTCCACGAGTGGCTCGTTGTCGACGAGTGGGTCCGAGTCGGTTTCCCTGTCGACCAGCGGATCGCTCTCGACCAGCAGCTCGGAGTCCGCATCGACGAGCGGGTCGCTATCGACGAGTGGTTCGGAGTCCTCGTCGACGAGCGGTTCGCTGTCGACGAGCGGTTCGGAGTCGGTGTCGACGAGTGGCTCGCTTTCGGCCAGTGGTTCGGAGTCCGCGTCGACGAGCGGTTCGCTGTCCACGAGTGGCTCGTTGTCGACGAGTGGGTCCGAGTCGGCTTCCACCAGTGGGTCGCTTTCGACGAGTGGTTCCGAGTCGGCTTCCCTGTCGACCAGCGGATCGCTCTCGACCAGCAGCTCGGAGTCCGTATCGACGAGCGGTTCGCTGTCCACGAGTGGGTCGTTGTCGACGAGTGGGTCCGAGTCTGCTTCCACCAGTGGGTCGCTTTCGACGAGCGGTTCGCTCTCGGCCAGCAGCTCGGAGTCTGCGTCGACGAGCGGTTCGCTGTCCACGAGTGGGTCCGAGTCTGCTTCCACCAGTGGGTCGCTGTCGACGAGTGGTTCGGACTCCGCATCGACGAGTGGTTCTGAGTCGGTGTCGACGAGTGGTTCGTTGTCGGCGAGTGGTTCTGAGTCGGTGTCGACGAGTGGTTCGTTGTCGGCGAGTGGTTCTGAGTCGGTGTCGACGAGTGGTTCGTTGTCGGCGAGTGGTTCTGAGTCGGTGTCGGCGAGTGGTTCGTTGTCGGCGAGTGGGTCGGAGTCGGTGTCGGCGAGTGGTTCGTTGTCGGCGAGTGGTTCTGAGTCGGTGTCGGCGAGTGGTTCGTTGTCGGCGAGTGGTTCTGAGTCGGTGTCAGCGAGTGGTTCGTTGTCGGCGAGTGGTTCTGAGTCGGTGTCGACGAGTGGTTCTCTCTCGACCAGTGGTTCGGAGTCCGCGTCGACGAGCGGTTCGCTGTCCACGAGTGGTTCGTTGTCGGCGAGTGGTTCTGAGTCGGTGTCGACGAGTGGTTCTCTCTCGACCAGTGGTTCGGAGTCGGCTTCGACGAGTGGTTCGTTGTCGACGAGTGGGTCGGAGTCGGCTTCCACCAGTGGGTCGCTTTCGACGAGCGGTTCGCTCTCGGCCAGCAGCTCGGAGTCTGCGTCGACGAGCGGTTCGTTGTCGACGAGTGGTTCTGAGTCCGCGTCGACGAGTGGTTCGTTGTCGGCCAGTGGTTCGGAGTCTGCGTCGACGAGCGGTTCGTTGTCGACGAGTGGTTCTGAGTCAGTGTCGGCCAGCAGCTCGGAGTCTGCGTCGACGAGCGGTTCGTTGTCGACGAGCGGTTCTGAGTCCGCGTCGACGAGTGGCTCGCTCTCCACTAGCAGTTCGGACTCGGCGTCGACGAGTGGTTCTCTCTCGACCAGTGGTTCCGAGTCGGTGTCGACGAGTGGTTCGTTGTCGGCCAGTGGGTCGGCGTCTGCGTCGACGAGTGGTTCGTTGTCGACGAGTGGTTCGGAGTCCGTGTCGACGAGTGGCTCGCTCTCGACGAGTGGTTCGGAGTCGGTGTCGACGAGTGGTTCGCTGTCGACGAGTGGTTCGGCGTCGGCTTCCACCAGTGGGTCCCTGTCGACCAGCGGATCGCTCTCGGCCAGCAGCTCGGAGTCCGCATCGACGAGCGGGTCGTTGTCGACGAGTGGTTCGGTCTCGGCCAGCAGCTCGGAGTCCGCATCGACGAGCGGGTCGTTGTCGACGAGTGGTTCGGTCTCGAGCAGCAGCTCGGAGTCCGCATCGACAAGTGGGTCGCTGTCGACGAGTGGGTCGGAGTCCGTGTCGACGAGCGGTTCGCTGTCCACGAGTGGTTCTGAGTCGGCTTCCACCGATGGTTCGCTGTCGACCAGCGGGTCACTCTCGACGAGCGGATCGGAGTCGGCTTCCACCAGCGGTTCCCTGTCGAGCAGTGGTTCCGAGTCGGTTTCGACGAGTGGTTCGCTGTCGGCCAGCGGTTCCGAGTCGGTGTCGGCGAGTGGTTCGGAGTCGGTTTCGACAAGCGGGTCGCTCTCCACGAGTGGTTCGGAGTCGGTTTCCACCAGTGGTTCTCTGTCGACGAGTGGTTCGGTGTCCGCATCGACGAGTGGTTCGGAGTCTGCATCGACGAGCGGTTCGCTCTCGACGAGTGGTTCGGAGTCGGTGTCGACGAGTGGTTCTGAGTCCACGTCGACCAGTGGTTCCCTGTCCACCATTGGTTCCGAGTCGGTTTCGACAAGCGACTCGCTGTCGGCCAGCGGTTCTGTGTCGGTGTCGACGAGTGGTTCTCTGTCGACCAGTGGTTCGGCGTCCGCATCGATGAACGCGTCTCTCTCGACTAGCGGGTCGGTTTCGACGAGTGGATCCCTCTCGACAAGCAGCTCGGAATCCGCATCGATGAGTGGTTCTGAGTCGGTGTCGACGAGTGGTTCGGAGTCGGCTTCCGCCGGCGGTTCCCTGTCGGCCAGTGGTTCGGCGTCGGCTTCGGCGAGCGGTTCCCTGTCGGCCAGTGGTTCTGAGTCGGCGTCGATGAGTGGGTCGCTCTCCACGAGTGGTTCGGTGTCGGCTTCCACCAGCGATTCGCTGTCGACGAGCGATTCCGAGTCGGTGTCGACGAGCGGTTCGCTCTCGACCAGTGGTTCGGAGTCCGGGTCCACCAGCGGTTCGCTGTCGGCGAGTGGATCGCTCTCCACGAGTGGTTCGCTGTCGACCAGCGGTTCCGAGTCGGCGTCCACGAGCGGTTCGCCTTCCACGAGCGATTCGCTCTCCACCAGCGGTTCGGGGTCGGCGAGCGCGTCGCTCTCGACGAGCGGCTCGGCATCGACCAGCGGTTCGGATTCCGTCTCCGACAGCGGTTCGCTCCCGTCCAGCGGCTCCGCCTCGGCGTCCGACAGCGGTTCGCTCCCGTCGAGCGACTCCGCCTCGACGTCCGACAGCGGCTCGCTTTCCACCAGCACTTCCGAATCGGCCTCCACGAGCGGCACCATCTCTGCCGGCGCATCGGAATCCGCGTCGATGAGCGGCTCGCTGTCGGCGAGCGCCTCGGTGTCGGACAGCGCCTCGGCGTCGGCCAGCAGCTCGAGCTCGGCCTCGGCGAGTGAGTCGCTGGCGCCGAGCGCCTCGGAATCCGTATCCGGCAGCGGATCCTCGGTGGCCAGTGAGTCGACGTCGGCGGGCGGGTCGCTGTCGCTCAGCAGCTCGGCACCGGTGTCGGCGAGCGATTCCGCGTCGGCGAGCGAGGGCCCCGCGTCGGTCAGCGGTTCGGTCTCCGCGTCCGCCAGCGGATCCGCGCCGGCGTCGTCCCCGTCGGAGAGCACGCCCGCCTCGGAGAGCGCCTCGGCGTCGTCGTCGAGCACCGAGTCGTCGAGCAGCGAGTCGCAGCGCACCGAGATCTACGAATCGGTCAGCGGCACCCTCTCGGCGAGCGACTCCGAGTCGTCCGTCGCCGATTCGATCATCCAGAGCATGTCGCAGGTCGAAAGCCAGCTGACCAGCGAATCCGCGGCCCCGAGCACAACCTCTCGGATCGGGTCGCTGCTCGCGTCCCTGAACATCTTCGGCAACCGGAAGTGACGGGTCGACGAGTGACGCAGGAGAGGACGGGTTGTGGCGCAGATACCTGAGGGCAGATTCGCGAGCCTGAAGACGAAGCTGCTGTGGACGGCGCTGTTCTTCCTGTGCTTCATGATCGGGCGCTACATCCCGATCCCGCTTATGCACGGCACGGCGACCGGAACGGGCGTCGAGCTGCTCAACGCCGCGAACATCGCGACCGGCGGCGACTTCTTCTACCCGTCGCTGTTCTCGCTCGGGCTGGGCCCATGGATGGGCGCCGCCATCCTGTGGCGCTTCCTCTTCATCGGCAGGATCGCCCGGGGCCGCAACATCCCCGAGGCCACCGTCGATCGCGCCCGCAACACGCTGGTGGTGATCCTCGCGGTCATCCAGGCCATCAGCCTCATGTCGACCTATGACGTCGAGGACCTGCCCATCGGGCCGTTCTCGGCCCAGGTGAACGCCCAGGTCGTCATCGTCGTCGTCCTGACGGGCGGCGCGCTGATCGTGGCCTGGCTGGCGAAGCGCAACGAGGAGTTCGGCCTCGGCGGCATCACGATGTTCATCCTGTATCAGCTCATCATCACCGCCATGCGCAACCTCGAGGTGCTGCCGGCATCGACGAGCGAGGCGCGCGACGCCGGCGTCCTCTGGGTCGTGATCGTCGCCTGCGTGGCTGTTGTGCTCATCGGGATCATCGCCGGAAACGCCGAGCTGCGGCTGCACGTCAACAAGGTGGCCATCGACAACGGCTACATCGGCGTCTCGTACCTCCCGATCAAGCTCAACCCCGCGGGAGTCTCGCCCATCATGTACGGGCTCGCGCTGATGACTATCCCGCAGAGCATCGCCGGCGCGGCCGGCGCGGTGATCCCGGGCGCCGCCTCGGGCGCTGAGCGGTTCATCGCCGTCTGGGCGCTGAGCAGCCCCGTCGGATTTATCGCCTACCTCACGCTGCTGTTCGTGCTCACGATCCTCTTCGGACTCTTCACGGTCGATCCCCGTGCGACGGCCAAACGGATGCGCGACGCCGGCGAGTACTTCGATCACGTCCCGCCCGGACCGTCCACGCGGAGCTACCTGCGGCGACGGGTCGTTGCGCTCTCGACCGTCAGCGGGGTGTTCCTCGTGGTCTTCACCGGCCTCCCGTTGCACTTCATGGCGGACTACCCGAGCCTGCAGTTCCTGCTGATGGCCCCCGGCACGCTGATGATCCTGCTCGGGCTGCTGTGGATGCTCCAGGAGGAGATCGCCGACACGCGGATCGGGACGAAGTACGACTTCGCATTCGGCACCCACGCCCGGAGGGTCGCCGCATGATCCATTTCGTCCCGTCCTGGTACAACCCCACCCGCCGGTGGTACGCCACCGACAACGCGTGGTTCCACAGCAGCGCCGGCACTGAGGCCGACGACACCGTCACCCGCGTGCGGATCTTCCGGCAGGGCGACGAGGACGCCCGGCTCGTGGTGCTGAACTACGCGCCGAGTCTTCGTCGTTTCCTCCACAGCCACAACATCCTCGACGTGCCGTACTGGTCGTTCTTCGACGAGCTCCAGGGCCTCGAAGACGACTACACGCGCCCCATCGACTTCCTCGAGCTCGAGTGGCCCGACGACGTCAGCTTCTTCTACAACCCGTTCCTCGTGACTGTCATGCGCGGCGCCGAGGTCTACGCGCGTGTGCACCTGGCGCGGGCAGGAACCCTGCAGTCGATCCGGTACTACGGCGACGGCATGCCCACCGTCGAGCGCATCTACGATGACCGTGGCTTCCCCTCCAGCGTGCTGATGCACGACGAGGCCGGCAGGCCCATGACCCAGTACTACCTGTCGCGCGAGGGCGACGTGATCCTGAGCGAAGACGTGCCGTCCGGGCGGATCGACATCGTCCAGGCCACGGACGAGCGGATCCAGCAGCAGTCGTACGACAGCTGGGAATCGCTGATGGCGGAGTTCCTGGGCGGGTACCTCCAGGAGCGCAGCGGCCTCGGCGACACCGTGGTGCTCGCCGTGGCGGAGCAGCACAACGACCTCGTCGCCTCCTGTCTCGGCGACCAGATGCTGGTGCTCTCGCGCTCGGCCGCGCGCCCGGCCCCCGCATCGAGCGACCTGCTGGCCCGCGCGGAAGCCGTCTTCTCTGACTTCGGTCAGCCGCAGGAGGGCGGAGGGCGCCGCGCGGCGGCGTGGGAGCTGCTGCCCACCCTGTCGATCTATCCCCTCGAGCAGCGCGCGAGCTTCGGCGCAAGCGCGAACGAGTCGACCGTCTACATCTCGCTCCTCGCCGACGACATCGCCCCCGAGGAGCTCGACTTCGCGATCGCGACCATGGCCACCCAGCTCGTCGACGACAGCACGCGCCTGCTGGTGTGCACCTTCCGCCGCCACGACGTCGAACACCTCCGTGCCCTCCGAGGCGTCATCTCGGGCTACCAGCACCTCGACCTGGCATTCCTGGAGTCCGACGAGACCACCCGCCTCAGCGTCGACGTCGGCATCGCCGAGGGACCGGAGGAGAAGATCCAGCTGACGTTCGTGGATCGCGAGTCCGACCTCATCCGCACGATGGCGCGGACTCGGGTGCTCGTCGACCTCGGCGCGCGACCCGACATCCGGCTCGCGGCCGCGGCCGTCGACGCGGGCGTCCCGCAGATCAACCGCGCCGAGCAGGAGTTGGTGACGCACACGATCAACGGCTTCGTCATCGGCGACGACGCGGAGCTCGGCACGGCCGTGGACTACTTCCTCTCGGGCCTGGAGCACTGGAACCGGTCGCTAGTGCAGTGTCGCGTCCTGGAAGACCTGTTCAGCGCGCCGGAGGTGCTCACCCGGTGGGAGCTCATCAAGGAGGTGGCGGCGTATGCGCGTCCTGCAGATCGGCCGTGACGACTGGTCGGCAGCGGCGCGGATCCCGTCCGGTGTCGCGTGGGAGTTCGTCCACGTCGACGACGAGATCGGATTCGACCCCGCGCTCATCGGACGGGTGGATGTGACGATCCTCGACGCGTCGTGCGACCTGCGCAATCTGCAGGCCGTCGGCAAGCTCATCACGCCGCACACCCTGCTCGTCGAGCCCGGTGTCCGGGCGGACCCGAGCGAGGATCACGCGCGATTCTTCGCCCAGAAGGCGGCGCTCGCCCAGGACATGGACGACCGTCAGGGCCTCGTCGATCAGCTCCCGCGGCGCTACTTCGCGAAGCCGTTCGGCCAGAAGCTCGAGATCCGCAGGACCGAGGTGTCGCCGCTGCACGCGTCGCGCGCCTGGTACGAGGGCAACGCGTACCTCGCCACCGACGTCGATCACGACGGCGACTTCCGTCAGCTGATGATGTGGAAGGAGAACATCCTCTACGAGAACCATCGCGCCCTCGAGCTCTGGCCCGAGTACGTCAAGGACGAGGGGTGCGAGATCCAGCTCGTTGTGCAGCTGATCCAGAACGGCACGTCCGATGTGATCTCCTTCCACCGGACGTACTCGGAGGCGGAGCTCGCCGAGCCGATCGTCATCTCGCACGAATCGAGCGGCTATCTGTCGTGCTCGATCTTCGCCAGGGGCCACGGCCGCGTGAAGGTGGGGCCGATCCACTATCGGCACTCGCGCGAGGGGGCGGGGCACTTCCTGCCCGGCGGTCGCAGGATCGTCGACAGCCGTCGCGAGGAGCTGTTCACCTACTTCCACCCGGGCGATCTCACGCCGCCGCTGAACATCTACTTCTCGGGCTACCGCCCTGCAGAGGGCTTCGAGGGCTACTTCATGATGGCGGGGCTCGGGCATCCGTTCCTGCTGATCACGGATCCGCGCCTCGAGGGCGGGCGCTTCTACCTCGCCGGCGATGAGCTCGAGGGCCGGCTGCACGAGGTGATCCGGGAGCACATCGACGCACTCGGCTTCCGGGAGGAGGACGTGATCTTCTCGGGCCTGTCGATGGGCTCGTTCGGCGCGCTGTACTACGGCTCGCAGTTCCGCGCGCACGCCATCATCGCGGGCAAGCCGATCATCGACCTCGCGTACGTGGCCGAGCGCGGCCGGCTTGTGCGCCCGCAGGAGTTCCTCACGATCCTCGACATCGTGAACTTCTGGAACAAGGCGGACGAGGACGGCGCGCCCTCGACGGCCGACGCGTTCACTCGGGCGCTGCTGGAGCGGTGGCGGGGCGAGCCCGGCTTCGGCGACACGAAGATCCTGATGTCCTACATGCAGCAGGACGACTACGACGACGCGGCCTACTACACGCTGCTCGAGTCGCAGGCCGGCAAGGCGACCGAGGTGATCGCGCGCGGCTACCAGGGGCGCCACAACGACGACAGCCCGTCGATCGTCGCCTGGTTCGCGGGTCAGTTCCGGCGCGTCATCGACGAGTACACGGAGGCGCGCAATGGCGAGTGATCCGATCGCGACCATGCGATGGGGGAGCCTCAACAGCCGGGCCGCGCTGTACGGCTCGGTGCTGAGCCTCGAGCCGACCGGCGAGGTGCGCCTGACGAACCGGCTGATGCCCAGCGGCACCACCATGCAGGAGTGGTACTCGTTCACCGACTATCAGGCGGTGCGCGAGGCTCCGACCCTGCCGCTGCTCCGCGTCGGCAGGAGCTACCGCCTGCAGCCGACCCTCCAGACCACCCCCGCCGACAGCGTGGTGTTCGACGTGCGCTACTTCGACCGATTCGATGCGCTGCTGCGGGTGGACGTGCTCCACCCGCCGACGTACGCGTTCGACTATCCGCAGGGGTGCCACCACTACACGATCCGGCTCGCGAACGCCGGATGCGATGAGCTGCGCTTCACCTCCATCGCGCTCTGGGAGGGGGATGACGATGCGGAATGACGACGCGAGGAATCGCCGGCTGATCGAGAAGGTGAATTCCCACCAGAACGCGATGCGCGCGCTCTCGGACGCGGAGCTGCAGGACAGGACCCGCCAGTTCCGCGCGAGGGTCGAGGGCGGCGAGACCCTCGACCAGATCCTTCCCGAGGCCTATGCCGCGATCCGCGAGGCCGATCTGCGCATCCTCGGGAAGTTCCCGTACGACAACCAGATCCTCGCGGCGATCGTGATGCATCAGGGCAACATCGCGGCGATGAAGACCGGCGAGGGCAAGAGCCTCACGGCCACCCTCCCGCTGTACCTCAACGCGCTCGGCGGCCGGGGCGCGATCCTCGTGACGGTGAACGGCTACCTCGCGCGGCGCGACGCCGAGGAGTTCGGCCCGGTGTTCGAGTTCATGGGGCTGCGGCTGGCGATCGGCGTGCCGGAGGTGGCGACCGAGGACTTCACCCCGGAGGAGAAGAAGGAGATCTACGCCGCCGACATCGTCTACACAACGAGCGACAAGGTCGGGTTCGACTACCTCCTCGAGAACCTGGCCGGAACGAGCGAGGACAAGTACCTCCGCCCGTTCCACTACGTGCTGATCGACGAGGCCGACGCGGTCCTGCTGGACCTGGCCCAGATGCCGCTGGTCATCTCCGGATCACCGCGCGTGCAGTCGAACCTCTACCCGCTGGCCGACGAGTTCGTCGCGACCCTCCGCGAGGGCATCGAGTACGAGCACAACGAGGGCACCGGCGTCACGCGCCTGACCGAGCAGGGGATCGCCGCGGGCAACCGGTTCTTCCACGTCGAGAACCTGTATGCCCCCGAGCTGTTCCGGCTCAACCGTCACGTGAACCTCGCGCTGCGCGCCCGGACGCGGTTCGAGCCGCTGCGCGACTACATGGTGATGAACGGCAGCCTTGTGCTGCTCAGCGCGGTGACGGGCCGGCTGCTCGAGGGCAACAAGCTGCAGGGCGGCCTGCACCAGGCGATCGAGGCGCGGGAGGGCCTGGAGACCACCACGGAGAACCGGGCGATGGCCTCCGTGACCTACCAGAACCTCTTCCTCATGTTCGAGACGATGGGTGGCATGACGGGCACCGCGAAGGGATCCGAGAAGGAGCTCCTCAAGATGTACAGCACGGAGGTCGTCGAGATCCCGACGTACCGGCCGATCATCCGGACGGACGAGCCCGACGTCGTTGTGCGCACGCTCGCCGAGAAGGAGCGGCTGGTGATGGACTACCTCGAGGAGATGCGCAAGACGGGAAGGCCCATCCTGGTGACCACGGGCTCCGTCCGCAGCTCGATCACCTTCTCGCAGTACCTCCTCGAGCGGGGCATCGAGCACAACCTCCTCAACGCGCTGAGCGAGGCGAAGGAGGCCGTTATGGTGCGCGAGGCCGGCCAGGTCGGTGCGCTCACGGTCGCCACGCTGATCGCCGGCCGCGGCACCGACATCAAGCTCACGCCCGAGGCGAAGGAGCTCGGCGGGCTGGTGATCATCGGCACCGAGAAGATGCCCAACCGTCGTGTGGACGGCCAGGTGCGCGGCCGAAGCGGGCGCCAGGGCGACCCGGGAACGAGCCGCTTCTACGCCTCGTTGGAGGACGAGGTCTTCGTCCGGTTCGGCTCGGTGACCCAGGAGAAGGTGCTCAGGAGGACGTGGAGCGACCGCACCATGCGTCGGCTGCTGGATCGCGCTCAGAACGCCAGCGAGGAGCGCGCGGCCGGCGCGCGCAAGCTCTCGAAGGACTTCGACATCGCCATGGCCCGCCAGCGCGACCTCGTCTACGAGATGCGCTCGCAGATCGTCTCCGGCGACCCGGTCACGACCGACGAGCTCGAGCGGATCGCGGCCGGCGTGTTCGCGGATGCGGCCCGCGCTCGCCGCGGTGAGGGTGTCGGCGGCCTCAAGCGCTACATCTTCGACAACGTCGGCTACCGGATCCCGGCCGAGATCGACGCTCTGGACACGGACGACCCGCAGCAGGTGACGGATCTCCTGTCCGGTATGTTCTCGCGCGCCATCCAGGACAAGCTCGACGTCCTCGGCGATGCCGAGGTCTTCGCGCGCTTCCAGAACATCGTCTTCCTCAAGGCGATCGACGTCGCCTGGATCGAGCAGGTGGATTTCCTCGAGCAGCTGAAGACCGTGGTCCAGGACCGCGACCTGGCGCAGCACAAGGTCGAGTACGAGTACCGGCGAGAGGCGTACTTCGCGTTCGAGGAGATGAAGAGGCGCATCGACCGCGACATCGTCCGCCTGCTGTGTCTCAGCCGGATCGAGCGAGGCGCCGACGGCGGCCTCCTCATCCAGTTCGCGTGAGGGGTCGGCTGCCCGTGCGCGTCTTCAACGTCAACAAGGCCGTCGGCCTGGCCTCGAGCGGTGTCGAGTACGCCCAGATGTACCGCCGCGAGCTCTTCGCCGACATCCCGTGGGTCGAGGACTCCTACGTCTTCACCGACTACATGGGCACCAACATCAGCTACTTCTCGGACCGGATCGGCATCCCGCGGCATCAGGTGCTCTGGATCTACAACCTGGTGGCCGGGCGGGAGACGCTGCCGTCGACGGTGCGCCTGGACGACTACATCGCCACCATCGGGCAGCCCCACGCCGATCCGCAGATGTTCCGCCACCACACCGATGTCGCCCTGGCCGACTCCTCGGTGCGCTACCGGATCCGCACGCTCGCCGGGGGGATCGTCGACCGTGTCGAGACGCTGGTCGGGGATCAGCTGATCCGCATGGAGCATCACGACGAATCGCTCAACAACGTCGAGCACTTCCAGGACGGCGCGCTCGCCCGACGGGTGTTCCATACGACGGACGGTCGGGTGGCGGCCGAGCAGTTCTACCGCGACGGTGAGATCACCCGGACGGTCATCACTCCGGCCTCTCCGCTGCACCGGCCCGGTGCCCGCCCGGGCCGCGAGCGTCCGAGCACGTTCACCGGCGACGTCGTCCTCGAGGGCAGGTCGCAGTTCTTCCGCTTCGTGTTCGAGCGCCTGTTCGACCGTCAGGATGACGTCGTCATCGTGGACCGGGCGCTCGATGTCATCGACAGCATCTACCCGGTGATCGGCGGCCGGCGCCTGTATTCGATCGTGCACGCCGAGCACTTCGATCTGAAGCAGATCGACGACGGCGTCCTGCTCTGGAACAACCACTACGAGAACGTGTTCACGCGCCCCGACCTCGTCGACGCGTTCGTCGTCTCCACCCACCGGCAGCAGGAGGTGCTCCAGCAGCAGCTGGCGGCTCGCCTCCCGGAGGGCGACTTCCGGGTGGTGCGCATCCCCGTCGGGTTCGTCAGCGTCCTCGACGAACCGCCGGCGTACGATCCGGTGGCCCTCGTCACGGCCAGCCGCCTCGCCGACGAGAAGCACATCGACCTCCTCATCCGCGCGGTGGCCGCGGCGCGGGAGCGCGTCCCCGGTCTCCGGCTCGACATCTACGGCGAGGGGGATCGAGATCCGCTGCTGAAGGTCATCGACGAGACGGGGACCCAGGACTGCGTGCGCCTCATGGGGCACCAGAAACTCGAGAGCGTGCTGGGCACGTACGCGCTCTACCTGTCGGCCTCGACCTCGGAGGGGTTCGGGCTGTCGCTCCTCGAGGCGATCGCCGAGGGGCTTCCGATCGTGGGGTTCGATGTCGACTACGGCAACCGCGAGATGGTGGAGCCGGGAGTGAACGGGCTGCTTGTGCCGCACACCTCCGACGACGGCGATGCCGGCGCGCTGGCCGACGCCGTGGTCGAGGTGCTGACCTCCGGCGGCCTCGACGACATGCGGGCCCGCAGCCTGCAGCGTGCGGGCGCCTACACGGCCGCGCACGTCGGGGAGCTGTGGGAGCGGCTCCTCTCCGAGGAGGCATCGTGCTAGCGCTGTTCGACGCGTTCGATGACGCGACGCGCGAGCTGATGCGGTCGCTCGAGACCGCGGGGATCGCCTTCACCCCGGTCGTGGTGCACTACGACGGGGAGCTGCCGGAAGGCGCGCTGTGCCCGTTCGCGGTGTACACCGGCCTCGAGCGCCACGGCGAGCCGCTCTTCTTCAACGAGGTGCCCGTGCCGCAGTGGTGCGAGATCCGCCAGGGTCAGGAGGTGTTCGCGGAGGTCCTGCGTGAGGGCTCGACGATCGGCCGGATCCACTACGAACCGAACTCGTTCCGCCAGGTGGAGAGCGTCGAGTGGCTGATGCCGGGAGGGGCGCCCAGTCACACCGACCACTACGACCGCTACGGCAACCGGTACGCCACCACGTACCGCAGCGCGGGGGTGGCCTATCAGACCGTCTACCGCGGACCGGGGGAGTGGCAGATCGAGGTGCACCACCCCACCCGGGCGGTGACGATGCAGTCGGCGCGCGGGCGTCTGGCCTTCGAGTCGCTGACCGACTTCGTCTCGTTCTTCCTGGACGATCAGGGGATCGACGACGATCGGGTGCTCATCAACTCGCTGTCGTACCCCCTGTTCGTTATGCGCCAGCGCGCCCAGGCGCCGAACACCACGCTGTTCTGGCAGGAGCCCGGCACGGGCCCGCTGCCCGGGAACATGGTCCTCGAGCTGGAGGGACCGCGCGCCCTCGAGCGCATCGTGTTCCTCGACGAGGGCCAGCAGCGCGACGTGGCCGCGCAGCACCCCGCCACCGGCGTCGAGCTCGCGTACCTCTCGCACCTCGGCCAGTTCGCCGATACGCGCGATCCCGAGCCCCGTCGCGCCTTCATCCTCACCAACAGCGACGACATCCCGGGTCTGGTCGAGCTGCTGGAGGCCTTCCCGGACGTGACCTTCTCGGTGGCCGCGCTGACGATGATGAGCGAGAAGCTCATGGATCTGCGCCGGACCCACGCGAATCTGATCCTGATCCCGACCATCAACCACCGCGGCATCCGCGACGAGCTCGACCGGGCGTCCGTCTACCTGGACATCAACGCGGGCGCGCATGTGCTGGACGTGGTGAAGGCCGCGTACCACCTGGACCTGGTCGTCCTCGCGCTCGCGGCGCACGCCAAGGCACCGCACCACTCGCGCGTGGTGACCACCGTGGACGAGGTCGCCGCGCTCCTGGCGCGGGTGGTGACGAGCCCCGAGGGACGACGGCTCGTCCTCGACGAGCTGCACCGCCAGCACGGGCCGCTCTCGGCGCCCGAGGACTACCGGCGGCTCCTGGGACGGGGCTAGGCCGGCGCGGTCAGATGTGCCGCGCCACCTCGCGCATCAGGGCCTTCGGGTCGTCGGCCCACAGCCGCACCCGCTCGACCACGTGGCGCCCGCCCTTCGGCGCGAGGCCCGGAAGGGTCACGGCGGTCGGCCGCTCGAGCACGATGAGGATGCTGGTCTCGTTCGCGATCCGCACCGCCAGAGTCGGCACGCCGCCGTCGTCGGCGATCCGCGGTGCCTTCTCCTCGTCGACACGTCGCGCGAGCTCGACGGACGCGATGTCGTCCCAGGAGAGCGGGACGTCGATCTCGAGGCCCTCGCGGACCCGGATGCCGTCGGGGCCGACGGTGTGCGGGCGCATCAGCATCGCGCACAGCAGGCCGATCATCCACGTCAGTCCCCAGATTCCCAGGACGAGCAGGGCGATCCGCACCGGCACGATGTCGCGGAAGATGAGGTCGAGGATCGGGATCTCGACGGCCGACAGCACGATGAACACGATCAGGATGGTGAGGATCGGCGCGTGGTACCCGAAGCCGGCGGCGCCCGGGGCGACGGCGGGGCGGCGCGCGATCGCCCGTGCGATGCTCGCGTAGATCCTCAGCTCGACGCGGAGCGCCCGCATCGCGAGCGATCCTGCCCGCGCGCGGAACGTCGGCGCGGCCGAGGGGGCGTCGAGCGCGGTCATCGCGACGCCGCCTCGTCGACGGGGGCGGGGGTGGCGGCTTCTTCGACCAGAACGGTGAGGCGGGCGGCGATCGCGGCGATGCCGCGCTCCAGCGCCGCGCGGTCGGCGGGATCGACGGCCGCGAGCAGGGTGGCCGAGAGCTCGGCATGCTCGCCCTGCATGGTCGCCATCTGCGTCGCCGCGGTCTCCGTGAGCTCGACGACCGTCGCGCGCCGGTCGGTCGGGTGCGGCGTGCGGCGGACGTACCCGTCGGCCTCGAGCACGTCGATGATCCCCGAGATATGGCGCGCCGAGACGTCCATCGCGCCGGCGAGCTGTCGCTGCGTGGCGGGCCCGCCGTGCTGCAGCACCCAGAGGGCCTGGACGCGGGTGGGCGTGAGCCGGGTTCCCGCGAAGGCGCGGTTCATGTCGCGCTGGAACAGCTCGCTCACGAGAAGCAGGTGATCGAGGATCGTGGGGTCCATATGATTACCCTACTTCATAGTTACCGTTGGTAACGAATTAGGGCGTGGTCGGCTGGCGGGGAATCCGGGGGTGGGATGGGGGCTGTCGTCCGGTCGAGGTATCCGATATTCTCCGAAGGCCACCCTCCGCGGCCCCTGGGTAATCGTCCCCCGGATGGACGACGCGAGCGCGAGCGCGCCACGTCTAGGATGGGGGCAATCATCAAGGGGGCTCCTTTTATGGAATGGCTGATTCCTGTCGTCGTTGTGGTCGCGATCCTGGTCATCGCCGGCATCTACCTCTGGGCGACGTACAACTCGCTTGTGCAGCTGAACGTCCGGGTCGATGAAGCATGGAGCGACATCACGGTGCAGCTGAAGCGTCGTGCCGACCTGATCCCGAACCTCATCGAGGCGGTGAAGGGCTACGCGGCTCACGAGAAGGCGGTCTTCGAGAACGTCACGCGCGCACGCGCCGAGACCCTCACGGCCCAGACCCCCGGCGAGGCGGGCGTGGCCGAGGGTCACATTCAGCAGGCGCTGAAGAACCTCTTCGCGGTCGCCGAGGCGTACCCGCAGCTCCAGGCCAGCCAGAACTACCTGCAGCTGCAGCACGCGCTGGTCGACACCGAGGACAAGATCCAGGCCTCGCGCCGCTTCTACAACGGCGGCGTCCGCGAGCTGAACACCAAGATCAAGGTGTTCCCGAACAACCTCTTCGCCCGCAACCTCGGCTTCTCGGAGCGGGAGTTCTTCGAGGTGGTCGACGGCGCCGCGATCGCCGAGCCGCCTCGCGTCCAGTTCTGACGCGCTGCGTTCGACGGCCGCTCACCTCCGGGTGGGCGGCCGTTGCGCGTTGTGGCGCCCCGGGCCCCGGCGAGGTGGACGTCGGAGGCCCGCCCTAGAGTCACGGTGTGAAGAAGGGATCTATCCGCCGAGACGCCCAGCCCGTGCAGCGCATCCAGGAGTCGCCGTACGATCCCGCCGATCGCGCCGCCTGGCCGATGACGCTGGCGCCGGTGCGGCAGCTGCTCGACGAGGGGATGGACCTCGGCCGGGTGACGGTGCTGACGGGCGAGAACGGCGTCGGCAAGTCGACCATCGTCGAGGCGCTCGCCGCGGCGTTCGGCCTGAACCCCGAGGGCGGCTCGTCCAACGCCGTCCACTCCACGCGGGTCTCCGAGTCGCCGCTGGGCGATCACCTCCAGCTCGTCCGGGGCGCGGGGTCCTCGCGTCGCGGGTTCTTCCTGCGCGCCGAGACCATGCACGGCCTGTACACGTACCTCGAGGACATCGGCGTCGGGCAGCCGCTGCACGAGCGCAGCCACGGCGAGTCGTTTCTGGCCCTCGTCGAGGAGCGCCGGCGGATGGCCGGGCTCTGGGTGCTCGACGAGCCGGAATCGGCGCTCTCGCTGTCGGGGTGCCTGGCGCTCATCGGCCTGCTGCGCGAGCTGCTCGAGAGCGGATCGCAGGTGGTCCTGTCGACGCACTCGCCGATCCTGGCGGCGTTCCCCGGGGCGGATCTCTACGAGCTCGGCGACTGGGGCATCCGGCGGGCCGAGTACAACGACCTCGACCTCGTCCGCACCTGGCGGCTCTTCCTCGACGCTCCGGAGCGCTTCCTGCGTCACCTCGACTGAGGCGGCCCGAGGGTCGAGAGCGCCTCGAGCTCCTCGGCCGCGGTGAGGCCCGTCACCACGGCGCCGGGGGTCGCGTCGAGCCAGGCGCGGGTGTCGCGCGCGGTGTCGGCGATCGGGCGCGGGGCGAGCCCTGCTTGGAGGGCCGGGCCGGCGAGATGCGTCATCATGCCGTCGTACTCGGGGCGCGGCAGCCACAGCGGCAGCGATCGCGGGCCCATCCACGGCTCGACGCCGATGCCCTCGAGCTGCTCGTCGGTGGCCCAGCGCCAGCGCGGTCGTGCCGCCACCCCCGCGGCGATGTCGTCGAGGAACCCGCCGATCGGGCGGGGCTGGTCGACGGCGTCGAAGACGCCGACCGTTCGCCGCTCGGCGAGCAGCACGATCCATTCCGCGAGGTCGCGCACATCGATCACCTGCACCGGGTCGGCCGGATCGCCCGGAGCGAGCACGATCTCGCCGTCGCCGGCGCGGCGGAGACGGTCGACCCAGTAGGTGAAGCGGCCCGAGCGGTCGCCGGGACCGACGATGAGCCCGGGGCGCACGATCGTGTGCGAGGCGGCCTCGGCGACGAGGCGCTCGCACGCCGCCTTCATCGGGCCGTAGGCCTCGGGGTCGTCGCTGTCATCGAACAGCGGCTCGTGCAGCGGCAGGATGCCGGGGCCGCCGCCCCGCGTCGCCTCGTCGGCGTACGCGCTGATCGATGACACGAACACGCGGTGCCGGGCATCGATCTGCGCGAGCGCGGAGCGCACCTGCGACGGACGGCGCGAGACGTCGACGACGGCGTCGAACCCGGGATCCGTCAGCTCGGCGGGGAGAGGTGCGTCGCGATCCGCGATCACGTGGACCGCGCCCTCGGGCGGCGTCCCCGACACCCCGCGGCTCGAGGTGGTCACCTCAAGACCGCGGGCGAGCGCGGCCTCCGCGACCGCGCGGGAGACGAACACGGTGCCGCCGAGCACGAGGAGACGCATGCGGGAAGTCTGCCGTCGCCGCGGCGCCGCCGGAAGGCTGTTCGCGCCGGGCGGAGCGCGGCGGATCCCCGCGACGCGGGGCCCTTCCGGCGCGCGCGCGTGGGGGCCAAGCTGAGGGCATGAGCGAGCGCACGGGCTGCATCATCGCCGGCGGAGGGCCGGCCGGGATGATCGCGGGGCTGCTGCTCGCGCGGGCGGGCGTGGAGGTCACCGTGCTCGAGAAGCACGGCGACTTCCTCCGCGACTTCCGCGGCGACACGATCCATCCCTCGACGCAGCTGCTGCTCGACGAGCTGGGGCTGATGGAGCGCTTCCAGCGGATCCCGTTCTCGCGGCTCGAGTCGGTGCAGGTGCCGGCCGCCGACGGCACCGTCGTCACCGTCGGCGACTTCCGGCGACTGCGGCACCCGTACCCCTTCATCGCGATCGCTCCGCAGTGGGACTTCCTCGACCTGCTCGCCGAGGCCGGGCGCGAGGAGCCCACGTTCCACCTGCGGATGCGCACCGAGGTCACGGGGCTGATCCATCGCGGTGGACGGATCGCGGGAGTGCGGTTCGCGGATCACGCGACGGGGAAGCGGGGCGAGCTCATCGCCCCGCTGACGATCGCCGCCGACGGGCGCGATTCGGCGGTGCGCCGGCTGGCCCGCATCCCGATGCGCGACTATCCCGTGCCCTTCGACGCCCTCTGGTTCCGGATCCCGGCGGTGGCCGCCGACGGGACGCCGATCGACGTGGGCCGGAACCTGATCCCGCGCGGGGCGGGCGGGCGGCTGTTCATCCTGATTCCGCGGGGTGACTACGTCCAGGCGGCCATGCTGGTGCCAAAGGGCACCGACGCGCAGATGCGCGCCGCGGGCATCGAGGCGTTCCGCGCCGACGTCGCGGCCGCCGTGCCCGAGCTCGCGGAGCCCAGCCGCGGCCTGGAGTTCGCCGACGTCCACGTGCTCGACGTGAAGCTGAACCGCGCACGACGCTGGTGGGCCCGAGGCGCGCTGTGCATCGGCGACGCCGCGCACGCCATGTCACCGGCGGGCGGCGTGGGGGTCAATCTCGCCGTGCAGGACGGTGTGGCGGCGGCCGCGCTGCTGGCGGCTCCGCTGCGCGAGGGACGGATGAGCGACGCGGTCGTGGCGGCGGTGCAGCGCCGCCGCACGATGCCGACCATCGTGACGCAGACGGCGCAGCGTGTCATCCACGCCGGCATGCGACGGGCGTTCGCCGCCGGCTGGACTCCGCGCATTCCTCGCGAGCTCGCGAGAGTGGTGCGCGCCGTGCCGTGGCTGACCGCGGTGCCGGCGACGCTGGTGGGCATCGGCGCCCGCCCCGAGCACGCCCCGCAGTTCGCGAGGCGCTGAGTCAGGCGACCTCGGCGTCGGCGTCGGCGGTGTCTTCGTGTGCTGCCACGGCCTCGGCCCGCACACGCTCGTGCCGGGAGGCCTCGGGCATAACGAAGGCGAGATCGGACGTGGCGTCGCCCCAGTGCGAGAGGGAGATGTGCGCGAGGCCCTGCCAGGCCGCGGCCTCGCGCAGCGCCTGGGCGACGCTCTCGGCCGTGGTGGCCGGAACCCCGGCCTCCCACCACGCCGACTGCACACGGAGCGTGGAGGACGGGCGGTCGGCCTTGAGGTCGACCCGGCCGACGATGCGCTCGCCGACCAGCACCGGCAGGGAGTAGTAGCCGAACCGGCGCTGAGCGGCGGGCGTGTAGATCTCGATGCGGTAGTCGAAGTCGAAGAGCCGCTCGGCGCGCTCCCGGAACCACACCACCGGATCGAACGGCGTCAGCACGGTCGCGCGGTCGACACGGCGGGGCAGCGCGGCGTCGCGGTGGACCCAGGCGGGCTTCGTCCACCCCTCGACCTCGACGGGGGACATCTCGCCAGCGTCGATGAGATCGTGCACGGAGGACATCACGGCCTTGCGGTCGCGCAGGCGGTGATAGTCGGCGAGATCCGATGCCGTCGCGACGCCGTGGGCGCGGGACGCGCGGCGGACCAGCTCGCGTATCGCGTCCTCGCGCGGGATCTCGATGTCCCGCGCCGCGCTCGGCACCACATCCTCGGTGAGGCCGTAGCGGCGCTCGAAGCCGCGGCGCCCCGCGATCGCCACGTCGCCGAAGCGCCACATCATCTCGAGCGCGCGCTTGACGACGTCCCAGTCCCACCACGGGCCTCGCGCGCCGCGCTGCGCGTCGGACTCGATCTCGGCGGGGCGCAGCGGCCCCCGCGCGGCCAGCTCGGCCCGCACCCAGGCGACCGTCTCGGCGTTCTCGGCGTACCAGCTGCCGGGGCCGCCGTGCTTGGCGCGCATGTCGTCCATCCGGAAGCGCCACAGTGGCCAGTCCTCGACGGCCAGGAAGGTGGCCTCGTGGGCGAGGTACTCGACGTACGCGCCGGTCGCGCGCGGCCGCCCGCCGGCGCCGTGCCGCAGGACGAGCCGATCCAGATCGCCGGTGTCGTAGCCGCCGAGGCGCGAGAAGAGCGGCACGTAGTGCGAGCGGGCGAACACGTTGACCGAATCGATCTGCAGCACGCCCATCCGCGCGATCGCCGCGTTGAGCTGGCGGGTGCCGACGGCGGCGGGCCGCGGCCGGGCGAACCCCTGTGCGGCCAGGGCGACCCGGCGGGCCTCGGAGATCGACAGACGCTGCTTCACCCCCGCCACGCTAGCGAGAGCCACCGACATGATCGTGGCCCCCGGCGGGCGCGGACATATTCCTGACCGTTCACAGCCTCGGATCTAGACTGACGAAGATGAGCGAGGACAAGCCCCGTACCGGGATCTGGGACGTCTTCCGCCCCCGTCCCGCCGAGTCGCACGCGGTGCGACCGGCCGAGTCGACCGTGCCCACCGGGCTGCGCATCGCGACCGCGTACGCGTGGCGCATGCTGGTCATCGCCGGCGCCATCGGCGTGCTCATCTGGCTCGTCATCCAGTTCAAGCTGCTGGTGATCCCGCTGCTCGTCGCGATCCTGATCACGGCGCTGGTGTGGCCCGCGCTCTCGTGGCTGCTGCGTCACGGGGTGCCGCGCTGGGCCGCGATCACGCTCACCCTGATCGGCACGCTCGCCATCGTCGCCGGGCTGGTGTGGCTCGTGGCCTGGCAGATCTCCCGCGAGGCCGGGGGAGTGCGCGATCGCGTGGTCGTGGCCGTCGAGGATCTGCGCGCCTTCCTGCTGACCCTCGGCGTGTCCGAGTCCGAGATCAACACGTACATCGACCAGGGTCTCGGCATGCTGCAGGAGCAGTCGGGCATGCTCTGGAGCGGTGCCCTCGCGCTCGGCTCGACCGTCGGCCACGTCGCCGCGGGCGCCCTGCTGACGCTGTTCGCCCTGATCTGCATCCTGGCCGACGGCGGCAGCATCTGGGGCTGGACCGTCCGCCTGTTCCCGGCCGAGGCCCGCCGCGCGGTCGACGTGGCGGCCCGCAACGGCTGGCAGACCGTCATCAACTACGCGCGCACCCAGCTCCTGGTCGCCACGATCGACGCGGTCGGCATCGGTCTCGGTGCCTTCTTCCTGCAGCTGCCGCTCGCGATCCCGATCGCCGTCCTGGTGTTCCTCGGCTCCTTCGTGCCGCTCGTCGGCGCGATCCTGACGGGCACGGTCGCCGTGTTCATCGCTCTCGTCTACAACGGCCCCTGGATCGCCCTGGCGATGCTCGCGGTGGTGCTCGCGGTCCAGCAGATCGAGGGGCACATCCTGCAGCCGCTGCTCATGGGCTCGGCCGTGAAGGTGCACCCGCTGGCGGTCGTGATGGTCGTCGCGGGCGGATCGATGATCGCCGGCATCCCGGGCGCCCTGTTCGCCGTGCCGCTCGCCGCGTTCGTCAACGTCGTCGCCGTGACCTTGTCGTCCGGCTCCTGGCGCACCGGGGGTCTGCCGCGGCGCGATCTCATCTGGGACACCGTCCCCAAGACCATCGGCCCCGTCCGCGGCGGATCATCCGCCCCCGTGCGGCAGGCGAAGCCCGACCCGAAGAACGACCAGCAGAACGGAAGCGCCGAGTGACCACCGTCGATCCCGCCCAGTCCGCCGCAGACACCCAGGGCCTGCCGATGATCCCGACGCTGTCCGAGATCGAGGCGGCGGCGCGGAGTCTGGAGGGCGTGATCAACCACACCCCGATGGAGTACTCCCTCCACCTCAGCGAGGTGCTCGGCGCGCCCGTCAGCCTCAAGCTCGAGAACCTGCAGCGCACCGGATCCTTCAAGGTGCGCGGCGCGACCTATCGCCTCTCGCGCCTGACCGCCGAGGAGCGCGCTCGCGGCGTCGTCGCGGCCTCCGCGGGCAACCACGCCCAGGGCGTCGCGCTCGCGGCCCAGCAGCTGGGCATCCCCGCCACCATCTACATGCCGCTCGGCGTGCCCGTGCCGAAGCTGCTCGCGACCCGCGGGTACGGTGCCGAGGTCGTGCTCGACGGCGCGACCGTGGCGGTGGGCCTCGAGCGGGCGCTGGAGCACTCCCAGCGCACGGGCGCGGTCATGATCCACCCCTACGACCACCGCGACGTGGTGATCGGCCAGGGCACGCTCGGCCTCGAGATCATGGACGACGCCCCGGACGTCGAGACGATCGTCCTCGGGATCGGCGGCGGCGGGCTGATCGCCGGCGTCGCGGCGGCGGCGAAGGCCAAGGCGGCGGCCGAGGGTCGCACGATCCGCGTCATCGGTGTGCAGGCCGAGAACGCCGCCCCTTACCCGCTGTCGCTCGAGGCGGGGGAGCCCGTCCAGGTCGAGACGACGCCGACGATCGCCGACGGCATCCTCGTCGGGCGCCCGGGCGATGTGCCCTTCGCGATCATCAAGGAGCTCGTCGACGAGGTCGTCACCGTCTCGGACGACGACATCGCCCGCGCCCTGCTGGTGCTCCTCGAGCGCGCAAAGGTCGTCGTCGAGCCCGCGGGGGCCGTGGGGGTCGCCGCGATCCTCGCCGGGAAGGTCCACTCCACCGGTCGCACGGTGGCGATCCTGTCCGGCGGCAACATCGATCCGCTGCTGCTGCAGCGTGTGGTCGCGCACGGGCTGGCCGCCTCCGGCCGCTACATGTCGATCCGCGTTCCGCTTCCCGACCGCCCCGGCCAGCTGGCCCGCGTGTCCGAGCTGCTCGCCGAGGCCGGCGCGAACGTCATCGAGGTGCTGCACACCCGACACGGGCAGGGCCTGCAGATCAGCGAGGTCGTGCTGCAGATCTCGGTCGAGACCCGCGGCAAGGAGCATCGCGAGCTCACCCTGCAGCTGCTGCGCGACGCCGGCTTCCGGCCCGAGGTTCTTCCCGACTGACGCCGCATGACGAAGGCCCCGTTCCACGGAACGGGGCCTTCGTCGTGCGAGAGGGGGATCAGCCGGTGAAGGTCTCGACCTTGACGATCTCGACGGCGATGGACTTGCCGTTGGGGGCCTCGTAGGACGTCTTCTCGCCCTCCTTGAGACCCAGGATCGCGGCGCCCAGCGGGGACTGCTCGCTGTAGACGTCGAGGTCGGTGCCGCCGGCGATCTCGCGGCTGCCGAGCAGGAAGCGCTCCTCGTCGCCGAGGACGATGGCCGTGACGACCGTGCCCGACTGGACGGTACCGTCCGACTCGGGGGCCTCGCCGACCTCGGCGCCCTTGAGGAGGGCCTGGAGGTCGCGGATGCGCATCTCGATCTTGCCCTGCTCGTCCTTCGCGGCGTGGTAGCCGCCGTTCTCCTTGAGGTCGCCCTCTTCGCGGGCGATCTCGATGCGCTTGGCGATCTCCTCGCGGCCGGCGGTGGAGAGCTGCTCGAGCTCGGCGGCGAGGCGGTCGTACGCCTCCTGGGTGAGGAAGTTCGACACGGTGGGCCCCCTTATTCGGAGATGAACGGACGGAGATAGTGCAAGACGCCCCGGCGTCGTGCCGGGGCGTCGAGATTTCTGCGGGTCAGACTACGTGACCCAGCAGGATTCGACCAAACCGGTCGTCGCCTCCGCGACGGTGGGGACGGTCTCGACGTGACGCTGGTGGTGGCCCTCGCCGGGCTCGTACTCCACCACCCGCCAGCCCACAACGCCGAAGCCCTCGTCGAGCGCCTGCACGGCGCATGCCACCGAGCGCCCCTCCGGCGCGGTGAACTGGAAGGCGACCTCTACCGTGCGGGCGTTATGCACCTCGTAGCCGAGGCCGTCGACGCCGACGGTGTTCATCTCCTTCGTCACCGTGCTCCACGAGAACCACGCGACCACGAGCACGGCCACGGCGATCACCGCGATCCAGGCGATGCGCCGGCGCGCCGGATCGCGGGTGCGACCGTAGCGGTCGTCGAGCTGGGCCTGGGTGGTCATGGATCTCCGGAACGTAGGCTGGAGACTCCAGGCTAGAACAGGAGCCCCATGCTTTCCTCCGCGCTGCACGCCCTCGCCGCGACTCCCACCCCGCTTCCCACCGAGGGGCCGGATCCGTCGCTCGTCACCCCGGGCGTCGAGGGCTTTGTGGTCATCGCGCTTCTGGTGGTCGTCGTCGGCCTGCTCGTGGCCGACATGCTGCGACGTGTGCGCAACACGCGCTACCGCGCCGAGGCGAATGAGGCGCTGGACGCCGAGGAGGCCGAATCCGGGCGCCCCGCCGGGGACAAGGACGACTCGAAGCGAGGCGACGACACGGTCGAGTAGCATCCGTATGTCCACGGGAGGGGGCATATGAAGCCTGCACAGCCGCGCAAGCTCGAGCGTTTCGCCGGGCTCGCCATCCTCGGGTTGACGCTCTGCGCCGCCCTCGCGCTGTGGGCTCTGCTCGCGGCGATGAATGTCCGCCCCTTCTGGGACCCGGAGTCGTTCCTGCTGGGCGGCCTGGACATCCGCTACGACCTGCATGCCCCGGCGCTGCTGCTCATCGTCGGCGCGCTGGTGCTCGCCGTGGTCGCCGGCGTCGGCATCGCCCTGTTCGAGGACATCGTCGTCAAGCGCTCCCGCCGTACCGAGCCCGACACCGTGAAGCGCCCGCTGGCGCCGCGGCGCGTGATGGCCGAGACGCGCGGCCGGTTCCTCGGCGAGGTGACGATCACCGTCGTGATCCCCGCGCACAACGAGGAGAACGCGATCGGCGACACGATCGCCTCCCTGCGCTCGCAGACGACGCCGCCGGAGCGGATCGTCGTCGTCGCCGACAACTGCACCGACCGGACCGTCGAGATCGCCCGCGCCGCCGGGGTCGAGGTCTTCGAGACGGTCGACAACCTGCACAAGAAGGCCGGCGGCCTCAACCAGGCGCTGCGGGAGATCCTGCCCGGCTGCGGCGAGAACGACGCCGTGATGGTGATGGATGCCGACACGCAGATCGCCACGGACGTCTTCCTCGAGACCGCCCGCCGGTACATGACCAACGACCGCGCCCTCATGGCCGTGGGCGGCCTGTTCCTCGGCGAGCCGGGACACGGCGTGCTCGGGCTGATGCAGCGGAACGAGTACACGCGCTATTCGCTCGAGATCGAGCGCCGTCGAGGACGCGTCTTCGTGCTCAGCGGCACGGCGACCGTCTTCCGGCCCGCGGCCCTACGCACCGTCGCCGCCTCGCGCGGCACGCTGCTGCCGGGCGTGCACGGCGATGTCTACGACACGATCGCGCTCACCGAGGACAACGAGCTGACGCTGGCGATCAAGACGCTGGGCGGGCTCACCCTCTCGCCGCGCGAGTGCACGGTCGTCACCGAGCTGATGCCCACCTGGGGCGCGCTGTGGCGCCAGCGCCTGCGCTGGCAGCGCGGCGCGATCGAGAATCTCGCGGCCTACGGCGTGACGCCGGTGAGCATCCGGTACTGGGCGCAGCAGATCGGCATCGGCTACTCGGTCATCGCCCTGTCGTCCTACTTCGTCCTCCTGATCCTGATGATCGTGTCGATGGACACGTGGGTGTGGTTCCCGTTCTGGATCGCCCTGGGGGCGGTGTTCTCGCTGGAGCGCCTGGTGACGGTCTGGCGCGGCGGCTGGCGTGCACGGCTGCTCGCCGTCCTCGTCATCCCCGAGGCGCTGTTCGACCTGTTCCTGGATGTCGTGTTCGTCAAGGGCATCTTCGACATGACCTTCCGCCGCGAGGCGAAGTGGACGCACGGCACCGCCGCGACCACCGCGGCCCCCACCCCGTCGGAGGTGTCCGCATGAGCGCGGTGGCCGAGCTCGTGGCCCGCACGGGCCTCCTCCTGCCCGAGAGCTTCCTCACGAGCGAGTGGTTCGCGGTGCTGGCGGCGTTCGTGGCGGTGAACACGCTGATGTACGTCGCGCTCGCGACCGTCAAGATCGTGCCGAAGTTCAGGATCAACTGGCGTGGTCGCTCGCGTCGCAGCGAGACGCGCAGCATCCACCCGGACGCCCCGGTCTGATCCGGGCGCGTCAGCTCATGTAGGGAGCGGGGCGGCCGTAGTACCACCCCTGGGCGAAGTCGATGCCCGAGGTGATCGCCATGCGCTCGTGCTCCTCGGTCTCGACCCCCTCAGCCACGGTCGTGGCGCCGACGGCGCGCGCGGCCGCGAGGAAGCTCTCGAGCTCCAGCTGGGCGCCCGCGTCGTAGCACGCACCCTGGATGATGCGGCGGTCGACCTTCACGATGTCCGGATGCAGCGCCTCGACCCATTCCGTGGTCGCGTTCGCCGATCCCGCGTCATCGATGAGCAGCAGCACGCCGAGTTCGCGGGTGCGGCGCCGGAGGTGGTCGTCGGGGGTCGACGTCTCGGCGAGCTCGATGCCCCAGAGGCGGCCCGGCGGGAAGAGCCCGTCGAGGGCGGGGGAGTCGATCGTCTCCGCCGACGCGTTGAGCGTGACGGCGTACTGCGCGGGGATGACGGCGGCGGCGGCCACGGCGCTGCGCAGCAGTGCGAGCTCGAGCTCCATGAGCTGGCCCGCGGCCAGCGCCTCCTCCAGGTGCACCTGCGGTGACCGGCGGTCCTGGAAGCGCGCCAGGGCCTCGTACCCGATGACCGTCTGGGACTCGAGGTGAACGATGCACTGGAAGTGGATCTCGTGCGGAGGGATCATCACGGCAAGGGCGAGCACTGCATCGGGCATGATCTCGCTTCCGTAGGGGATAGCCGGAATATCGACCCTATATCACGCGAGGTTCCGTGAGCGGCCCGTATCACGTAGTAGCTTAAGGGCAGATCTCCCCGGATCTGCACCCTTACCCACCCGACACCTCCCGGCCGCTCCCCACCGGTACGGAGACCCGAATGACGCGCACGCCCGCCAGGGCCGCACGTCCCTCCCGTGGAATCGCCCGCTCCACTGCAGGGATGGACCCGACCGTCCTCGACGAGATGACGACAGCCCGTTGGCTGTGCCTCGTCGCGGCCGCGCTGTGCGGCGCCGCCCTGGCCGCCGGCATCGCGACGGCCCCTTCGCTCGACCTTCTGCTCGGCCTGCTGTGCGTCCTGATCCCGCTGTCGGTCGCCCTGGGATGGGCGATGCCGCCGCTGACCGCGCGCGTCGCCACCGCGACGGTCGCGGTCGGGCTCTGCGCCCTGGCGTCGGTGCACGTCCCCGCCGGTGGTGGCCGCGTCCTCTGGGCGGCAGTCGTGGTGCTCGCCGCCAGCTCTCTCGGCCTCGAGGTGACCCTCCAGGTGCGCAGGCACCTGCGCGGTGCGCTGCGGACGGATCCGCTGACGGGCCTGATGAACCGCCGCGCCCTGCGGATCGGTGCGCGCACCCTGGTGGGCGAGCCGCCCGCCCACGGCCTTCGGGGGGCCCCGCGTCACTGGGTGATCGCCATCGATCTCGATGGGCTGAAGCCCGTCAACGACCGGTACGGACACGCGGAGGGCGACCGCCTGCTCAGCGAGTGCGCTCACGCGTGGCGCGCGGCCCTCGGGCGGATGGGGATCATCGGCCGGTGGGGCGGAGACGAGTTCGTCGCCGTTGTGGAGGCCGCCGACCGCGGCGCCGCCCGCCGGGTGCTGCGGCGCCTGCGCGCCGCCGCGCCGCATGCCTTCAGCGCCGGGCTTGCACCCCTGACCGCGCAGCGCGGCCTCGACGCGGCCGTGCGCGAGGCGGACGTCCAGCTGTACCGGGAGAAGCAGGTGGCCTCCGGGCTGGGGCGGGGACGCTCGGCACCGGCGGTCACACGAGCCACCGCGGTCGTCGCTCCTCAGCCGGCCGCGGCTGCCCGGTCCGGGTGGACATCAGACTTCTCGCGCGCCGTCGCCGCCGCCGCCGGGCTGATCGCGCTGGCGGCTGTGCCCGATGCGGTCTCCGCCGAGGGCGGGCTGCGCGTGGCTGCGGCCGCGGATGCCGTGATCGCCGGGGCCGTGGCCGCGACGGCGCTCATTCGGGGAGTGCGGGCGCGCCAGGGCCTGCTCACGGGGTGGATCACGCTGACGGCGGTGACCGCGTTCGCCCGCGTGGCGCTGGCGGCGGATCCGCCGTCCATGGTCGTCGCCCTCGTCGGCGTGCAGGCCGTCGCCATCCTGCTCGCCGCCTACTGGCGGCCCTCCGCCGCCCGGGTGCTCTTCGGCGCCCCGATGGCCGCGGCGCTGGCGGGCGTCGCCGTGCACACGGTTCCCGGAGCCACGGCGCTCCCGCTCACGGCGCCCGCAGCCGTCGTCCTCGCCGTCGGCGGTGTGCTCGGGTGGCTGCTGATCGAGGTCGTCTCGGCCGCCCGCGGACGCCTGCTGTCGCTGGTGCACCGCGACGAGCTGACCGGAGCCCTCGACCGGTGGGGAACCGACGACGCGCTCGAGCGTCTCGTCCTGCACGCCCGGCGCACACGGCGCCCGCTGACGGTGGTCGCGATCGACTTCGACCGGTTCAAGCAGCTCAACGACGCGCACGGGCACGAGCGCGGCGATCAGGCGCTGCAGCGCGCCGTGGCCGAGTGGAGCGAGATGCTCGGGGCGGACGACGTCATCGGGCGGATCGGCGGCGACGAGTTCGTCATCGCCCTGGCCGACTGCGACGAGGCGGAGGCGGCCGAGATCGTCGCGCGCCTGCGGGTCGGGGCGACGGATCCGTGGACGAGCGGATCGGCGACGCTCGCGCGTCGCGAGAGCGCCACGTCGCTCACCCACCGGGCCGACCGCATGCTCGGCGCCGCGAAGCGCGGGGCGCGCGAGGCGCGGGAGGCCCGCCGGCGGGTCGAGGGGGCCCAGGCCGCCCCCGCCGCGGACCGGCGCCCGACGCAGCGCCCGGCCGCACGCCCGGAGGCCGGGCGGGACGCGGTGGTCGAGCTGCGCCGATCGGCCTGACGTCGAGGGGGCGGGTCAGCCCCCGTTGTATGCGGGGGCCAGTGCGATCAGCAGCGCCGCCGTCCAGTGGCACAGGAACGCCAGCACGGTGAACGCGTGGAAGATCTCGTGGAAGCCGAAGCGACCGGGCCACGGGTTAGGGCGCTTCATCGCGTAGACGACCGCACCGAGCGTGTAGAGCAGGCCGCCGATCACAACGAGCAGCATCATCGCGAAGTTGGCGCGCATCAGATCGGCGATGTACATCATCGCGGCCCAGCCCAGCAGCAGGTACAGGGCGACGTAGAGCCACCGCGGCGCCCCGAGCCAGAAGACGCGGAACAGGATCCCGACGATCGCGCCGCCCCAGACGAGCGTGAGCAGCAGCGTTCCCTGCCCGGGCGGCAGCGCGAGCACACCCAGCGGCGTGTAGGTACCCGCGATCAGCAGCAGGATGTTCGCGTGGTCGACGCGCCGCAGCACCGCCTTCGTCTTCGGGCCCCAGTCGAAGCGGTGGTAGACGGCCGAGTTCCCGAACAGCAGCAGCGACGAGATCATGAACACCGCGGACGCCCACTTCGCGGCGGCCCCGTCGGCCACCGTGATCAGGACGATGCCCGCCACGAGCGCGATGGGGAAGGTGCCCGCGTGCAGCCACCCGCGCCAGGTCGGCTTGACCTCGACGGCGTCCTTGTCGGCCGCATCGAGCAGCGGGAGCTGCGGCACTCCGTCGACAGAGCTCGGGTCGTCCTGGGGCGTCTGCGTCATGGTCCGAGGGTACGTCTGCCCGCATGCCGGGCGCGGCACGCATCGCCCCGCGGCCGGTCGGCGGGGAGCGGATCCGCGCGCGGAGTACCGTAAGGGGGTGCGAACGATGCGTCAGGGCGAGGGCCGCGGGCCCCTGTACCGGCTGTACAGCTCCCGCCTGCGGCGCCAGATCACCGCCGGCAGCGTGCCCGAGCACGTCGCGATGGTGATCGACGGGAACCGGCGCTGGGCGCGGCAGCTGGGGTACGACTCGGTCGCGCACGGCTACCGGGCCGGGGCCGCCAAGATCATCGAGTTCCTCGGGTGGTGCGACGAGCTGGGCGTCAAGCACGTCACGCTCTACCTGCTCTCGAACGACAACCTGCGAAAGCGCGACTCCGCCGAGCTCGCCGACCTGGTCGACATCATCGCCCAGCTGGCGGGGGTCCTGGCCGGCAGCGTCGACTGGCGCGTGCAGCACGCGGGCCGCACCGAACTGCTGCCCGAGAACCTCGCCACGGCGCTGCTCGACGCGCAGCAGCGCACCGCCGGGCACACCGGCCTCCACGTGAACCTCGCCGTGGGCTACGGGGGGCGGCACGAGATCGTCGACGCCGTCCGCCGCATCATCGCGAACCACAGCGAGCGCGGCGGCACGCTCGAGGAGCTCGCCGAGAACCTCACTCCGGAATCGATCGGCGAGCACCTCTACACCGGCGGTCAGCCGGATCCGGATCTCGTGATCCGCACGAGCGGAGAGCAGCGGCTGAGCGACTTCCTCGTGTGGCAGAGCGCGCACAGCGAGTTCTATTTCGTCGAGGCGCTCGGGCCGGATCTGCGCGAGGTCGACTTCCTCCGCGCCATCCGCGATTACGCCAAGCGCGATCGGCGTTTCGGGGGCTGACGCGCCGGCGGCCGGGCACGGGCGCCTCGCAGCTGAGAGAATGGCGGTGTGATCAGCACTGTCGAGGAGTACCGCGCGACGTTCGACGGCGAACCCGGATACCTCAACTGGGCGGCCTTCGGGCCCCTGTCCTCCACGGTCCGCGACGAGGTCGTCGCCGATCTTGGCATGCTCGGCACCGGGCGCGCGAGCAGCATCTCGCACGTCGAGGAGCGCGAGGACGAGGCCCGCCAGGCCGTCGGCGACGTGCTCGGTCTGCCGGCCGACACGGTGACCCTGCAGCCCTCGACGACCTACGGCATCATGCACGCCGTCTACGGCCTGACCGGGGGAGTGCTGGCGTCGCCGGCCGAGTTCCCCACCATCCCGACGGCCGTGACCCGCGCCGCGGAGGCCTTCGGGCGGGTCCGCCCGCAGTGGCTCGAGACCGAGGGCGGGTTCGTCACCCCGCAGGCCGTCGCCGACGCGATCGACGACGACACCACCGCGCTTGTGGTCAGCCACGTCGACTTCCGCACCGGCTACCGCGCCGACCTGGCCGGCCTGCGCGAGGCTCTCGGGCCGGACCGCCTGCTGATCGTCGATGCGACGCAGGGCGTCGGTGTGCTCGAAGGCGACTGGGACGCCGCGGACGTGGTGGCCGGCCACGGCTACAAGTGGCTGCGTGCGGGGCGCGGCACGGGATTCGCGACCTTCAACGCGCACGCACGGGAGATGATCGCGCCCGTGCTCTCGGGCTTCTTCGGTGTCGAAGGGGGCCTGACGGTCGACGAGGTCCCCGCACCCGCCGCCGGAGCGCGCGCCTTCACGATCGCGCGCGGTGATGCGCTGGCCGCCGCGCGGCTTGCGATCGCGCTGTCGGACGTCGCCGCCGTCGGTGTCTCCGCCATCGAGGAGGCCCTCACCGAGCGGACGGAGCGCGTGATCGAGATCGCGCAGCGCCACGACATCCGCGTGCTCACGCCGCTCGACCCCGCCCGGCGCGGCGGGATCGTGTCGCTCGTCCCGGACAGCGTGGCGGCGCTGGGGGCCGAACTCGCCAACCGCGGCGTGACCGTCACCGCGCGATCCGGCATGGTGCGCGTCGCTCCCCACGTCGGCACCGACGACGAGACGCTCGGGCTGCTCGACGAGGCCTGCGCGGCGTACGCCCAGCAGCGCTGACGCCCCTACCTGGGCACCCCGTGACGTTCGCGTGAACACGCGAATCACACTCTTGTAATTCCCCGCCCTCCGGACGTACCGTTTCCGCAACGGGCAGAGCGCCCGTTCGAGTCGGCCAACCAGGTTCGCGACTCGTGGCCCCCAGGTCGACTCGCAGAAGCCGGGCAAGGTTCCCGGGTCGGGAGTGGGGCGTGACCAACAGCACTTCAACGCAGGCCGGCCGTCGCAGCAGCAGCACCGATCGCAAGACCGGAGCACACGAGGCCGCCTCGCAGGGCATCCCGCAGGATCTGCGCACCTACGTGCTCGACACGTCCGTGCTCCTCAGCGATCCGCGCGCTTTCTTCCGCTTCGCCGAGCATTCGGTGGTGATCCCCGTTGTGGTGGTCACCGAGCTCGAGGGCAAGCGGAACGACCCGGAGCTGGGCTACTTCGCCCGCCAGGCTCTGCGCCACCTCGACGAGCTGCGTGTCGAGCACGGCCGTCTCGACTTCCCCGTCCCGGTCGGCGAGGGAGGCACGCTGCGGGTCGAGCTCAGCAACATCGACGCGAACGTGCTGCCCAGCGGCATCCGCCTCGGCGACAACGACAGCCGGATCCTCGCGGTCGCCATGCATCTCGCACAGGACGGTCAGGAGGTCACGGTGATCTCCAAGGACCTGCCGATGCGCGTGAAGGCCGCCTCTCTCGGCATCTCCGCCGAGGAGTACCTGGCCGAGCAGGCCGTCGACTCCGGGTGGACGGGCATCGCCACGCTGCACCTGTCGGGCGACGAGATGGCCGACCTGTACGAGACGGAGGTCGCCGCGCACGACGACGCGCGTGGGCTCCCGGTCAACACGGGGCTCGTCATCCAGTCCGAGCGCGGATCGGCCCTCGGCCGGGTCACGGGCGACAGCGAGCTGCGCCTGGTGCGCGGCGACCGCGACGTCTTCGGGCTGCACGGCCGCTCGGCCGAGCAGCGGATCGCGATCGATCTGCTGCTCGACCCCGAGGTCGGCATCGTCTCCCTCGGCGGCAGGGCCGGCACCGGCAAATCGGCGCTCGCCCTGTGCGCCGGCCTCGAGGCGGTGCTCGAACGGCAGCAGCAGAAGAAGATCATCGTCTTCCGCCCGCTGTTCGCCGTCGGCGGTCAGGAGCTCGGCTACCTGCCCGGCGACCAGGCCGAGAAGATGAACCCCTGGGGTCAGGCGGTCTACGACACCCTCGGATCCGTCGTCTCGGGCAACGTCCTCGACGAGGTGATCCAGCGGGGGCTCCTCGAGGTGCTGCCGCTGACGCACATCCGCGGGCGCTCGCTGCACGACGCGTTCGTGATCGTGGACGAGGCGCAGTCGCTCGAGCGGAACGTCCTCCTCACGGTGCTCAGCCGCATGGGGCAGAACTCGCGCGTCGTCCTCACCCACGACGTCGCCCAGCGCGACAACCTGCGCGTCGGCCGTCACGACGGCGTCGCGAGCGTCATCGAGTCGCTGAAGGGCCACGGCCTCTTCGGTCACGTCACCCTTACGCGGTCGGAGCGCTCGGCGATCGCCGCGCTCGTCACGGATCTGCTGGAGGTCGGCGAGCTCGCCTGATCGATCCACCCCGTCATCGCGGCCCGGAGGCATCGCCTCCGGGCCGCGATACTGCGATTTCGGCCGTCCGGTCTCACTGAGTAGCATTCCGAGGGGCGGCCGAGACAGCTGGTCGCCATCTGTGTGCAATGACAAAGGAGCCACACGCACATGTCTGAGACCAGAGCCCGCAATCGCGGACCATCCCTCCCCGCCGTCTCCGTCGAGGACAAGCCGAGGTGGACGCCGCTGAAGGTCGTCATCTGGGCGATCGTCGCGCTCGTCGGCGGTGTCGCCTGGACGATGCTCGCGATCGTGCGCGGCGAGACCGTGAACGCGATTTGGTTCGTCTTCGCGGCGGTCGCGACGTACCTGATCTTCTACCGCTTCTACTCGAAGTACATCGAGCGCCTGATCACGCGCCCGGATGATCGCCGCGCGACGCCGGCCGAGTACAAGGCCGACGGCAAGGACTTCGTCGCCACCGACCGGCGCGTGCTGTTCGGCCACCACTTCGCCGCCATCGCCGGCGCCGGCCCGCTGACCGGCCCCGTGCTCGCGGCGCAGATGGGCTACCTCCCCGGCACCATCTGGATCATCGTGGGCGTCGTCCTCGCGGGCGCCGTGCAGGACTACCTCGTGATGTTCTTCTCGATGCGCCGCGGAGGCCGCTCGCTCGGCCAGATGGCCAAGGACGAGCTGGGCCGCTTCGGCGGGGCCGCCGCGATCCTCGCGACGCTGCTCATCATGATCATCATCACCGCGATCCTGGCTCTTGTGGTCGTCAACGCCCTCGGCGACAGCCCGTGGGGCGTCTTCTCGGTCGCCATGACCATCCCGATCGCGCTGTTCATGGGCGCATACTTGCGCTGGATCCGTCCGGGCCGGATCGCCGAGGTCTCGCTGATCGGCTTCGTCCTGCTGATGGCGGCCATCGTCGGCGGCCAGTACGTCGGCGCCAGCGAGTGGGGCCAGGCGATCTTCGGCCTCGACCGCACCGCGATCGCGTGGGCCATCATCATCTACGGCTTCATCGCCGCGGTCCTGCCGGTGTGGATGCTGCTCGCCCCGCGTGACTACCTGTCGACCTTCATGAAGATCGGCGTCATCGTCCTGCTCGCGGTCGGCGTGATCATCGTCCACCCCGACGTCCAGGTGCCGGCGTTCAGCATCTTCGCCGGCGGCGAGACGGGCCCGGTGTGGCCTGGGGCGCTGTTCCCCTTCCTCTTCGTGACCATCGCCTGCGGCGCCCTGTCGGGCTTCCATGCGCTGATCGCGTCGGGCACCACGCCGAAGATGGTGGAGAAGGAGAAGCAGACCCGCTTCCTCGGCTACGGCGGAATGCTGATGGAGTCGTTCGTCGCGATCATGGCGCTCGTCGCCGCGATCTCGATCGACCAGGGCCTGTACTTCACGATGAACTCCTCGGTCGCGGCGACGGGCGGCACCGTCGAGGGAGCCGTCGCGTTCGTGAACGGCCTGGGCCTCACCGGGGTCAACGTCACCCCCGAGATGATCTCGGGCGCGGCGGCCTCGGTCGGCGAGGAGTCGATCGTCTCGCGCACCGGCGGCGCGCCCACCCTCGCCTTCGGCCTCGCGAACATCCTGCACCAGTGGCTCGGCGGCACGGCCTGGATGGGCTTCTGGTACCACTTCGCCATCATGTTCGAGGCGCTGTTCATCCTCACCGCCGTCGATGCCGGCACCCGCGTGGCGCGCTTTATGCTGCAGGACTCGATCGGCAACGTCCTGCCGAAGTTCAAGGACACCTCGTGGCGTCCGGGTGCGTGGATCTGCACGGCGGTCATGGTCGCCGGCTGGGGCGCGGTGCTGATCATGGGCGTCACCGATCCGCTGGGCGGCATCAACACCCTGTTCCCGCTGTTCGGCATCGCGAACCAGCTGCTCGCGGCGATCGCGCTCGCCGTGGTGCTGGTCATCATCGCCCGCCGGCGCACGTTCAAGGGCCTGTGGATCGTGGGCCTGCCGCTCGCGTTCGTGACCGTTGTCACCTTCACGGCGTCGTGGCAGAAGATCTTCTCCTCCACGCCCGCCGTGGGCTACTGGGCCAACCACATGCGCTTCCGCAACGGCCTCGCCGACGGCACGTACGTCGACTTCGCCCCGGGCGCGGATGACGCGGCCAAGCTCGCCGCCACGGAGGCGACGATCCGCAACACGGCGATCCAGGGGACGCTGTCGATCATCTTCCTCGTGCTGACGGCCATCGTGATCGTCATCGCGATCGCGCAGGTGATCAAGGCGTTCCGGGCAACGGAGGTCATCGACCGCGAGGACCCGTCGGTCCCGTCGCGCCGGTTCGCCCCGGCGGGCCTGATCGCCTCGCCCGAGGAGCGCGCCCTCGAGAAGGAGTGGGCCGCCGTTCCTCCGGAGATGCAGCCCACCCGTGGCCACTGACGCGGTCGTCCCCGCCAGGTCCGGTGCCCTCGCGGCGCTGGGCCGGGCGTGGCGCGCCCTGGTGTGGTTCGCCAAGGGCGTGACGGGGGAGTCGAAGTACGCCGCGTACGTCGCGCACGAGCGCGCCGCGCACCCGGATCGCACCCCCATGACCGAGCGCGACTTCTGGCGCTGCGTCTACAGCGAGCAGGACGCCAACCCCGGCGCCCGCTGCTGCTGACGCGGTTTCGCCACAAAGGGCGGTCCTCGATCCACGAGGGCCGCCCTTTCTGGCGGATCCGGGCGCGCTAGGCGGTCAGCGCGGCGGCGTAGGCGGACATGGACCGCTGGTAGCGCGGGAGCGTGGGGATGAGCGCCTCGAGCGCGACCCGCAGGGCCTCATCCGAGCGGCCGGCGCTGTGCAGCGCGAGCGCGAGCGTCACCCGCGGGGCCGCCCCCGTCGACGGATGCTCGGGAGCCGCCTCCAGCACCGCGATCGCCTCTTCGAGGCGCCCGTTGTTGCGCAGGGTCGAGCCGTACTGCACGGCGATCATCGCGTGGCGCTCCTCGTCGAGGCCCAGGGCCAGCGCACGCTCGTACTCGAGCGCGGCCTCGGCCTCGAAGCCCAGCGAGTCGTACATGCCACCCAGCTCGTAGGCGCCGCGGCCGTCGGCGACGGGGCTCTGCGCCGCCAGCTCGCGCATCGCCTCGATGGCGGCGGCGGGCGCGAGGCTCTCGTACCGCTCCCATAGGTCGGCCACGCGGGCCTCCCACTGATCCGGATCCATGCCTCCACGCTAGCGGCGTGGCCAGCCGCTAGATTCGGCGGGTGACGGATCCCGCGCCCGCCCCGCGCTCACTGGCCCCGCTGTACCTCGCGGGCTTCACCACGGCGTTCGGCGCCCATGGCGTCGCGTCGGTCCTCGGCGCCGAGTCGGACGACATCGGCATGACGCTGCTGGGACTGGGGCTCGTCCTCGCCCTCTACGACATCGCCGAGGTGATCCTGAAGCCGCTCTTCGGCGCCCTGAGCGACAGGATCGGCGCCAAGCCCGTCGTCGTCGGCGGCCTCGTCGCGTTCGCCCTCGCCTCGGCGGCCGCCCTGATCGCCCCCTCGCCGGTGCTGTTCGCCGTCGCGCGCCTCGGACAGGGGGCGGCGGCGTCAGCGTTCTCGCCCGCCTCGTCGTCGGCGGTCGCGCGCCTGGCGGGCAAGGAACGCCTCGGCAGGTACTTCGGCCGCTACGGGGCGTGGAAGAGCCTTGGGTATGTGCTCGGCCCGCTGATCGGCATCGGCCTGGCCGAGTTGTGGGGGATCGAGGCGGTCTACGCCGCGCTCGCCGTGCTGGGCGCACTGGCGGCCGTCTGGGTGGGTCTTGCGATGCCGGCCCTGCCGATCCTGCCGCGCCCGCGGTACACGCTCGCGGATCTCGTGCGCCAGACGACCGACCGCGGCTTCCTGATCCCGACCCTGCTGATGGCGACGATGACGGGCGTCCTCGGCGTGGCGGTCGGGTTCCTGCCGCTGCTCGCCACGCGCCTCGACCTGCCCCCGCTCGCGGGCGCGGCGGCGGTGGCGCTGCTCGCCCTGGCGTCGACGCTCGTGCAGCCGGTCGTCGGGCGCGCGCGCGACGACAACCGCGTGGGAACCCGCGGCGGCACGGCCGCGACGATGGCCCTTGCCGCCCTCGCGGTGCTCGTTCTCGCCCTTGCCCCGCACGCGGTGACGCTGTTCGCCGCGGCCGCCGTGCTGGGCGCGACCGTCGGCGTCGTCACCCCGCTGGCCTTCGCCCACCTCGCCGCGGCGACGCCCGACGAGCGGATGGGCCGCACGATGGGCAACGCCGAGCTCGGGCGTGAGGTCGGCGATGCGGGCGGCCCGCTCCTCGTCGGCGCGATCGCCACCGCGGCGGGCCTGCCCCTCGCCCTCGGCACGCTCGCCGCCGTGGTCGCGGCAGCCGGCGCGACGGGGTGGTTCGCGCTGCGCCGCAGCTGATCCGCCACAAAGGGCGGCCCTCGTCAGACGAGAGCCGCCCTTTGTGGCGGATGCGGGGCCGGATCAGCCCGCGTGCGTCATCGAGAGCAGGTCGAGCTTCTCGTCGAGCTGGGCCTCAGTGATCTCGCCGCGCTCGACGTAGCCGAGGTCGATCACGGCCTCACGGACCGTGATGCCCTTCTTGACCGAGTGCTTGGCGATCTTCGCGGCGGCCTCGTATCCGATCAGCTTGTTCAGCGGCGTCACGATCGACGGGCTCATGCCGGCGAAGGCGGCGGCGCGCTCGAGGTTCGCCTCGAGGCCGGCGACGGTCTTGTCGGCGAGCACGCGCGAGGCGTTCGACAGGAGGCGGATCGACTCGAGCAGCGCGGTGCCCATCACCGGGATCGCGACGTTGAGCTCGAACGAGCCCGAGGCGCCTGCCCAGGCGACCGTGGCGTCGTTGCCGATCACGCGCGCGGCGACCATCAGCACGGCCTCCGGGACGACCGGGTTGACCTTACCCGGCATGATCGACGAACCCGGCTGCAGGTCGGGGATGTGCAGCTCGCCGAGACCGGTGTTCGGGCCCGACCCCATCCAGCGCAGGTCGTTGTTGATCTTCGTGAGCGACACGGCGATGGTGCGCAGGGCCCCGGACGCCTCGACGAGACCGTCGCGGTTGGCCTGGGCCTCGAAGTGGTCGAGGGCCTCGGTGATCGGCAGGCCGGTCTCGGCCGCGAGCAGCGCGATCACCTTCTGCGGGAACCCGAGCGGGGTGTTGATGCCCGTGCCGACGGCGGTTCCGCCGAGGGGCACCTCGGCCACGCGGGGGAGGGCCGCCTGGACGCGCTCGATGCCGAGGCGCATCTGGCGGGCGTAGCCGCCGAACTCCTGGCCGAGGGTGACGGGGGTCGCGTCCATGAGGTGGGTGCGGCCGGACTTGACGGCGTCCTTCCACAGGACCGCCTTCTCCTCGAACGCCTTCGCGAGGTGATCCAGGGCCGGCACGAGGTCCTCGATGAGGGCCTGCGTGACCGCGACGTGCACCGACGTCGGGAAGACGTCGTTCGACGACTGCGACGCGTTCACGTGATCGTTCGGGTGCACGTCGGCGCCGAGCTTCTGCGTGGCGAGGGTGGCGAGCACCTCGTTCATGTTCATGTTCGACGACGTGCCCGAGCCCGTCTGGTACGTGTCGACCGGGAAGTGCTCGTCGTAGGCGCCCGTGATGACGTCGTCGGCAGCGGCGGCGATCGAGTCGGCGATGTCGGCGTCGAGCGTGCCGAGCTCCTTGTTGGCGAGCGCGGCGGCCTTCTTGATGCGCGCGAGGGCGGCGATCTGCGACGACTCGAGGCCCTTGCCCGAGATCGGGAAGTTCTCGACCGCGCGCTGCGTCTGCGCGCGGTAGAGCGCGGAGGCGGGCACGCGGACCTCGCCCATGGTGTCGTGCTCGATGCGGTACTCGATCTCGGTCACTTCTTCGTCCTCCGGTAGGGATCGATCGGTCGGGGCGCTGCCCGGGTCAGGCGGCGTCGTTCTGGGTGCCCAGCAGCACGTCGGGCACAACGGTGCCCTCGGCCAGGCGGTAGTTGGCGCCGACGATGCCGAGGCGGCCCTCGGCGACCGCGGTGCTGATGATCTCGGACCGCTGCAGCAGCGCCGCGACCGTGTCGCGCACGTGCTCGCGGCCGACGGCGGTGGCGTCGACCGTCTCGGCGGTGACGCCCTCGTCCGCGCCGAGGCGCAGCACGCGGCGCACGGCGGGGACGATCGGGGCGATCAGGCGCCAGATCGTCGGGGGCAGCACCGGTGCGTCGGCGCTGGTGCTCTGGATCGCGGCCGCGACGGCTCCGCAGGAGTCGTGGCCCAGCACAACGATCAGCGGGACCTTCAGCATCTCGACGGCGTACTCGAGGCTGCCGACGATCGAGTCGCCCGCGACCTGTCCGGCGTTGCGCACGACGAACAGGTCGCCGAGGCCCAGATCGAAGATGATCTCGGCGGCGAGGCGCGAGTCGGCGCAGCCGAACAGCGCCGCGCGCGGGGCCTGGCCGTCGGCGGTCGAGTTGCGTCGTTCGACGTCCTGGTGGGGGTGCTCGGGGCGTCCCGCGACGAAGCGGGCGTTGCCCGCGACCATCGTGGCCCAGGCCTCATCGGGGGTGGTGAACTGCGTCATTCCTGCTCCTCAGCCAGCGCGCGAACCTGCGGCGCGATCATCTCCGCGACCTCGGCGGTCAGTGCCGCCGACGTCGAGCCGTACAGAAGGATGTGGTCGGCACCCGCCTGGGTGCCGAGGGCATGGGCGACGTTGCCGTTGTCCTCGGGGTCGACGTCGTAGACCTGCCAGGTCAGCCCGCCGATCTCGACCTCGTCCGAGGGCGTCGTTCCGCCGAGCTTGCGGGCGGCCCACGTCTCGTCGGCCTCGAACCCCTGGGCGAATCGCAGGAAGCCGTCGCCCTCGGGCACGTAGACGATCTCCCAGGAGGCGGGGTCGCCGGGGACGACCTCGGCGGCGTTGATGCGCCAGTTCGCGGCCTCGCCGGGCAGGGCCGGGACGAGCACCGTGCCGAACTCCTTGGCGGCCTCGGCCGCGACGGGACCGGGAGCGATGCTCGCCTGCTCCGGCAGGTCGCCGCGCGGCACGATCAGGAACATCACAACGACGATCGCCACCGTCACGGCCAGCGCGACCAGGAGGTTCCGGACGTTCTTGCTGCCGCGATACGCCTGCGTGTTCGCCGCCTTGCGGGCAGCGGTCTCCTCGGGCGTCTCGGGGCGGCCGAGCTCGGCGACGATGCGGGGCTCGCCCTGGGCGCGTGCCATCACTCGTCGCCCTCGGCCGAGGCCTGGGCGGCCTCGAGGCGGCGCTTGGCGCCGCGCAGCCACTCGTCGCAGCGCGCGGCGAGGGCCTCGCCGCGCTCCCACAGCGCCAGCGACTGCTCGAGCGTCGGGGCACCCTGCTCGAGTTCGCTCACCACGCGCACGAGCTGGTCGCGGGCCTCCTCGAACGAGAGCTGAGCGACGTCCGGGGTCGAACCGGTGGACGGCGGAGCGGGCTGCGAGGTCACGGGATCCATCCTACTTTCCGGCTTCCGACGTTCCCGACGGGGCCGAGGCGGCGCGGACGTCCGGGCCCTCGCCGTCCGAGGTCGCGGCGACCGCGCCGCGCTCCAGGGTCACCACGAGGCGCGTGCCGGCGGGTGCCTGCGCGGCATCGCGCAGGATGACGCCGCTGTCGGTGTGCGCGATCGCGTAGCCGCGCGCGAGGGTGGCCGCGGGGGACAGGGCGCGCAGCGACGCCCGCAGCTCGGCCGTGCCGAGCAGGCCCTGCTCGATGCGCCGTTCCGCGATCGCGCGGCCGCGGCTCACCAGCTGCCACACCTCCTGCGTGCGCGTGCGGATCCCGTGCTCCGGGTCGCGCAGCGCCGGCCGGGAGCGCAGCTGCTCGAGCTGGGCGATGTCGTGCGAGATCCGCTGCGTGAGCCGCAGCGTCATGCGCGAGCGCAGCTGGGCGACGATCGCGCGCTGCTCGCCGACGTCCGGGACGACGCGCTTGGCGGCGTCGGTGGGCGTCGACGCGCGGAGATCGGCGACGTCGTCGAGCAGCGGATGGTCGTTCTCGTGGCCGATCGCGCTGACGACCGGCGTCTGCACGGCCGCGACCGCACGCAGCAGGCGCTCGTCGCTGAAGCCCAGCAGCGTCTGCGGGTCGCCGCCGCCGCGGGCGATGACGATGACGTCGACCTCGGGGTCGGCGTCCAGCCGCGCGAGGGCGGCCAGGATGTCCGGAACGCTGCGGTCGCCCTGCACGGTGACGTGCTCGGTGCGGAAGCGCACCTGCGGCCACCGCAGCTCGGCGTTGCGGTGCACGTCCTTCTCGGCGTCGCTGCGCTGCCCGGTGATGAGTCCGATGCAGTGCGGAAGGAACGGGATCGGCTTCTTGCGCGCCGAGTCGAACAGGCCCTCGGCGCGCAGCTTCGCCCGCAGGCGCTCGAGCTTCTCGAGCTGCTCGCCGAGGCCCACGTGCTTCATCGCCGAGACCTGGAAGCTGAAGTCGCCGCCCTTGACGTAGTAGTCGGCCTTCACGCACGCGACGACGTGATCGCCGATCTTCAGGTCGGCCGGGACCCGGTTGCGGGTGCTCGACCAGATCACGATGGAGATCTGGGCGGTGCCCTGGACGTCCTTCAGGCGCGCGTAGATCGCCCCCGCGCGGACGTTCCACGAGGTGATCTCTCCCTCGACCCAGATCGATCCCCAGCGCTCGATGAAGCCCTTGATGGTCTGGTTGAGGCGGCCGATCGACGTGGGCGCCTCCGCCGTCGAGTCGCGCGGGGCGACGCTGTCGGCGGGAGGAGCCTCGCCGGGGATCACGGCGGGCTGGAACGCGGCCATGTCTGTCTCGTTCCTCTCGATCGGATCGGGCGGCGGGTCACCTGGGCGGATGCTCGGGAGGATCCGCGCTCGGGGCCTGTACAGGGCCCCGCACGTAGAATCGATGTGTGACCGCCACCGCCATCTCGCTGCCCGTGCCCCAGGTTCCGGCACGTCGTGCACAGGTCCGCACGGAGCCGCTTCAGGATATCCCCGTCTCCGGACACAAGCGGGTGCTGCTCGCCGCTCCGCGCGGCTACTGCGCCGGCGTCGACCGCGCGGTCGTCGCGGTCGAGAAGGCGCTCGAGCGCTACGGATCGCCGGTGTACGTGCGCAAGCAGATCGTGCACAACATCCACGTCGTCACCGAGCTCGAGGCGATGGGCGCGATCTTCGTCGAGGAGGTCGACGAGGTCCCCGAGGGCGCGCACGTCGTCTTCAGCGCGCACGGCGTCTCGCCCGCGGTCGTCAACGCCGCGGCAGACCGCGGCCTGCAGGCGATCGACGCCACCTGCCCGCTGGTGACCAAGGTGCACCGCGAGGCCGTGCGCTTCGCGCGCGACGACCGTCACATCCTCCTCATCGGCCACGCCGGCCACGAGGAGGTGGAGGGCACCGCGGGTGAGGCGCCCGACCACGTCACGATCGTGAACTCGCCCGAGGAGGCGGACACGATCGAGGTCGCCGACCCCAGCCGGGTCGTGTGGCTCTCGCAGACCACGCTGTCGGTCGACGAGACGATGGAGACCGTCCGCCGCCTGCGCGTCCGCTTCCCCGAGCTGCAGGATCCGCCATCCGACGACATCTGCTACGCCACCCAGAACCGTCAGGTCGCGATCAAGAAGGTCGCGAAGGACGCCGATCTGGTCATCGTCGTCGGCTCCGCGAACTCGTCCAACAGCGTTCGCCTCGTCGAGGTCGCCCTCGAGCACGGCGCCAAGGCCGCCTACCGCGTCGACTACGCCGACGAGGTGCGCCAGGAGTGGCTCGACGGCGTCGAGACGGTCGGCGTCACCAGCGGCGCCTCCGTGCCGGAGGTGCTTGTGCAGGAGGTGCTCGAGGCCCTCTCCGGCGCGGGCTACCGCGACGTCGAGCAGGTGCGCACGGCCGAGGAGGATCTGATGTTCTCGCTCCCCAAGGAGCTGCGTCAGGACATCAACGGACAGAAGACCGAGCGCGCGCTCGGCGGCCGGATCCGATCGTGACCCTGCCGGGTGATGCCGCCGGCGAGCGTCCTCGCCCGCAGTTCGGCGAGTACGCGACGCCGGCCGAGCAGGCCGCGCACGTGCGTCACCCCCTGCCGGTGCCCCCGGTGGCCTGGCCCGAGTCGACCGAGCCCGACCCGGTCGCCAAGCGTCAGGCCCTGACGTCCGGACGGATCCTGGATCGCGCCGTCGCGGTCGCGCTGCTGGCCTACGGGCTGCTGAGCCTCATCAACGCCGCCCCCGCGACGATGGATCCGCGTCCGCTGCTGGACATGCTCGGCCTCGATTCGAGCGAGCTCGGGCTCACCACCACGGGCGGCTGGGGCATCGCCGCGCTGGTCGTGCTGATCGCCGGCTGGGCCCTGACGGCCTGGCTGACGTGGCGGGCGCACCGGCGCGGTTTCCGCTCGGTGTTCTGGATCCCGCTCGTCGGCGGCTTCGTGTTCAACCTGGTCTCCGGGATCCTGGTGTCGGTCGCGCTGCTGTCCGACCCGGGCGTCCTGGATGCGCTGCTGCGCCAGCAGGGCTCCTGACCGGGCGATCCGTCACGGCGCCCGTTCGCCAGAACGCGGTGCGCCTGCGCGGCTGCGGCCCCCGCGGCGGTGAGACTTCGTCTGTCATGACCCCCCTCAGCCGCACCCGACGCCTGCGCCTCGCGCGTTTCGGCGCGTTCGTGCTGCTCGCCGTCGGGCTGGGGGCGGGCATCGCGACGTTCGCGAACTCGGCCGTGGGGCCCCGGGACACCCCGGCCGCCGTCGCCGAGGAGGCCGCGCGCGGCGAGCTGACGCTGCCCGTGATCGATGCCGCCGCGCTGCCCTGGCCGTCCGAGGGCGCCGCCGCCGTCGCGGTGGGCGATGGCGAGGTGCTCACCCCGTCGGACGAGCGCCACGCCATGGCGAGCGTCACGAAGCTGATCACGGCGCTGATGGTGCTCGACGAGCGGCCGCTGGCGGTGGGCGAGGCCGGCACCGAGTACCACTTCGTGGAGAAGTGGAACAACTCGTATGAGGAGTACCTGGCCCGCGACCAGTCGGCGCTGCCGGTGCCGGCCGGGGGGATCCTGACGGAGTACCAGCTGCTGCAGGGCATGCTGCTGGGGTCGGCCTGCAACTACGCCGACATCCTCGTGACCGACATCTGGGGCGACAACTCGGCCTTCGCCCATGCGGCGGGGGAGTTCCTCGCCGAGCACGGCCTCGAGGAGATCACCGTCACCGAGCCCACCGGGTTCGACCCGGCGAACACCGCGACCCCTTCGGCGCTGATCGGGCTCGGCCGACTGGCGCTCGAGAACGCCGTCATCGCCGAGATCGTCGCGCAGCCCGAGGCCGAGCTGCCGGGCGCGGGGCTCGTCGAGAACACCAACGACCTGCTCGCCGATCCGGGCGTGCTCGGCATCAAGACGGGCACGCTCGAGGGATCCAACCTGCTCTCCGCGAAGGACGTGACGGTGGGCGACCAGACGGTCCGTGTCTTCGCGGTGGTGCTGACGCAGCCCGACGACGAGGCGCGTTTCACCGCCTCGCGCGCGCTGTACGACGGCGTCGCCGCACAGCTCGGCGCCGCGCCGAAGGGCTAGGCGCGGATCCCGCGCAGCAGCACACCCAGCAGCGCGTCGCGGTCGCCCGGAGCGCTCAGGCGCACGGCATGCTCGAGGCCGCACACCAGATGCTGCAGGCGCGCGGCGTCGATCTCGGCCCGCACGACGCCGGCACGGCGCGCGCGCCCCAGCACCGCATCCCAGGTCGAGAGCAGCTCGGCCTTGGCCTCGCGCACCTCGTCCGATTCGTCCTCGCCGGACAGCAGCACCGTCTGCAGGCCGCCCTCGGCGAGCTGCAGGTCGAGTGCGGCGGTGATGAGGCGCTCGAGCGCGGCCGCCGGATCCGGATCGCCGGCGGCCTCGCGGGTGAGGTCGCGCATCCGCAGCAGGGTGTCGGTGGCGAGGGCCTCGACGAGCGCATGCGCGGTGGGGAAGTGCCGGTACACGGTGCCGACTCCCACCTCGGCAAGACGGGCGACGTCGTTCAGGCGCAGATCGCCGCGGGGCAGCGCGCGGGCGGCGTCCAGGATCCGCCCGCGGTTGCGGACGACATCGGAGCGCGGCTCGGCCATGGACCCATTCTGTCATGAAACGGATCGATGATCCGTTTCTCGGGGTACGGTGAAGCGGATAGATCATCCGATTCACGAGGAGACGTCATGACCTGGGACCCCCGCAACCTGCCCGACCTGGCGGGACGCACCTACGCCGTCACCGGTGCGACCGCCGGCATCGGCTATTTCGCCGCCGAGCAGCTCGCCGACGCCGGCGCCCGGGTGGTGCTGGCCTCGCGGTCGTCCGCCAAGCTCGATGCGGCTCGGGCCGCGATCCGCGGGCAGGTACCCCAGGCCGAGGTCGAGACCGTGGTGGTCGACCTCGGATCGCGGGCGTCGGTCGCTCGGGCCGCCGACGAGCTCTCGCGGATCCCCGCGCTCGAGGGCGTGTTCCTCAACGGCGGTTCCATGGCGATGACGCGCGGGGCCGTGACGGCCGATGGGCTGCCCGAGATGGTCGGCACGCACACCGTGGCGAACTTCGCGCTCGTCGCCGGCACGCTTGGGCGTCTGGTCGCCACGGCGCGCGAGACCGGTCGAGACGCCCGCATCGTGCACGCCTCGACCGGATTCGTGAAGCGCTGGGAGCGGCAGATCGCCGATCTGCGTGAGGTGCCCCGCAGCCCGCTGATGGCCTACACGCAGGCCAAGACCGCCACCGAGGTGTTCGCGCACGAGCTGGACCGCCGCCTGCGCGCGGCCGACCTGCCCGTGCGCTCGATCCTGTCGCACCCCGGTGTCGGGGTCGACGCGCGGACACCGCAGCGCCCCGGCGTGCGCGACCGCACGACCCCGTACCAGCGCAATCCGTTCACGCCGTGGGCGCAGGGCAAGGATGCCGCCGCGTGGCCGGGCGTCCGAGCGCTCGTGGACCCCGAGGCCGAGGGCGGCGACTTCTTCGGGCCGCGCAACGGGATCCGCGGTGTCCCGGTGCGCACCGAGGCCCTCGCGCGCACCGCGGCGCCTGGTGCGGCGGCGGATGCGCTGTGGCGCCAGCTCGAGGCCCTCGCCGGCGTCGCGCTGCCCGTGCCGGCGGGTCGCTGAGGGGCCTGCCGCACCGCCGCACGGCGCGACTCGGGCGGCGACACGCCCGGGATATCGAGCCGTCACAGATGCGCGGGCTGCCCGGTCAACGCGAGTATGAGCACCGTGAGTGATGACGAGTCCGTCGACGTGGACCGCGGCGACATCGCCGAGGCCGTCCGTGTCTTCGAGGAGAGCCGCCGGCGTCTCTTCGGGATCGCCTACCGGATGCTCGGCAGCGTCGCGGACGCGGAGGACGTGCTGCAGGACGTCTGGATCCGCTGGCAGGGGACCGACCGATCCGGCATCCGCGAGCCCCTCGCCTTCCTCACCACCGTGACGACGCGCGTGTCGATCAACGCCCTGCAGTCGGCCCACACCCGCCGCGAGACCTACATCGGGCCCTGGCTGCCCGAGCCGGTGAACACCGAGGACGACCCGCTTCTCGGGGCCGAGCGCGGCGAGGCGCTGCAGTTCGCGATCCTGATCCTGCTTGAGAAGCTGACGCCGAATGAGCGCGCCGCCTACGTGCTGCGGGAGGCACTGGACTACGAGTACGACAGGATCGCCGAGATCCTGCAGGCGACGCCGGCCTCGGCGCGCCAGCTGGTGAGCCGTGCCCGCAAGCACCTCGCCTCCGAGAAGCGCGTCACCGCCCCCGAGCCGGACCAGCGCCGCCTGCTCGAGGCCTTCCTCGCGGCCGCGCAGCGCGGCGAGGCGTCGGACCTCGAGGCGCTGTTCGCCGCGGACGCGGGCAGCTGGACCGACGGCAATGGCGTGAAGCTCGCCGCGCGCATCCCCGTGCTCGGCGCGAGCCGGGTGGCGAAGTTCGTCGCCGCGTTCTCGTCGCACTTCTGGATCGGCAAGGAGATCGGCTGGACGCGCGTGAACGACCAGCCCGCCGTGACCCTCAGCGAGAACGGCCGGGTGACCACGATGCTCACGCTGACCGCCTCGGCCGACGGCATCACGCGCCTGCTGTGGGTGATGAGCCCCGACAAGCTCGCCCACGTCGAAGCGGCGTGATGGAGCTCCGCGGGGAGCGCGAACTCGAGGTCTTCCTGCTCGGCTACCGCGCCGCCGATCCCGATGCCGTCGTCGAGACGGTGCACGTGAACGGCGCGCCGGGGATCGCGATCCGCAGCCGGGGCCGCACCATGGCGATCCTGCCGCTCGAGGTCTGCGAGGACGGTCTGGAGCGGGCCTGGATCATCGCGGATCCCGACCGCCTGAGCGACTGGAATCGCTGAGGCCTGTCACACGACCGCGGGCTGCCCGGTCACCACTGCAGGGGCCGCAACCGGGCGGCCGCGCAGACAGGAAGGCAAGGCAATGGCGAAGATCGTGGTCATCGGAGGCACCGGCCTCATCGGTTCTAAGGTCGTCTCTAAGCTGCAGGCGCTGGGTCACGAGGCGATCGCCGCCTCGCCCAACTCCGGCGTGAACGCGCTGACGGGCGAGGGGCTGGACGAGGCGCTGGCGGGCGCGAACGTTGTGGTCGACGTGTCGAACTCGCCCTCGTTCGCCCCGCAGGACGTGCTGGAGTTCTTCACCACCGGCACGGCCAACCTGCTCGCCGCCGAGAAGGCCGCCGGTGTCACGCACCACGTCGCGCTCACGATCGTCGGCACCCAGCGCCCCCAGAACATCCCGTACTTCGCGGCGAAGGTCGCGCAGGAGAAGCTGATCCGCGAGTCCGGGGTGCCGTACTCGCTGGTCCATGCCACGCAGTTCATGGAGTTCGTCGGCAGCATCGCGGACATCTCGATGGTCGACGGCGTTGTGCATCTGCCTGGCGCGCTTGTGCAGCCCATCGCGGCAGACGACGTCGCCACTGCCGTCGCCGACACGGCCGCCAGCAAGCGCCCCGTCGGCGACATCGAGATCGCCGGTCCCGAGGCCTTCGGCATGGACGAGTGGGCGCGTCGTGCCCTCGCCTTCCGTCGTGACCCCCGCACGGTGGTGCGCGACGACACGGCGCCGTACTACGGCGCGGTCATCGAGGAGCGCACGCTGGTGCCGTTCGACGGCGACGCGTGGATCTTCGAGACGCGCCTCGACCAGTGGCTGCCCGCCAACCCTCCCCGCGCGTGAGGCGGTGCGCCGAGCCCGGTCATCACCTCGGCGCACAACGCGGAACGCCCCCGGTCTCCTGCGGGAGCCGGGGGCGTTCTGCGGTTCAGCGGATCAGCGCTGCGACTTGCCCGCGGAGCCGAGCTGCTGCGTCGCCTCGATGACGCGCTTGGCCATGGCGGTCTCGGCGACCTTGCCCCAGGCGCGGGGGTCGTAGAGCTTCTTGTTGCCGACCTCGCCGTCGACCTTCAGCACACCGTCGTAGTTGGCGAGCATGTAGCCGGCGACCGCACGCGTGAAGGCGTACTGCGTGTCGGTGTCGATGTTCATCTTGATGACGCCGTTGGCGACCGCCGTGGCGATCTCCTCGTCCGTCGATCCCGAGCCGCCGTGGAAGACGAGGTCGAGGGGCTTGGCGCCGGTGCCGAACTGGGCGGCGATGCCCTCCTGGATCTCGCCGAGCAGCTCCGGGCGGAGCTTCACGCCGCCCGGCTTGTACACGCCGTGCACGTTGCCGAAGGTGAGGGCCGAGATGTAGCGGCCGTTCTCGCCGAGACCGAGGGCCTCGACGGCCTGCGCCACGTCGGCGACGGTCGTGTAGAGGGCCTCGTTCGAGCCCTCGTGGACGACGCCGTCCTCCTCGCCGCCGACGACGCCGACCTCAATCTCGAGGATCGAGCCGATGTTCTTCGTGCGGGGGAGCAGGCTCTTGGCGATCTCGATGTTCTCGTCGAGCGGCACGGCCGAGCCGTCCCACATGTGCGAGTGGAAGATGGGGGCGCCGGTCTGCTGGAACTGCTCCTCGCTCGCGGCGAGGATCGGCAGCAGGAAGCTGTCGAGGGCGTCCTTCGGGCAGTGGTCGGTGTGGACCGCGACGGTGATGTCGTAGGACTGCGCGACGCGCTTGACGTAGTCGGCCATCGCGAGTGCGCCCACGGCGCGGTTCTTGATGGTGTGCCCGGCGAAGTAGTCGGCGCCGCCGGTCGTCACCTGGAGGATGCCGTCCGAGCCGGCCTCCTGCAGACCCTGGAGCACGGCGTTGATCGTCTGCGAGCTCGAGACGTTGAACGCGGGGTAGGCGAAGCCGCCGGCCTTCGCTCGGTCGAGCATCTCTGCGTACTGATCCGGGGTGGCGAAGGCCATGTGAGCTCCTTGAAAGTCGTTCGGGAATCAGCGCCAGTCTAGGGAAAGTCGGGAGTTCATGCCGTCGGATCGGTGTCGGAGCGGCGGGGAATTGCCGATCTCGCAAGAATCGCGATTCCTTTGCGCCCCCACCCCGGAAATCCGACGAGGGATAGCAATACGTTGACCGCATGACACCGGATCTGGCCACGCTGCACCCCGACCGCAACATCGCCCTGGAGCTCGTCCGCGCGACGGAGGCGGCCGCGATCCGCGCCGTGCCCTTCATCGGCCGCGGAGCCAAGGAGGAGGCGGACGGCGCGGCCGTCGACGGCATGCGGGCGTTCCTGTCGACCGTCGACTTCGACGGGGTGGTCGTGATCGGCGAGGGCGAGAAGGACAACGCGCCCATGCTCTACAACGGAGAGCACGTGGGGACGGGCAATGGCCGCGCGTACGACATCGCGGTCGACCCCATCGACGGCACCTCCCTGACCGCGGCGGGGCGCCAGAACGCGCTCTCGGTGATCGCGATGTCGGATCGCGGCACCATGCTCGACGCGTCGAGCGTCTTCTACATGGACAAGCTCGTCACCGGCCCCGCCGGCGTCGGGGTCGTCGACATCCGCCTGCCGATCGGCGAGAACATCCGTCGCCTCGCGGGCGCCCTGGGCAAGCCGGTCGAGGAGCTCGTGGTCTCGGTGCTGAATCGTCCGCGCCACGACACGCTCATCGACGAGATCCGCGCCGCGGGGGCCGGCACGCGCCTGATGAGCGACGGCGACGTCGCCGGCGGCATCAATGCGGCCCGGCACGACGCCCGCACCGACATGTGCGTGGGGGTCGGCGGCAGCCCGGAGGGGATCGTGACCGCCTGCGCGATCAAGGCGCTCGGCGGCCACATTCAGGGCCGTATGTGGCCGCGCGACGACGAGGAGCGGCAGAAGGGCATCGACGCGGGCCTGAAGATGGACCACGTCTACGAGGCGGACGACCTGGTCGCCGGCAACAACACGCTCTTCGTGGCGACGGGGGTCACCGACGGCCAGCTCGTCGCCGGTGTGCGCCGCCAGGGCGACTACGTGTACACGGAGAGCGTGGTGCTGCGCAGCCACTCGGGCACGCTGCGTCGCATCTCGTCCGACCACCTCGTCTCCAAGTGGCTCTAGGGCGGGGCGCCCCGGCGCGCGGCTGAGCCCCGGCCGCGCGGGGACAAGTGCCCGCGGCGCGACTCCCGCGTGACGGAGCTGTGACCGACTTCGGAGGATCCTTCTGAGACAATGGCGAGAGCGTTTTTCCGGTTACAGCAGGGGGCGAAGCATGTCGGTTCAGCACGCGCCGGTTCAGCACACACCTGCGGCGAAGGCCGCTTCGGTCACCGGGACTCAGCCGGTCTACGATCCGGCACGTCGCCCGGACGTCCTGCTGCGCGTGCGTCGCGCTCCCGGTCAGGAGCCCAGCGCCTGGTGGTTCGTGGGCGCCTTCGTCGGGTTCTCCGGCGCCGTCACGGCCCTGCTGAGCTTCATCCCCGGGTGACCTCGCGGCGCTGACCTCGCCCGATCAGTCGGAGCCGATCCGCGACGGATCGAGCCGCTCGGCGATCGACTCGGTGATTGGCGCGGTGATCGGCGCGGACGTCGGTCCGTTGTCCGGCCTCTCGTCGTCGATGTCGATGAGCTCGGTGGCCGACAGGCGGCGGACCGGGGCGTGGAGGGGCCGCGGCTCGGGCATGGCGGCGAGCTTCGTCTCGTCGATGCCGGGGAACTGGCGCGCGGTGACGAGCACACGCGACTCGAGCGATCCGGCGAACTTGTTGTAGCTGTCGACGGTGCGCTCGATGGCACGGCGCAGCCCGTCGGCGTGCTGCGCCAGCGTGCCGAGGCGCTCGTACAGCTGGTTGCCGAGGGTGAACAGCGTCCGCGCCTCGTCGGAGACCTCCTGCTGCGTCCACGCGTACGCCACCGTCTTCAGCACCGCGAAGAGGTTCACGGGGGAGGCCAGGGCGACGCGCTTCGAGAACGCGTACTCGAGCAGCGTCGGATCCTCATCGAGTGCGACCGCGAGGATCGACTCGCTCGGCAGGAAGCAGACGACGAACTCGGGGCTCGACGGGAGCCCCGCCCAGTAGGCCTTGCGGGCGAGGGCGTCGACGTGACTGCGGACGGCCTTGACGTGCTGCTTCAGCAGCTCGCGGCGCCGGCGCGCGTCGTCACCGCCGACGGTGTCGGCGATGGCGGCGGCGTCGAGGAACGCGTCGAGCGGTGCCTTCGCGTCGATCGCGATGGCCTTGTCACCGGGCAGGTGCACCACCATGTCGGGGCGGCCGGAGACGTCGTCGCCGGTGAGCACGGCTTGGGTGTCGAAGTCGACGTGACGCACGAGGCCGGCCGACTCGACGACCCGGCGCAGCTGGGTCTCGCCCCAGACTCCACGAGCGGTGGTCGAGCGCAGGGCACCGGCCAGCGACTCGGTGGTGGCGCGGAGGGCCTCGTCCGAGACCTGGGCGCGGCGCAGCTGCTCGGCGATCGTGCCGAACTGGCTGTGGCGTTCGCGCTCCATCTCGTCGACGCGCTGCTGCATGCGGTGCAGGCTCTCGCGGACGGGCGAGAGCGCGGTCAGCACGGCGCTCTCGCGGCGGGCGCGTTCGTCGGCCTCGGCGCGCTCGGACTGCGCGTGCGCGATCGCGTCGCGCCGCAGATCCTCTTCCCGCTCCAGGGCGAGGCGCAGCGCCGTCGTCTCGGCCTCGCGCGCCGCGAGGGCCTCGCGGATGCCCGCGGTCTCGCTGGTCGCACGACCCGTGCGAGCGAGCCAGCCGAGCGCGACCCCCACGAGGAGGGCGACGATCACGAGCAGGGGGCTGAGTGCGTCCATGCGCCCATCATGCGCGGGACCACCGACAATCCGGGCGCGGCGCCCCGCGGGGGTCAGGCGGCGATGACGGCCGGCTGGATGCGGTTCACGCGCGCGCCGATGAGACCGGAGAGCCCGTCGATGTCGTCGGCGCCCGAACGGCGGGCGGCGTCGATGAGGATGTGCGCGCACGCCAGGGCGTCGGCGACGGCATCGTGGTGGGCGAAGCCGGTGAACCCCGCGGCCTCCGCGGCCACGGGCAGGCGGTACGAGGGCAGCTGGTAGACCTTGCGCGCGACCTGCAGCGTGCAGGCGTAGCGGTACGCGGGAAGGTCGAAGCGGGTGACCTCGCACGCGGCCTTCAGCACGCCCATGTCGAAGCTGGCGTTGTGGGCGACGAGCACGTCGTCCTCCGCGAAGCCGATCAGATCCTCGATCTGCTCGTCCCAGGTGAGGGCGTCGATGACGTCGTCGGCCGTGATGCCGTGGATCCGGGTGTTCCACTCGAGGAAGTCGTCGTGCCCGGCCGGCGGGCGGATCAGCCAGCCCGCCGTCTCGACGACCTTGCCGCCCCGCACCTTGGTGAGCCCGACCTGGCACGCCGAGGCGCGCGATCCATTGGCGGTTTCGAAGTCGATCGCGGTGAAGTCCAGAGCCACGCTTCGAGTCTGAGCGCCGCCGCGCGGGATCCTGCCAGGCGCGCCGCGAGCGCCCGCGTAGACTGGTCTCCCGTGGCTCTTACCATCGGAATCGTCGGTCTTCCCAACGTCGGCAAGTCGACGCTCTTCAACGCCCTGACCAAGAACTCGGTCCTCGCCGCGAACTACCCGTTCGCGACGATCGAGCCGAACGTGGGCGTGGTGGAGCTGCCGGATCCGCGTCTGCACCGTCTCGCGGAGATCCACGGATCGCAGCGGATCCTTCCGGCCCCCGTCTCGTTCGTCGACATCGCCGGCATCGTGCGCGGCGCGAGCGAGGGCGAGGGCCTCGGCAACAAGTTCCTCGCCAACATCCGCGAGGCCGACGCGATCGCGCAGGTCGTGCGCGCCTTCGACGACGGCGACGTCGTGCACGTGGACGGCAAGGTCGACCCCGTCTCCGACATGGAGACCATCAACACCGAGCTGATCCTCGCCGACCTCCAGACCCTCGAGAAGGCCATCCCGCGCCTCGAGAAGGAGGTCAAGGGCAAGAAGGTCGACGCCGGCGTCCTCGCCGCCGCGAACGAGGCGAAGGCCGTGCTCGACACCGGCAAGACGCTGTTCCAGGCCGGCTTCGACGTCGCGCCGATCCGCGAGCTGGGCCTGCTCACCGCCAAGCCCACGCTGTTCGTCTTCAACGTCGACGAGGGTGTGCTGGGCGACGCCGGTCGCATGGCCGAGCTCGCCGCGCTCGTGGCGCCGGCCAAGGCCGTCTTCCTCGACGCGAAGGTCGAGTCCGAGCTCATCGGCCTCGAGCCCGACGAGGCCCTCGAGCTGCTGCAGTCGCTCGGCCAGGAGGAGTCCGGCCTCGACCAGCTCGCCCGCGTCGGCTTCGAGACGCTCGGTCTCCAGACCTACCTCACCGCCGGCCCCAAGGAGTCGCGCGCGTGGACGATCCGCAAGGGCGCGACCGCCCCGCAGGCCGCCGGCGTCATCCACTCGGACTTCGAGCGCGGCTTCATCAAGGCCGAGGTCGTCGCGTTCGCGGATCTCGACGAGGCGGGCTCGATGGCCGAGGCCAAGGCCAAGGGCCGCGTCCGCATCGAGGGCAAGGACTACGTCATGCAGGACGGCGACGTGGTGGAGTTCCGCTTCAACGTCTGAGGACGCGCCCTGCGGGAGAGACTCGCTGTCTCGCCGGCGGGATCCCGTCCCGCGCCTGATCCGTCCGCGAGGAGGAGATCTGATGACGTCTGTGATGATCCGCCCGGTGGCCGGCTCCACGGAGTACCCGCGCCTGGTCGGGATCTGGCGCAGCGCGGTGCGCGCGACGCATGACTTCCTCGCGGAGGAGGATCGACGGCAGATCGAGTCGGTGCTGGAGTCGGACTATCTGCCGCAGGTGCTCCTCACCGCCGCCGAGGCGGATGGGCGGATCGTCGGCTTCGCGGGTACCGCTGGCGGGCGCCTCGAGATGCTGTTCGTCGAGGCGGCGCAGCGCGGGCGCGGTGTGGGGCGGATGCTGCTCGAGCACGTCGTCGCGGAGCAGGAGGTCGTCGCGCTCGACGTGAACGAGCAGAACGCGGGCGCAGCTCGCTTCTACGAGCGCAACGGCTTCCGTGTGACGGGGCGGAGCGAGGTGGACGAGGCGGGACGCCCGTACCCGCTTCTTCATCTGTCCCTCGCCGGACGGTGCGCTGGATGACCCGCACGGCGCGCTGCGCGGTGCGCTCGTAACCCTCGCCTCAGCACGAACGGACGCGCCGGCATTGCGCGAGCTGGGCGCGCGTCGAGCTGAGCGCGATGAGGTGCTTCAGGGGGACGGCTGACGTGATGGCGAGCCGCCCGGAGCGAGCCGCATGCAGACGAGTCGCGGTCGCTCGTCCCAGGATGCGACCTGCTCGAATCCGCGCGATGCGTAGAGCCGGATCACGTCCTGGCGCCAGTCCCAGACCGTGAGCATCACGGGGAGGGCTCGGGCCTCACCGATCGCCGCGTCGAGCAGTGCCGATCCGATTCCGTGACCGCGCACATCCGGTGACGCCCAGAGACGCTTGATCTCGACCGACTCGGCGCCCGGCTTCAGCACAACAACGCCGGCCAAACGGCCATCCAGGTCCGCGACGAGGACACGGCAGCCGGCCAGGGCGCTGATCGGATCCCGGACCTCGGCACGGTACCGCTCGGGAAGCTCGCCTGCGGGCGAAAGCTGCCCGCCGGCGTCGTGCGTCGTCTTCTCTCTCTCGGTCTGCGCGAGATACGCGTGCAGGGCCGCGCCGATCGCCGGGATGTCTCCGGGGCAGGCGGCGCGGATGTCAGGTCTCGTCGGCAGGGCGGGCACTGTAAGGGTTGCTCGGCTTCGGAAGGTGGTGGAGTTCCGCTTCAACGTCTGATCCGTGCGGTGGCCGAGCGCCGCTGCGCGCGCAGCCGGCTCACCCCTGGTAGCTCGGCGACCACTCGGGCAGCTGCTGCAGTGCCCAGGTGTTTCCGTCGGGGTCCGAGAAGTGCACGAAGATCCCCCAAGCCTGCTCGTCCAGGTCGCTCGCCTCGACGCCTGCGGAGAGCAGGGACTCCCGCGCCGCCGCGGCATCCTTCACGACGCACTGGAGTCCTTTCACCGAGCCAGGGGGCATCTCGGTGAAGTTGGTGTCGAGCACGATGGAGCAGGCCGAGCCCGGCGGCGTGAGCTGGATGAAGCGCACCTCCTCCGACACGGTGTGGTCGTGGTCGGCGTTGAAGCCGATACCGACGTAGAAGTCCTTCGCCCGGTCGAGGTCGCTCACCGGCACGGCGATCAGCTCGAGCTTCCAGTCCACGTGTGCACGTCCTTTCGTCGAGGTCGATGCCTCTGCGCACCGCCCAGTGGTCAGATCGTCCTCGACGCCGTGCGGGTTCGCAAGAAGCGCGGCTCTCCGCGCGGCGGATCAGCCGGATCGCGTCGAGGCGCGGGGGCAGGAGAAGAGCTGGCGCAGCGCGTCGGGGTCGCCGGCGTCGACCACCTGCTGGATCGCGCGGATGGTCTCCTCGTCGGTGAACATGCCCGCGAGCGTGTTGTTCCAGATCGACCGCACGGTGTCGATGTCGCCCGCGTCGACCGCGGCGCCCGCGGCCGTGATGGCGTCCTGGTAGGGGATCTGGGGGAAGCCCGCTGGCGCGTCGCTCGGGGCGTAGAAGCTGATCCACGGGGTGTCGGGGTTAGGGGTGAGCCAGAGCACCTGTCCGGGGGAGAGGTCGCGCACGTGATTCATCGAGCCGAGGTTCGGGTACGCGCAGAGCCTCTCGGCGATCACGGCCTCGACGTCGCCGGGCTCGACGGTGTACGTCGCGGGGCGCCGAGCTCGTCGAACGTCACCTCACCCTGCGCGAACTCCCGAGCGCCCAGGTCGATGAGGGGCTGCCTCCGCTCCAGGTGCCAATCGTCGGTGTAGCTGATGACCTCGGACAGGCGAGCGCAGGTCTCCGGCTCGTCCGGGTGCGGCGTCGGAGTCGCCCCGGCGACCGGCTCGGTGGCAGCCGCGGCCGCAGCGGGAGAGGCCTGCGGTGCCTGCTCGGCGGCCTGGGGCTCCGTGGCGGCGCTGCACCCGGCAAGCGTCATCACGCCGAGGGCCAGAGCGACCATCGGCGTGGTGATCTTCGTGATGGGGGGCACGGGTGCTGCTCCTTCGGTGCGGCGACTCATCGTCACAGTAGCGACATGCGGCGCCCCGGGGCGGAAAAGATCGGCGGCCGAACGCGGTAGCGGTCCGTTTCGGGTCGTCGTCCCGAAACGGGCGAACGGCGCAAGCGGCTGGTCACCCGACGCCTCTCCGCGTAGCCTGAGGCTCCCGCGAGAGAGGATCCCGATGACCGCCGACGGCCACGACATCGCGCCCCACCACATCCCGACGCCTGACGAGTCGACCATCCCCGAGCTGGAGGACGACGAGACGATCGCACCGCGCCCGGAGGAGGAGATCGCAGACGTTCTCCGCGCAGAGCCGGACGTCGCGGATCACAGTGGCCACATCGAGTGACGTCCGGATCGAGGACGACACCAGGCATGCGCGCGGGACTGACTTCGATCCTCGGCAGCGCGCTGCGCGGCCTCTTCTCCCTGCTCCGGCGCCTGCGCCATCCTCGTCCGATCCATCCTCAGGGCCTGGTGCTGACGGGGCAGGCCACCTGGATTCGCGATGCGGCGCCGTCGGGCATCGGCTGGATCGACCAGGGCCCGGACGCGCCGCTCAAGGTGACCGCGCGGCTGTCCCGAGGGGTCGGACTGCCCGACGCGCTTCCCGACGTGCTCGGGCTCGCCGTGCGATTCCACGCCGCCGACGGTGAGCATGCCGATGTGCTGCTCGCGACCACCGGCATCGGCTTCCCGTCCCGGTTCCTCCTCGTGCCACGGCGTTCGGCGACGGGCGCGACGTTCGGGAGCCTCCTGCCGTACCGCTCGGCGCGGGGACCCGTGCTGATCTGCGCCCGGAGCGTCCCCGTGCGCGTGCTCCCGGCAGAGCTCGGCGCGCTCCGCCGGTCGATCGAGCAGCGGCCGTGGCGGGTCCGGCTGTACCAGGCGGCGCCCACCGGCAGGTGGCACCCCTTCGCCGACCTCGTGCTCCGTCCTGCGGCCGTGGGGGACTCGGCCGGGCTCCGCTTCGATCCGGTGGGCCATCCGCTTCCCGGGTCGACCACCTACCCGTGGGTGCGCAGGCTGCGCGACCCGAGCTACCGCGCCGCGCAGCGCGGCTGAGCCCCTCGCCGACCCCGTAGCGTGAGGGGATGGATCCGGTCGTCGACGTGGTGCGCCGCGAGGCCCTGACCCGGGCCGACCTCACCCGGATCCGGCGGCTGTTCGACGCCGAGTACCTGGCCGACTTCGGGCCGTGGGATCCGGCGCAGCCGTACGGCTACGCCCCGCACGACGTGCACGTGATCGCCTGCGCCGCCGACGGCGTCGTCGTCGGCCATGCCGGGTGGGGGCGGCGGGAGATCTCGGTCGGCGGTGCGAGTGTCGTCATCGCGGGCGTCGGGGGAGTGCTCGTGTCGGCGTCCGCCCGCGGGCTGCGCCTCGGCGAGAGGCTGATGACGGCCCTCGCGCACTCGATGGCGGAGGCCGGCGGCATCGACTTCGGCTACCTCGGGTGCCGAGAGGACGTGGTGCCGTTCTACGAGGCCTGCGGCTGGCAGCGCATCGCCGCCGCGGAGCGCTCCGTCGCGCGCGACGGCACCCCGGTCGAGGATCTGCCGGGTCAGCCGCTGCTGATCCTGCCCGTGGGGTCGGTGCGCGGCGCCTGGCCTCCGGGACTCGTCGATCTGCGCGGTCGGGCGTGGTAGCAGCCCTCGCGCTTAGGGGGGATCGGGCGCGCCGGGTTAGCGTGAGCGGGATGGACACCACCACCCTGCTGCAGGCCTACGACGACCAGCTCCGCACCGACGCCGAGACCCCGAGCGCCGTCTCCGTGACGCGACTCGGACCGCTGCGGCTCGTCGAGTTCGCCGACGCTCGCGGGTTCGTGACCTATCGCGACCTCGGCGAGGCCGACGAGACGCGCATCGGCCGGCTGGTCGCCGCGGCCCGGGCGTTCTTCGAGGCCCACCCCGCGGTCGAGCGGGTCGAGTGGAAGACGCGGGGCCATGATCGCGCGCCGGGCCTGCACAACGCCCTCGTCTCGCACGGCTTCGTTCCCGATGAGCCGGAGTCGATCATGCTCGGCGAGGCCGAGGCGCTGGTGGTCGACGTGCCGCTGCCCGCGGGCGTCACCCTGCGCCAGGTGCGCAGCGAGCGAGACGTGCGCGCGATGTGCGCGATGCAGGATCGCGCCTTCGGCGAGGAGGCCTCGGATCACTACGCCGAAGGGGTTCTGCGCCGCCTGGCGGCGGAGGACGGCATGGAGCTGTGGGTCGCCGAGGCCGACGGCGCGATCGTCAGCGCCGGGCGACTCGAACCCGTCGCGGGCACGAGCTTCGCGGGCATCTGGGGCGGCGCGACGCTCGAGCAGTGGCGCGGCAAGGGCATCTACCGCGCGCTCACCGCCGCCCGCGCCCGCTCGGCCCTTGCCCTCGGCAAGACGCTCATCCACAGCGACTCGACGGAGTTCTCGCGCCCGATCCTCGAACGCTCGGGACTGCGGAAGGTCTCGACGACCACTCCCTACCTGTGGCGCCGCGCCCAGCTCGTGACCGCAGCGTGAGCGCCCGCATGATGCGAGCCCTCGGCCTCGTTCTGGCCGCCACCGCGGCGCTGACGGGCTGCGCGAGCGGATCAGCGGCGGCGGATCCCGCGCTGCCCCCGACGAGCGGAGTCTTCGACTACCAGCTCGGCGGGGTCTACGACCGGGTCGACACCGCGGACGGACCCGTCGACATCGACGTCGTGGTGCGCGACGCGACGGCCGCGCCGCTGGAGGGCGCCTACAGCGTCTGCTACGTCAACGGGTTCCAGACCCAGCCCGGCGACGAGCGGTGGCAGGATCGGCCCGAGGTGCTGCTGCACAACGCCGACGGCGGGCTGGTGGTGGATCCGGCCTGGCCCGATGAGAACATCCTCGACCCGTCGACGTCGGAGCAGCGCGCAGCGATCCTCGAGTTGGTCGGACCCGTCATCGACGGCTGCGCGGACGACGGCTTCGACGCCGTCGAGATCGACAACCTCGACACCTGGACCCGCTTCGACGAGATCGACGAGGCCGGTGCCCATGACCTCGCGAAGGCCTACGTCGAGCGTGCGCACACCGCGGGGCTGGCGATCGCTCAGAAGAACGCCGCCGAGATCACGCGGATCGCCCACACCGAGCTCGGGTTCGACTTCGCGGTCACCGAGGAGTGCGGCGCCTGGGACGAATGCGCGGCCTACACCGAGGTGTACGGCGATCACGTGCTGCAGATCGAGTACCCCGATTCGCTCGCCGACCGATCCGCGACCTTCGAGGAGGTGTGCGGGCAGCCCGATCGCTCGCCGCTCACCATCCTCCGGGACCGCGACCTCGTCGCCGCGGGCGACGCCGACCATCTCTACGAGGCCTGCTGACCGCCTCGCCTGGACGGATCCCGCCGCGTTCGCCATCATGACCGGCTGGCATCCATCCAGACCCTGAGCGACGCGGAGCGCCGCGCGGTCGCGCGGTGGGCGCTCGTGTGCGCCGAGCGCGTGCTGCCGCTGTCCAATGCCGACGAGACCTCGATCGTGGCCGTCCGGGATGCCGTCGAACGCACGCGGGCGTACGCCGAGGGACGCAGCACCGCCGCGGAGGAGATCAGCAAGCGGTTCCGCGCGGGCTCGGAGGCGAACGCGGCCACCACCGCGGCCGGCGCCGCGGCCGCTCGCTCGGTAGGGCAGGCGTCCGCGGTGGCGCACATGGGCGCGCACGCTCTGGGGGCGGCCGCCTACGCCGCGAAGGCGGTGTCGCTCGCGAGTCCGGAGCGGCCCGACGCCGTCGATGAGGAGATCCGCTGGCAGCTGGGGCAGCTGACCGCCGACGAGCGCGCGATCCTGGCGCAGCTGCCGCCGCTCGGCGCCGACGCATCCGGCCCACTGGGGGAGGGGCTGCTATCGCGGGGTGTTCCGGGCGCCGCGATCCGGGCCATCCAGGCCGAGATCGGCTCGACCCCGGTGTGATCCTTGCGGCGACCGCCGCCGCAGACCACCATGTCGCCATGGGCACCCTGAGCTACACGGCGACTGTCTCGATCGACGGATACGCGGCCGACGCCGACGGCGACTTCAACTGGTCGGCGCCGGGCGACGACGTCTTCCGCTTCCACGTCGAACGGATGGACGCCGTCTCCGTCGAGATCCTCGGGCGCCGGACGTACCGGCTGATGCGGTACTGGGAGGCCGAGCCGGATCCGGCCGAGGAGGTCTGGGGCGATGACGAGCGCGAGTTCGCGCGGCGATGGTGCGAGCTCGAGCTGGTCGTCGCGTCGTCGACGCTCGGCGAGGACGAGCTCGGATCGCGCGCCCGGCTCGTGCGTGACCTGCAGATCGACGAGATCCGGGGCATCGCGGAAGCCGCCCCCGGAGAGGTCGAGATCTTCGGCCCGACGACCGCGGCGCCCGCGATCCGCACCGGCCTCGTGCGCGACTACCGGTTCTTCGTGGTGCCGATGATCGTGGGCGGGGGGCTGCAGGCGATCCCGAACGACGTCCGGCAGGGCCTCCAGCTCGTCGAGCAGCGCGTCTTCGACAACGGCACGGTGCTGCTGCACTACCGGCCGCGCGAGTAGCGGCGCGCCGTCGGTCAGGCCGCCGGGCCCTCCTCGCGCAGCCGCGGCTCTACCCGGGCCGCGGGGGTGTAGCCGGCCTTGTCGGCGTAGAACGCGCGGACGACATCCATGTCGGCGCGCACGTCGCCCGTGAGCTGGATGGTGGGCCCGAGGCCCGTCGTCATCGTTGTGCGATCGACGTAGCCGAGCGTGACGGGCATGCCGGTCTCGCGGGCGATCCGGTAGAAGCCCGACTTCCAGTGCGTGTGGGGCCCGCGGGTGCCGTCCGGGGTGACCACGAGGCCGAAGACCTCGCCCGCGCGCACGCGGTCGACGACCCCGCGCACGACGTCGCCCGGGTCGGCGCGGTCGACGGGGATGCCACCGAGGGCGCGCATGATCGGGGCCCGCCAGCCGTGGAACAGGCTCTTCTTGCCGAGCCAATGCAGCTCGATCCCGAGATCCCAGGCGATGGCGAGCATCAGGACGAAGTCCCAGTTGGATGTGTGCGGGGCCCCGATGAGCACGGTCGGCCGCGTGGGTGCGGGCTCGGTGACGAGCTTCCAGGGGCTCAGGCGCCAGAACGCGCGGGCGAGGAGGCGACGGATCATCCGTCCACGGTAAGCGGATCCGCCTTGCGCGCGCATTCCGTAGGAGGAATCCTCAGCGTCGGGGCCGGATCCGGTCGTTCGCCCCGACGGAAGGGATATCTCCGACGGAGCGCACCCGGCCGCGAGACGATCGGATCGGACCGCGAAAGTCGGGCGGCCGGATCCTGCTCCGGGCGAGAGTCGATGAGGAAGGGAGCCACCGTGATCGAGATCCTCAATCGGCTGGTGTCGGAGATCGAGCAGAACCTCGGCGACGACATCGACGTCGAGGCCCTGGCGAGCGCGATGGGCACCACCGGGTACCACGTGCGGCGGATGTTCTCGTCGCTCGCGGGCATGCCGGTGTCCGAGTACGTGCGGCGGCGGCGGATGACCGTCGCCGCGGCCGACGTGATCGGCGACGAGGATCTGCTGACGATCGCCGTCCGGTACGGATACGGGTCGACCGAGGCGTTCGGTCGGGCGTTCCGGGCCGTGCACGGCGCGAGTCACGGCGACGTCCGTCGTGACGGCGGCCCCTTTCGCAACTGGCCACAGCTCAGGTTCCGCCTGACCGTCGAAGGGAGCACCCCCATGGATGCCCGCATCACCGAACGACCCGCCTTCCGCCTGATCGGCCACGCCGCGCGCGTGCCGCTGATCTACGAGGGTGTGAACCCGCACATCTAGGCGCACATCGCCGCGCTGCCCGCGGAGGAGCACGCCCGCCTCAAGCAGCTGTCCGACACCGAACCGGCGGGGCTGCTGCAGGTGACGGCCGACGTCGACCCGGATGCGACGGAGGGATCCGAGCTCACCTACCTGCACGGCGTCGCGGTCGCGGCCGACACTCGCATCCCCGACGACCTCGACGCCATCGAGGTGCCGGCCGGCGCGTGGGCGGTGTTCCGCACCGCGGGCGAGCACCCGGCGGCGCTGCAGGCCGCGTGGGCGGCGACGGCGACCGAGTGGTTCCCGTCGAACCCGTGGCGACTGCGCCCCGGGCCCTCGATCGTCGCGATCCTGGACCGGGCGCCGGACTTCTCGACGGCCACCTGCGAGCTCTGGATGCCGGTGGAGCGGGGCTGATCCGCAAGCCGCTCGACGGGGAATGCTCCCACACGCGCGCACCCCCGTCGAGCGGCTTTCCGCGCCGCACCCGGGGGCCCAGACTCTCGGCGGAGGTGCGACAAGGGCCCGGCGCCCGAGCCCACGACCTCCGCGTCGCGCCCCGCCGATCCTGGTTCCGTGCCGGCTCGGGCTTCTGCACGGGGGAGAGGGCGCGCTCGCGCAGTCGTTCCGCCAGCTCGCCGACGGGCATGGGGACGAACCCGACGTCTACCACCTGTGCCACTCGCTCGCGCAGCAGTGCGACGAGCACGAGCGGCGCCTCGCCCCGATCGTCGAGCGCTACGGAGAGCAGCCGGACTCGGAGCCCGAGCGCTTCCGGCTCGAGGCCATGAGCGAGAGCCGGACGGGCGCGCTCGCCCTGCTGCGCGACCTGCAGGACGTCCGCATGCTCGTCTCGTTCGTCGACACGACCTGGACGGTGGTCAAGCAGGCGGCGCTCGCCCTGCGACGAGGAGCTGCTGGCGGTGACGGTGGACTGCGAGAGCCAGACCAAGCTGCAGCAGGACTGGCTGCTCACCCGCATCAAGCGAGCCGCCTCGCAGGCGCTGCTCGTCGCGTCGTGAGGATCAGCGGCGCTCGCCGGGGAGGCGGATCGTCGCGGTGACGGTGTCCCGGATGTCGTGATTCGGGTTGCTCGCTCGCGGAGCACCGGATTCTCGGGCGGCCGGAGACGGCCCGTTCCTGACGGCACATATGCCCTGCTTGAATGCGGATCGATTTCCTTCGATTCCGTGTGACAGGCAGACGATGAGCGACAAGCGATCAGGATCGGGTTCCCGGCGAGGCGTCCCGTGGTGGGGCTGGCTGCTCATTGTGGCGGTCGGCATCGGGCTCACGGTGGCGTTTCCCTTCGTCGCACTGCCGGCAGCGCTTGCGGTTCTGGTCATCAGCATCGTTGGCTGGGCGAAGGGGAAGCGGACATGGCTGCGCTTCCGCTCCCGGAAATCGGCCGTCGGGATGAGCGCCATCGCGATGGCAGCGCTCGTCCTGGCCGGCGGCAGCGCCGCCGTCGCCGTCGCCGGAGCATCGCCCGCGCCGCAGGCCGAGGCATCGACGTTCACCGGGACGGCCGCCGTGCAGAAGCCCGACGCCGAGAAGAGCACGCCCGCGCCTCGCCCCGCACGCACGGTGAAGGCTGCGCCGAGTGCGACACCCACCCCGACTCCTGAGTACCGCGAGGAGGTCGTGGTCGAGTCGATCGCCTTCGCGGAGTCGACCGTCGACGACGCGGACCTCCCCGCCGGACAGACGCGCGTTGTGACCGAGGGTTCCCCGGGGGAGCGCACGATCACGTATCGGGTCACCGAGATCGACGGCACGGAGACGGAGCGGTCGGTCGTCTCCGATGTCGTGTCCACACCGCCGGTCGACCGTGTGATCGCGAACGGGACCTATGTCGCACCACCGCCTCCGCCCGCGCCCGCGCCCGTTGCCGGCTCCGCGGGCGGTGGCTGCGACTCGAACTACGCAGAGGCGTGTGTTCCCATCGACAGCGATGTCGACTGCGCGGGCGGCAGCGGCAATGGCCCGTCGTACTTCGGCGGTGTCGCCCGCATCGTCGGCACCGACGTCTACGACCTCGACCGTGACGGCGACGGATACGCCTGCGAGCCGAGCTGATCCGACGGCGGCAACCGCCGATCCGTCCTGAGGCAGCCGCCCCGCAGGCGCTGCTCGTCGCGTCGTGAGGATCAGCGGCGCTCGCCGGAGAGGCGGATCGTCGCCGTGACGGTGTCGCCGATGTCGATGCGCTCGGCGCGCTGCACGGCGACCTTGATCGGCAGCAGGAAGCGGCCGTCCTTCGGCCACATCGCCGTGTCGAACTCGGTCTCGCCGATGCGCGCGATGACCGGCACCTGGCCCCAGTACACAAGCCCGCGGGCCGCCTCCTTCACGTCGGCCGACATCTCGGGCGACAGGGGAGCGAACACATACGGCGCGGGTCCGCGCCAGCTGATCAGCTCGGCCTCGAACGTCCACATGACCGCATCACCGCCGCGTCGTGACGCGCAGGTAGTGGCCGTCGGGGTCGTGCAGCCGGAAATCGGCGAGGCCCCACGGGCGCTCCCGCAGATCCTCGGCCACCGGCCAGCCGGACTCGCGCACCCGGTCGCGGGCCGCGGCGAGGTCGTCGACCTCGAGCACGATCTCCGGCCCACGCGGGGTGTGGCGCACGTCGGGGGAGACCTCCTCCCACGACGGAACCGCGCCGATGCGCGCCTCGCCCAGGCGGAGGAAGACGTAGGGCTGCTGCTCGACCCGCTGATCCGTCACGACGTCGAACCCGAGGACGCCCGTATAGAACCGGACGAACGCGTCGAGGTCGGCGACGAACAGCTCGATCCTCAGGCCGCCGGACATGCGTTCGTCACCACTTCTCCAGGAACGCCTGCATTAGCGGGCCCGCCGTCTGCGCGCCCGAGACGCCGGTCTCGACGAAGACCGCCACCGCGAGGTCGCCGTGCGTCGCGATCATCCAGCTGTGCTTCGCGTAGCCGCCGTCGGCCCCCGCCCCGGCCTCGCCGTACTCGGCGGTGCCGGTCTTGGCGCCGACGGGCTCGCCCGGGATGGAGCCGAGGAACGTCGCCGACCCCTCGGTGACAACGGCGCGCATCAGCTGCTGCAACGACGCCGCCTCGTCAGCCGTTAGCGGGGCCTTCGGCGCCGCCTTGGCGGTCTTGCCCTCGACCAGGTTCGGCACAACGGTTTCGCCCGCCGCGATCGACGCGGCCACCGTGGCCATGCCGAGCGGGGACGCCGTCACGCGGCCCTGACCGATGAGATCGGCACCCTTCTCGGTCTCGCCCTCGGGCGCGGGCACGGTGCCGAGCGATACCGGGAAGCCGAGCTCCGGGGCTTTCCCCAGGCCGAGCGTCTGCGCCGCGGCGGTCAGCGCATCGCCCTCGATGCGGTCGCGCGCGCCGATCATCGCCGTGTTGCACGAGTTCGCGAGGGCCGTGCGGAAGCTCACGTCGCCGAGAGCCGAGGCTGGGTAGTCGTCGAAGTTGTGGAAGGTGTACCCGTCGACATCGAGGGTCTCGGGGCAGCTGAGGGTGTCGTCGAGCGCGAGACCCGATCGCAGCAGCGCCAGCGAGGTGACGAGCTTGAAGGTCGAGCCGGGCGCGTACTCGCCCGCCGTGGCGGCATTCATGCCGCCGTTGCCCGGGCCGTTCGCCGCGGCGAGCACCTCACCGGTCGACGGCCGGATCGCGACCAGTGCGCTGGCGGGGGCGTCCTCGCCCGACAGCGGCGCCAGGATCTGCTCCGCCTCCGTCTGCATCGCCTGGTCGAGCGTGAGCACCAGCGGCTCTCCCGCCTCGCCGTCCCACGAGATGACCTCGCGCCGCTCCTCGCCGGCGACCGCGTCGATCCGCGCGGTCGGGGTGCCGCGCAGCTGGTCGTCGTAGGCCGCGAGCAGGCCGGAGAGCCCCACTCGCTCACCGGCGCGGATGGCGCCGTCCGACTTCTCCACGATCTCGGCCGTCGCGTCGCCGACCACGCCGATGATCTCGCGCGCGAAGGTGCGCGTGGGCGCCAGCATCACCTCGTCGGCCACCCGGATCGCGCCCGGGACCGAGGCGAACTCCGGCTTGACGTACTGCGCCTCCTGGCCCTCGCGCACCACAAGCGCCTCGACGAAGGCCTCGGGGCCGGCCGCCTCGGCCGTCGCGCGGAACGCCGCCGGGTCGAGCCCCAGCGCCGTCGCGATCGCCTCGGCCGACGGGCCCACCTGATCGGCGGGCGTGTTCGCCTTGTCGAGGCCGTAGCGGCCGACCGGGCGCATGGTGACGATCGGGGCGCCGGCCGCGTCGACCACGTCGGCGCGCGGGCCGTACTCGCGAGCCACTTCGATCCGCTCATCCGGCGCGAGATCCGGGATCAGCGAGGCGGTCGCCCAGTCGACCTGCCACTGCTTGTCGTCGTCCTCGATCAGCGCGGCCGTTGTGTCGTACTCCCACGGGTGACCCTCGATGTCCCACGCCCAGTGCAGCTCGACCGTGCCCTTGCCGCCATCCCGCTCGACCTCGTCGGCCGTCACCTCGACCGGGTAGTCGGCCAGCGCCGCGATCTGCTCATCGAAGACCTCCGTGGCCCCCGGGTTGGTGAGGTCGACTCCCGCGAGCGAGTGCTTCGACAGCGCCGTCGTCAGCTCGTCGGCGAGCTTCGCGGTGAGGTCGGCGCTCGCGTCGGTGCAGCCGGCGAGCGGAGCCAGCAGGGCGAGCACGGCGATGCCGCCTCCGATCCTGGGGGAGATGCGCATGTGGCGGGGTCCTTTCGCGGCCGTCCGTGCCCGGCCATCCTTCCACGCGGGTCGGACACCGCGGGGGACCTCCGCTCGCGCGCCGGGATCGGTACCGTGGCGGCATGAACCCCCTCGCCGTCGCCGAGCGATTCGTGTCCCAGCACTTCCCCGGCGCCTCCACCGCGGTCGTCGCGGGAAGCACCGCGCGCGGCGACCGGACGGCGACGAGCGACATCGACCTGCTGCTGATCGGCGACCGGACGTTCGGGGACGAGCGCACCAGCCTCGCGGCGACCTACGCCTTCGAGGGCGAGATCCTCGAGGTGTTCGCCTACACGGATGACGATTTCGACCAGTGGGCGCGACGCGGGGTCGACAGCCACCGGCCCGTCTTGCTGGACATGCTGCTGCGGGGCGTCGCCGTGCGCGACGAGGGGCTGGAGTCCCTTCGGGCGCGATGGCGGCCGGTGGTGGAGGCGGGGCCGACGACCACCCCGCAGGAGCTGTCCCTGCGGCGCTACATCGTCACCGACCTGCTCGACGACCTGCGCGATGCGACGGATCCGATCGAACGGCAGGTCGTCGCATCCCTGCTCTATGAGCGGCTCGCCGAGCTGATCCTGCTCGCCGGCGGGCGGTGGATCGCGGCGGGCAAGCACCTGCCCCGGCACCTGCGCCGGCTGGACGCGGATCGCGCCCTGCGGCTCGGCGACCCGCTCGCGCGCGGTGACATCCGCGAGTTCCTCACCGCCGCGGAGGCCGAGCTCGAGCGGTTCGGCGGCCGGCTGCAGGCGGGGTTCACGCGCTGATCGTCGGCACGCGGCGCAGCGCCTAGGCGTGCTTGCGGGGGAGCATCCACCACTCCACGAACTTGCGCGCCCGCCCGTCGGGAGCGAACCAGACCTCCCACATGTTCGTGTAGTGCTTCTCGCCCGGGTACGTGACGTGGCCCCGGATGATCGCGAGGAGATCGTCTTCGATCAGCACCTCGAAGTCGAACTGCGGGTCGTCGCCCCTGTCCGAGTCCCACATCTCGAGGATCGCGTCGATCCCGCGCGTGGGCTCGGCATCGTTGGGGCGGAACCAGTACTCCGCGTCATCGGTGAAGAGCGCGCGCACATCCGCCTCGTCGTACGAGCGCCATGCGCGAAGGTAGCCGTCCAGCCAGTCCTGTGCTCGAGTCATACGCCGTGTCTATCCGCGCGCGCCGGTTCCCGCAACGGCCTGGCGTCATCGGCCCGCTCGCCGCGCCTGACGGGGGCGCGGCGGCGCACCCATGACAATGAGGCGTGCCCATCATCGACAACGCCGTCTACGTCGGCGGCCGCCGGATCGAGAACCCCGCGAGTCTCGAGGAGACCTTCGAGTACATGAGGGCCCAGGGTGGGATGGCCTGGATCGGCCTGTTCCGTCCGACCGAGGAGGAGATCGCCAAGGTGGCGGCCGAGTTCTCGCTCCACGAGCTCGCGGTCGAGGACGCGCTCCTCGGGCACCAGCGCGCGAAGCTCGAGCGCTACGGCGACATCCTGTTCACCGTGCTGCGCCCCGCGCGCTACATCGACAAGAAGGAGATCGTCGACTTCGGCGAGCTCCACGTCTTCGTCGGGCCCGACTTCGTGGTCACCATCCGTCATGCGGAGCGGCCGGATCTGGCGCGGGTGCGGCATCGGATGGAGGGCAAGCCGGATCTTCTCGCCCTCGGTCCGGAGGCCGTGCTCTACGCGGTGCTCGACGAGGTCGTCGACGAGTACGAGCCCGTGGTGGCGGGCCTGCAGAACGACATCGACGAGATCGAGGATTCGCTCTTCAACGACGACACCGCCGAGCTCTCGCAGCGCATCTATCTGCTCTCGCGCGAGGTGATCGGCTTTCAGCGCGCGGTCGATCCGCTCACGCCGATGCTGGAATCGCTGCTGCGGGGTGCCGACCGGTTCGGGGTGCACATCGAGCTGCAGCGGTCGCTGCGCGACGTGCTCGACCACGCCATCCGGATCACGGAGCGCCTCGGTTCGTTCCGCGCGATCCTCGACAACGCCCTGACCGTGAACTCCACGCTGGTCACGCGGCGTCAGACCGACACGGCGCTCGCGCAGAACGAGCAGGTCAAGCGCATCTCGGGCTGGGCAGCGATCCTGTTCGGCCCGAGCATCGTGACGGGCATCTACGGCATGAACTTCCGGGCGATGCCGGAGCTGCACTGGGCGTGGGGGTACCCGATGGCCATCGCGCTGATGGTCGTCACCGCGGGCGGGCTGTACGCCGTCTTCAAGTGGCGCCGGTGGATGTAGTCGCCGGGGCCGCCCGCGGTGACACCGCGATCAGGCGTGCTGCTCGCGGTGCGTGCCCTCGGCGAGCTCCTCGACGGTCTTGGCGTTGAAGGCCGGCAGGTCGTCCGGGGTCCGGCTTGAGACGAGGCCCGCGTCGACCACGACCTCCTCGTCCACCCACTCGGCGCCGGCGTTGCGCAGGTCGGTCTTCAGGCTCGGGTAGCTCGTCATCGTGCGGTCGCGCACCACGTCGGCCTCGATCAGGATCCACGCGCCGTGGCAGATGACGGACACCGGCTTGTGCTCGGCGAAGAACGCGCGCGCGAAATCGACCGATGCCGCGTCGGTGCGCAGGTGATCGGCGTTGACGACGCCGCCCGGCAGGACGAGCCCGTCGAAGTCGCCGCTCGAGGCCGCCGAGGCCGCGAGGTCGACTGCCTGGGTGTGGCCGTTCTTGCCGGTCACCTCGCCGTCGGCGGGCGAGACGAGGACGGTCTCGGCGCCGGCCTGGGAGACGGCCTCCCAGGGGCTCGTGAGCTCGCTGTCCTCGAAGCCGTCCGTGAGCAGGAACGCGACGCGCTTTCCGGTGAGTGCGGGCATGATGCCTCCTTCGTTGTCGTGCGGGGTCGTCTTCGACGGTACGAGGGGCCGCCGCGCCCGTCACCCCGGTTGCGCATCGGCACCGGCGCGGCTAACCGCGGGCCGGCCCAGAAGGGGAAGGAGAGCCGGCGGCGAGGCGCGGCCCTGTCAACCCCGTGCACGGCTGGGGGGATCCGCGTTGAATGGCCCTTCCCGACATCGCCGCCACCGCGGCGCAAGAGAGGATCGTTATGCGCGCACTCGCGATCAACTGCACGCTCAGCCCGTCGCCGCAGCCCTCCAGCACGGCGCTGCTCAACAGCCAGGTGCTGGCGGAGCTCGCCTCCCACGGCATCACCGGAGAGCAGATCCGGATCGTCGATCACGACGTCCGCCCGGGCGTGCTGGACGACATGGGCGACGGCGACGAATGGCCGGCACTGCGCCAGAAGGTGCTCGACGCCGACATCCTCGTCTTCGGGACTCCGACCTGGATGGGACACATGTCGAGCGTCGCCCAGCGGGTGCTGGAGCGGCTCGACAACGAGATCTCGGTGACGGACGACGAGGGTCGTCCGATCCTCGCCGGGAAGGTCGCCGTTGTGGTGGTGGTCGGAAACGAGGACGGTGCGCACGCCATCATCGCCGACCTCTACCAGGGCCTCGGGGACGTGGGCTACACGATCCCGTCCCAGGGCGGGGTCTATTGGAACGGCGAGGCGATGCAGACGACCGACTACAAGGATCTGCCGCAGACGCCCGAGAAGGTCGCCACCACCACGGCGACGCTCGCGCGCCATGCCGCGCATCTCGCGCGGCTGCTGGCCGAGTCGCCGTACCCGCCGCAGCCCTCGGAGTGAGAGAACGGGTGCCGGCGGGAGGCCTCGCGCCGGCCACCGCGCGAGGAGTCACAGACCCGCGGGCGTCGCCGCCCGCGGGTCTGTGACGCGGGTCACTCGTCGGTGACGGGGCGACGGCCCATGATCATCGCGAAAAGGGCGCCCGACAGGTTGTGCCAGACCGAGAACACCGCGGCGGGCAGCGCCGCGAGCGGCGAGAAGTGCGCGGCGGCGAGAGAGGCCGCCAGGCCCGAGTTCTGCATGCCCACCTCGATGGCGATCGCGCGACGCTCGCGCTGCGTCATGCGCATGCCCCACGCGGCCAGGTAGCCGAGCAGCAGGCCGAAGCCGTTGTGAAGGAACACGGCGAGGAAGACCAGCAGCCCGGCCTCGACGATGCGGTCGGCGCTGCCGGCGACCACAGCGGCGACGATGAGGGCGATCGCGATGGTCGACACCCACGGCAGGGCCGGTTGGGCGCGCTCGACCCAGCGGCGCAGCAGCAGGCGGACGACGAGACCCGCGAGCACGGGCAGCAGCACGGTCTGCAGGATTGAGACGAACATCGACGCGAACGGCACGTCGAGGAACTGGCCCGCGAGCCACAGCGTGAGCAGCGGGGTCAGCACCGGCGCGAGCAGGGTCGAGCAGGTGGTGACGGTGACCGAGAGGGCGGTGTCGCCGCGCGACAGGTAGGTCACCACGTTCGAGGCGGTGCCACCCGGGGCGCAGCCGACGAGGATGACACCCGCCGCGAGCTCGGCCGGCAGCTGCAGCACGAGCACGATGAGCCAGGCGGTCAGCGGCATGATCAGGTACTGCAGCACCACGCCGATCGCCACCATCCACGGCCGCTTGAGGATGCGGCTGAAGTCGGGGAGCGTCAGCGTGAGGCCCATGCCGAACATGACCACACCGAGCAGCCACGGCACGGCCGCGCCGAGCGGAGCGACCGCGTCGGCGAACGCGAAGCCGATGATGCCGGCGACGATGACCAGGATCGGGAAGACCGTGACCGCGAGGCGGGCGGCACGATCGGCGGAGGGGGACGAGGGGGTGGTGGGGGACGGCGCCGGGGCGCGCTCGGTGGTGCTCATCCTTCTTAGCTACCACGTTCCGGGCGCATGCTCACAATGCGGACATTGTGAACCGGGCCGCCCTCCGGGCGTCAGTGACCGCCGTGGAAACCCTCGGGGGAGTCGGCCGGCTTGCGGACGAACACCGCCGCGACCACGGCCACCACCGCGACGATCGCGGAAAAGAGGAACGCGGCGCGGGCACCGGCGGCGCCCGCCGCGAGCTCGGCCACGCCGGCCGCCTCGCGCGACGCCGACACGGACGTCATGGTCGTGATCAGCACCGCGACGCCGGCGGCACCCGCCACCTGCTGCAGGGTGTTGAGCACCGCGGATCCGTGCGAGTACAGGTGCGGACGGAGCGAGCCCAGCGACGCCGAGAACAGCGGGGTGAACGACATCGCCATGCCGATCGACATCGTGATCTGCGCGATCACCAGCGCCCAGACCGACGTCGAATCGGTGAGCGTCGCGTAGAAGCCCATCACGATCGCGACGAGGGCGGTGCCCGGGATCAGCAGGATCGCGACGCCCTTCGCGTCGTAGATCCGGCCGATGACCGGACCGAGCAGACCCATCGCGATCGCACCCGGCAGCACAACGAGACCGGCCTCGGTGCCCGAGAGCTGCAGGACCTCCTGCATGTAGACAGGCAGGGCCGTGAACGTGCCGAACATGGCGAGCGACAGGATCCCCATCACGACGATCGCCAGCGTGAAGTTGCGCGCGTTGAACACACGCAGATCCAGCAGGGCGTCGTCCTTCTTCTGCAGCGAGATCTGGCGCCACACGAACAGCGCGAGAACCACAACGGATCCGGCGATCATGCCGATCGCGGCGCCCTCGGACATGCCGGAGCCGCCGCCGTGCGCGCCGCCGATCTGGCTGAGGCCGTACACGAGGCCACCGAACGCCAGCGCCGACAGGATCACCGAGAGCACATCGAGCGGCGCCTTGGACGTCTCGCCGAGGTTCGTCATGAGCTTGGCGCCGATGATGAGCGCGACGATGGCGATCGGCAGCACCACACCGAAGATCCAGCGCCAGCTCGCCACGTCGAGCAGGACGCCCGCCAGGGTCGGGCCGATGGCAGGCGCCAGGGAGATGACGATTCCGACGCGGCCCATGATGCGACCGCGCGCGTGCGCGGGGACGACCGTCATGACCGTGGTCATGAGCAGCGGCATGGTGATCGCCGTTCCGGCGGCCTGCACCACGCGGCCGCCGAGCAGCACCTCGAAGCCGGGTGCGATCATCGCGATCGCGGTGCCGGCGGTGAACAGCGACATCGCGAGGATGAACGCCTGGCGCGTCGTCAGGCGCTGCAGCAGGAAGCCGGTGGTCGGGATGACCACGGCCATCGTCAGCATGAAGGCGCTCGTCAGCCACTGCCCGAGCTCCGGCGGCACACCGAGGTCGGTGCGCAGGTCGGGCAGCGCGATGCTCATCGTCGTCTCGTTGAGGATCGCGACGAAGGCGGCGATCAGCAGCAGCCAGACGACGCGCATGGCCCGGGGGTCGATCTCGGGGGCGGAGCCGGCGGTCGGCACGGACCCCGTGCGCGGTGCGGTGTCGGCGGTCATCGTTCTCCTCGGATGAAGGGGGGACGGGCGAAGGGCCCGAGAGGCGGATCGTCGGCGAGATCCGTCGCGAAAGCTGGAAAAGGGGTCGGCGACGACGCAGGATCTGCGAGCCGACAGTTCAGGCTAACCGCGACCTCCGACATCGCATTCCCGAGTCGGCCACCTTTCACCCGCCGGACGTGTCCGAGCCCGAGATTAGGCTGGCGGGCATGAGCATGGGGCGGGGTATGGGCGGCGGGCACGTCCGCGGTGGAGGACGCACCGTCGACGAGGACGCCCTGCGCAAGCAGAACGCCGAGGCCCCGGCCATCCCCGACCTCGGGCGCCGCGTCGTCGCGCTGTTCCGCCCCTATCGCGGCCGGATCGCCATCACCGGCGCGCTGGTCATCCTGGGCGCCGCCCTCGGCGCGATCCCCCCGCTGGTGATCCAGCGCATCTTCGACGACGCCCTGTTCCCGATCGACGAGGCTGCCGGATCCGTCGGAGCCGTGCAGATGGACCTCCTGATCCGGCTGGTGCTGCTGATCGTCGGGCTCTACGTCGTGAGCGCGCTCGTCGGGGTGGCGCAGGCCTGGTTCACCTCGAACGTGGGCAACCGGGTGACGGGCGATCTGCGGGTGCGGATGTTCGAGCACCTCCAGTCGATGGAGCTCGGCTTCTTCACCCGCACCAAGACGGGCGTGATCCAGTCGCGGCTGCAGAACGACGTCGGCGGCGTCTCGGGCGTGCTCACCAACACCGTGGCGGCCATCCTCGGCAACATCGTCACGGTCGTCGCCTCGCTGGTGGCGATGATCCTGATCGACTGGCGGCTCACCCTCATCGCGATCGTGCTGATGCCGATCCTGGTGCTCGTTCAGCGGCGGGTCGGGCAGATCCGCGCGAAGATCGCCGCCGAGACGCAGCAGTCGCTGTCGGAGCTGACCGCCATCACGCAGGAGACCCTGAGCGTCTCAGGCATCCTGCTGTCGAAGGCGTTCAACCGGCAGCGCACCGAGTCGGGCCGCTACTCCGACGAGAACGCCAATCAGATCCGCCTGCAGGTGCGCCAGACCATGAGCGGTCAGGGGTTCTTCGCGATCGTGCACGTGCTGATGGCGAGCGTCCCGGCGGTGATCTACCTCTTCGCGGGCATCCTGCTCTCGGACAACCCGGGCCTCATCACCGCGGGAACCGTGGTCGCGTTCACCACCGTGCAGGCGCGTCTGCTGCAGCCGCTCATCGGCCTGATGCGCGTCGCGCTGGACGTGCAGACATCGGCCGCCCTGTTCGCCCGCATCTTCGAGTACCTCGACATGACGCCCGCGATCCGGGACGCCCCCGACGCCGTCACCGTCGACCAGGCGTCGGGGCCGGTGGGGCGGATCGAGTTCCGCGACGTGGTGTTCCGCTACCCCGACACGTCGCCCGATGCGCGCCCGACGCTGCGGGGTGTCAGCTTCACCGCCGAGCCCGGGCAGCAGATCGCGTTCGTCGGCCCGTCGGGTGCCGGCAAGACGACGGTGCTGTACCTGACGCCGCGCCTGTACGAGGCCGCATCGGGGGAGGTGCTCTTCTCGGGCGAGAACGTGAAGCGCCTCACGCAGGAGTCGATCATCGACCACGTCGGGATCGTGTCGCAGGAGACCTACCTGTTCCACGCGACGATCCGCGATAACCTCCGCTACGCGAAGCCCGAGGCCACCGACGCCGAGATCGAGGACGCCTGCCGCGCCGCCAACATCCACCACATCATCGCGGGGTTCGAGGAGGGCTACGACACCGTGGTCGGCGAGCGCGGCTACCGCCTCTCCGGCGGCGAGAAGCAGCGCATCGCCATTGCGCGCGTCCTGCTGAAGGATCCGCCGGTGCTGCTGCTCGACGAGGCCACCAGCGCCCTCGACACCGTGTCCGAGCGCATCGTGCAGGAGGCCCTCGAGACTGCGTCGGCCGGCCGCACCACCCTCACCATCGCGCACCGCCTGTCGACCGTGATCGATGCCGATGTGATCCACGTGATCGACGCCGGGCGCATCGTCGAATCCGGCACGCACGCCGAGCTGCTCGCCCTCGGCGGCCTCTATGCCGAGCTCGCCGAGGAGCAGCTCGCCGCGAGCCGCGTGCTCGAGGCCGAAGCCGAGACCTCCGACGCGACCGACGACCCCGAGCTGCGCGGTCGTCGCGCCGACAGGCCCCCGGTCGACGAACGCCCCGACGCGCTGCCGGATGCCGCGGCCCTGCTGACACCCCCGCCCGCCACGCTGCCCGAGGCCTGAGCCGGGGCGGGAGGGCCCCGGGGGCGGGGGGCGGCGCGGGTCGGGCTGTTGCCTCGAGTGGCCGCTTCTCGGCGCGGGTTGGCGGCGGATCGGGGCACGTGACGCGCAGGGTTCCGGGTGTTGCCTCGAATGGCCGCTTGTCGGCGCCGATTGGCGGCGGATCGGGGCACGTGACGCGCAGGGTTCCGGTTGTTGCCTCGAGTGGCCGCCTTCCATCGTGGTTTGGCGGCGGCTCGGGGCACCCGCGAGCTGGGTGGTTCGTCCACAGCGGGGAATTGGGGCGGCGTCCGATGGCGGGATGGGGACAACGCCGGGTCGGAGCGCCGCCGGCGCGAGAGTGGGGCCATGGCGCGCCCACCCGAACCTCTTCCCGACCACCTCCGCGGGCGGGCGTTCGGCCTCCGCGAGGCGCGGGGTGTCTCTCAGAAGAGGCTGCGTGCAGGCGACCTCTGGGCTCCTGCGTACGGGGTGCGGCTTCCCCGCGGAATGGATGACATGGCGGCACGGCTGCGCGCGCGCCTCTGCCGCCTGCCGGACGGAGCGACGTTCAGCCACGCGACCGCCGCATTGCTGTGGGGCCTCCCTCTTCCGCTGCGCCTCTCCTGGGACGGATCAGTGCACATCACCACCCCGCCGGGCACAAGAGCCCGACGCGGCAGAGGAGTAACCGGCTATCAGCGGAACTTGCCGCCAACAGATCAGGTCCGGCTGGGCGACGTGCCCTGCACCGGGTTGATCCGAACGTTCTGCGATCTGGCCGAGATCCTCACGCTGGCCGAGCTCGTGGCGGTGGGGGACGCACTCATCTCGCCGGCAGGCAAGGCGATGCCCTTCGAAGAGCTCGTCGCGGGAATCGAGCGGCCCCGGACCACGAGAACGAAACTGCGCAGCGCGGTGGCACTGCTTGACGCCGCGTCCGAGTCGCCGAAGGAGTCCGAGCTGCGGGTGCTGCTGATCCAGCACGGCATCGCCGGTCTCGTCTGCCAGGTGAAGGTCCGGGACGAAGACGGGTTCTTCGTCGGGCGAGTGGATCTCGCGATCCCGCACCTTAAGATCGCCATCGAGTACGAGGGCGATCATCATCGCGATAAGGGCCAGTGGCGCCGCGATCAGCGTCGGCGGCGTGCCCTGGAAGCGCTCGGCTGGGTCTACATCCACGTGACGCAGACGGACCTGGACGACCCGCGTCAGCTTCTCGCTGACCTTCGCGTGGCGATCCGGCGCCAGACTTCGCGTTGACCCATGCCGCGATCCGCCGCCATTGCGTGGCGAGTGACGGCGGATCAGGGCAGACGCGTTGTAGCAGGGACCGGTACCCGATTGGCTGCCTCCCGGGGGTGACGGAGTAGGCAAGCCGCCCCCGGTCAGCCGCGTGCCTCAATCCGCCCCTACCCGGAGCCGGATGGAGGCGGATCGGGGCAAGTCGCGCCAGCGGCTGACCCCGTGCCTCGATCCGCCCCCACCCGGGGCGAAATGGCGGCCGGTCGGGGCAACCCGCGTCCCCGGCTGAGCCCATGCCTCAATCCGCCCCTACGCGCAGCGGGACGGCGGCGGGTCGGGGCAACCCGCTTCCTCAGTTGACCCCATGCCTGAATCCGCCCCTACGCGGAGCGGGATGGCGGCGGATTAGGGCAAGCCGCGCCACCTGCCCACCGCGTGCCTGAATCCGCCCCTACGCGGAGCGGGATGGCGGGGGATTGGGGCAAGTCGCGCGACCCGCAGACCCCCGTGCCTCAATCCGCCCCCGCGCCGGGCCAAATGGCGGCGGATCGGGGCTAGCCGCGCCTCGCCCGACCTCGTGCCTCAATCCGCCCCCGCGCCGGGCCAAATGGCGGCGGATCAGGGCAACCCGCGTCCCCAGCCGACCCCCGTGCCTGAATCCGCTCCAACCCGACGCGAGATGGCGGCGGATCGGGGCAACCCGTGCCCCGCCGCGCCCGCCGCACCCCCCGGTGCCCGAGGGCTCAGGCGTCGCGGGGCTCGGTGAGCTCGGCGGCGAAGACCTCGAGGGCGGCGCGCGAGGCGGGATCGAGGTCGAGGGCGCTCAGGCGCGGCAGGTCCATGCGCAGGATCTGCCCGATGCGGGCTTCCAGCGCGGCGGCCGGCGCATCGCGGTGCAGCACGGCGAGGCCGTCGCGCATGGCATCGAGGCAGGCGGCGAGGACGAGCGGATCGGCCTCGCGCTGGGTGATGGAGGTGCCCTCGGCGCGCACCCGCCAGTGCACAACGGGCTCGGCGACCGTGTCGATCGCGCGCGCCCGGGTGTACAGCACCTGCGTCACGGCCTGATCCTCGTAGAGCCCGGCCGGGAAGCGCAGCTCGCGCCACAGCGACGCCCGGCTCACCTTCGACCACGCGACGATGTTGCCCACGACGTCGGGATGCTCGGCGAGGGTCACGCCCGTGTGCCCCGATCCGGTGGAGGCCTCGACCCAGGGCTGAACGGAGGCGGGCGCGTACCCGCCGTCGTCGGTGGGGCGCAGGCGCGTGTACTGCCCGACGGCGACATCGCTGCCGCTGCGCTCGAGAGACCCGACGAGCAGCTCCAGCGCCCCGGGCAGCATCACGTCGTCGGCGTCGAAGAACCCCACGTACGGGGTCTCGACGAGCTCGAGTCCGCTGTTGCGCGCGGCACCCAGGCCGCGCTGAGCCGGATGGGTCACCAAGGTGAAGCGCGGATCCTGTGCCGCGAAGGCGGCGAACACGGACCCGGTGCCGTCGACGGATCCGTCATCGATCAGGATCGCGCGCCACCGGTCGAGCGACTGCGCCTGGAGGGAGGACAGCGCCTCGGCGGCGTACGGTTCGACGTTCCACCCCGGCACGATCACGGTGACGAGGGGCGCGGAATCTTCGGGCACAGACCGAGCCTACGGGCGCCGCGCGGGGAGGGGCTCCGCCATCGGACGCCAGAGCCAGCGCAGGGCATCGGGCAGCAGGACACCCGCGTGATTGGGGCCGTGGCCTCCGTCGCCGAGCACAAGCCGCATGTCGTAGCCTGCCTCGGCGAGGGCGGCGGCCGTGCGCAGGTTCTCGGCGAACCAGTTGCCCTCGCGCTGGTTCCAGCCGACGTCGCGGTGCGCCGCGTGCAGGAGGACGCGGATCGGCCGCGGATCGGCCCGCGCCAGCAGCTCGGGGTAGGGGTTGCCGCCGGACATCTGGGCGAAGCTGGCGTTGAAGGCCAGGACGCGCCCGATCGCGTCCGGCCGGGTCCACGCCGCCGTGAAGGCGGCGTCGCCCCCGCTGCTGCCGCCGCAGATCCCGCGGCTGGACGCCGCTCGCGAGACGCGCTGCCGCGCCTCGACGAGCGGCAGGATCTCGTCCACCAGGAAGACGGCGTGCCGCGAGTCGAAGGCGTCGTACTCGGCGTTGCGGTTCTTCCGCGGCCCGCTCTCGTCGTCGAAGACACCCGGATCGACGAACACGCCGATGAGGGGAGGGATGTCCCCGGCCGCGGCGAGGTTGTCGAGCACAACGGCGCCGCGCACCTCGCTCTCGGGATCGAGGTTCCACCAGCCGTCGGTGAAGAACATCACCGAGGCCTCCTCGTCGGGCGTCAGCCCGACGGGCGTGTGGATCCACACGCGCCGTCGCGTGCCGGGATAGGCCACGCAGTCCTCGATCACCAGCTCCTCGAGCGCCCCCTCGGGCACACCCGCCCGCCGGATCGAATCGGGCCCGTGCGCGTAGGTGATGTCGTCCTGCGAGATCGGCAGGGCGACGTACGGCAAGGGCGCGGACGGAGACGAGCGCGACGCGGGGGCGACCATATGCCGAACCTAGCGGCGACCGTCAGCCGCGCACGGCCGCCACCGACGCCGCGATCGCGTCGGCGACGGCGGCGAGCCCGCCGGTGTGCTCATGGGCGAGGGTGACGCGGAGGGCGGTGCGGGCGATGTCCGGATCGATGCCCAGCGCGAGCAGCACCGGAGACGGCTCGGTGCTCCCGGCCGCGCACGCCGATCCGCTGGAGGAGATCACACCCCGCCGCTCGAGCTCGAGCAGCACGGCCTCGCCGTTGACGCCCGCGAACGTGAAGGACGCCGTGCCCGGGAGACGTCGCACCGGATCGCCGGTCAGGCGCGCGGACGGGACGAGTGCCCGCACCCGCGCCACGAGCTCATCGCGCAGCGCGGCGACGCGACGGGCGTTCGTCGCCTGCGCCGCGGCCGCCAGCTCGAGCGCCGTGGCGAGCGCGACCGCGCCGGCGACCGACTCGGTGCCGCTGCGGCGGCCGCGCTCCTGCCCGCCTCCGTGCAGCAGCGGCTCGAGCGGCACACGACCGCGGACGACCAGGGCGCCGGTGCCCTTCGGCGCGCCGACCTTGTGCCCCGAGAGCGACAGCGCGTCGACGCCGAGCCCCGCCAGCGGAAGCCAACCGGCCGCCTGCACCGCGTCGGTGTGGAAGGGCACACCGCCGGCCGCCGCGCGCAGCGCGGGCACGTCCTGCACCGTGCCGATCTCGTTGTTCGCGTACGCGATCGACACCAGGGCCGTGTCGTCCCGCACCGCCCGCGCGACCGAATCCGGCGACACAACGCCGGTGGGCGACACGGGCACCCAGGTCACCGCGAAGCCGTGGACCCGTTCGAGGTGGCTAGCCGCCTCGCGCACGGACGAGTGCTCCAGGGGCGAGGTGACCAGGTGTCGTGCGCCCCGGTCGAGGGCGGCCGCGACGGCGATGCCCTTCAGCGCCAGGTTGTTCGCCTCGGTCCCGCCGGACGTGAAGATCACGTCGCCCCGGCGCATGCCGACGACGGCCGCCACCCGGGCGCGGGCGTCCTCGAGCGCCGCCGCGGCCCGCTCGCCGTACGTGTGGTGGCTCGAGGGGTTGCCGAACTCCTGCGTGAGGTACGGCGTCATCGCGTCGAGCACTTCGCGGCGCACGGGTGTGGTGGCGGCGTTGTCGAGATAGAGCATCAGGCCACCGTCACGTCGAGCCCCAGGTCGAGCGACGGCGCCGAGTGGGTCAGGGCGCCGACCGAGATGACGTCGACGCCGGTCTCGGCGATCGCCCGCACGGTCTCGAGGGTCACCCCACCCGAGGCCTCCACCACCGCCCGCCCGGCGATCAGCTCGACGCCCGCGCGCAGATCCTCGAGCGAGAAGTTGTCGAGCATGATCGTGTGCGCTCCGGCGGCCAGCACCGGCGGGATCTGTGACAGGCGGTCGACCTCGATCTCGACGTGTGCGGTGTGGGACAGCCGCGCGATGCCCGCGCGCAGCGCCGCCGTCAGGGCTGCCTCGTCTTCGGTTCCCGCGGTGAGCACCGCGAGGTGGTTGTCCTTCGCCATCACGGCGTCCGACAGCGAGAACCGGTGGTTGAACCCGCCGCCCGAGCGCACCGCGTGCCGCTCGAAGGCGCGCAGCCCGGGGGTGGTCTTGCGGGTGTCGACGATCCGCGCATCCGTGTGCGCCACCTCGGCGACGTAGCGGGCGGTGAGCGTCGCGACGCCCGACATCCGCTGCACGAAGTTCAGGCCGACCCGCTCGGCGGTGAGCACGGCACGGGCGGGCCCGGTGGCGGCGGCGATCGCGGATCCGGCGGCGAACGCGTCGCCATCGGCGATCCGCATCGAGACGCTCACCGACGGATCGGTGAGCCGGAAGGCGGCGGCGAACACCTCGCCGCCGCTGAAGACGCCGGGCTCGCGCGCGACGAGCTCGGCCCGCGCGATCGCGTCGACGGGCAGGAAGGCCTCGGCGGTCAGATCGCCCCACGGGGCGTCCTCATCGAGGGCGGCGCCGACGGCGCGGTCGATGATCCGGGGGGTCAGCATCAGAGGGCTCCTGCCGTGACGAGGTCGGAGGTGAGGGCGGGCACCGCGTCTGCGCGCCAGTGGGCCCCGACAGAGTCGGTGCGCGCAAGAGCCGCGCGAACGACCTCCTGAGCGACGATCAGCAGGTTCGCGTCCTCGTGTTCGGAGACGGAGACGGAGACCGGATCGGCGCACGCCCCCCGCCAGGCGGCGATCGTCCGCGCCGCGGATGCCAGCCCGTCGGCGTCGCGGCTGAGGCCGGCGTGCTCCCACATCAGGTGCTGCAGGGCGCGGCGGGTGAACGCGGGCGCGGGCGACGACCCGGTGACGGGTGCGGAGGCCGGCGACGCCGGTGCGGGCGAGGCCGCGGGGCCGGGCCACGCACGCGGGGCGCCCCGGCGGCGGGCACGACCGCCGATCGCGACCGCGGCCGCGGCGCGGGCCGCGAACACGGCGCCCTCCAGCAGCGAGTTCGAGGCGAGCCGGTTGGCGCCGTGCACCCCGGTGCGCGCGGTCTCGCCGATCGCGTACAGCCCGGGAAGCGTCGTGCGCCCGTCGAGGTCGGTGGCGACCCCGCCCATCAGGAAGTGCGCGGCTGGGGTGACGGGGATCGCCTCGCGCGCCCAGTCGAGACCGCGCTCGCGCACGGCGGCATCGACCGACGGGAACCGCCGCGCCAGGTCGGGGATCATCGTGGCGTCGAGGCGCACGGTGTGGCCTGCCGCGATCCGTGCGGCGCAGGCGCGGGCGACGACATCGCGCGGGGCGAGCTCGCCGTCCGGGTGCGCGTCGAAGGCGAAGCGGTGGCCGTCGTCGTCGATCAGTGCGGCGCCCTCGCCGCGCACCGCCTCGGACACGAGGAACGGCTCGCCCACGGCCAGCACGGTGGGGTGGAACTGCACGAACTCGAGATCCTCGACCCGCGCTCCGGCCCGCAGGGCGGCGGCGATGCCGTCGCCGGTCGCGACGGCCGGATTGGTGGTGCGCGCGTAGAGCTGGCCGGCGCCGCCGGTGGCGAGCACCACGGCATCGGCCGACAGTACGGCGGCGCGCCCCTCGGCGAGCACCCGAGCGCCCCCGACGCGCCCCGCCGTGATCACCAGCTCATCGAGCACGGCGTGCTCGACGACCCGGACGCCCGCCTCCCGGGCCGCGCGCAGCAGCGCCGTCTCGATGGCGAGCCCCGTGGCATCGCCCCCGGCGTGGACGATGCGCGGAAAGGAGTGCGCGGCCTCGAGCCCCTGTGCGAGCCGGCCGCTCGCGTCGCGATCGAATTCGACACCCGCCTCGATGAGCTCGCGGATCCGATCCGGCCCCTCCGTCACGAGCACGCGCGCGGCATCCTCGTCGCAGAGGCCAGCGCCCGCGGTCAGTGTGTCGGCGAGGTGGTCCTCGATGCGGTCCTCGGCGAAGAGCACCCCGGCGATGCCGCCCTGGGCGTGGCGGGTCGCGCCGTAGGCGGCGCAGCCCTTGGTCACGAGCGTCACCCGCACGCCGCGGCGCACCGCGTGCAGGGCGAAGGTGAGGCCGGCGATCCCGCTGCCGACCACCAGCGCGTGCGTCGCGTCAGCCACGTCGCGCGGGGGCCTGGGGGACGCACGCCAGCATGCGGTCGAGGGCGACCCGGGCGGGATCGGCCACGTCCGAGGGCACCGTGATCCGGTTCACGACGCGCCCCGCGACGAGCTCCTCGAGCACCCAGGCGAGGTAGCCGGGGTGGATCCGGTACATGGTCGAGCAGGGGCAGACCACCGGGTCCAGACAGAAGATGCGGTGCTGCGGGTGCTGGGCGGCCAGGCGCTGGACGAGGTTGATCTCGGTGCCGATGGCGAAGGTGGTGGGCTCGGTGGCCTCCTCGATCGCGCGCCGGATCACGTCGGTCGAGCCCGCCTCGTCGGCCGCGTCGGCGACGGGCATCGGGCACTCGGGGTGGACGATCACCCTCACGCCGGGGTGCTCGGCGCGTGCCCGCTCGATCTGGTCGACCGTGAAGCGGCGGTGCACCGAGCAGAACCCGTGCCAGAGGATCACGCGGGCGTCGGCGAGCTCGGCGGCCGTCGCGCCGCCGAGGGGCCGGTGCGGGTTCCACATCGGCATCCGCTCGGGCGGCACACCCATGGCCTTGGCGGTGTTGCGGCCGAGGTGCTGGTCGGGGAAGAACAGCACCCGCCGCCCCCGGGCGAACGCCCACTCCAGCACCGTGCGCGCGTTCGAGGACGTGCAGACGATGCCGCCGTTGCGCCCGACGAATCCCTTGATCGCGGCGGACGAGTTCATGTACGTCACGGGGACGACCGGCACAAGCCCGTCCTCGTCCGCGACATCGAGCGGTCCGTAGAGCTCCTCCAGCTGCTCCCAGCACTCCTCGACCTGGTCGATGTCGGCCATGTCGGCCATCGAGCATCCCGCCGCGAGGTTCGGCAGGATCACCGCCTGCTCGGGCGTGGAGAGCAGGTCGGCGGTCTCGGCCATGAAGTGGACACCGCAGAACACGATGGCCTCGGCGGCCGGAAGCGCCTGCGCGGCCTTGGCGAGCTGGAACGAGTCGCCCACGTAGTCGGCGTGCCGCACCACCTCGTCCCGCTGGTAGAAGTGCCCGAGGATCACCACCCGGTCGCCGAGCGTCGCCTTCGCGGCCGCGATGCGGGCGTGCAGCTCGCTCTCCGGCGCCTCGCGGTACGCCGCGGGGAGGTCGCCCTGCAGGGGAGAGCCGGTGGGGATGACGTCGCCCATCGAGGCTCCGGGGCCATAGCCGGGCGCGGCATCGAAGGTCCACGGCGTCGCCGCGAGATCCGTGGAGCAGGTGCTGCCCGCGGCGTCGCCGGCGACGATCGCCTGGATCTCGTGATCGACGGACGGATCGATCGGACGGCTGCTCAGCAGGTTCAGAGCGGGCATCGGCCACCTCTTCTGGTCGCGACGACACGGGCTGTGTCGCGATCAGATTAGGTCGGGATGACCAGAAGGGCAATTCGTGTCAGGGTGACCAGAACTACTCGGCGGGGCCGATCGGCTCCTCGGCCTCGGCGTTGTACCGGTACAGGCGCGCGGGGCGGTGCTTGCCCGTGCGGAACGCCTCGGTGGGCACCAGGGCCTCGGAGCCCTCGAGCAGGCGGCGGAAGTTCGACGGATCCAGTCGGCGGCCCAGCACCGACTCGTACACCTCGCGCAGCTCGGTGAGGGTGAAGTCGTCCGGAAGGAGGCCCGCGGCGATGCGGCTGTACCCGACCTTGTTGCGCAGGCGCCACAGCGCGTACTCGGCGATCCGGTTGTGGTCGAAGGCGAGCTCGGGCAGCGCATCGACGTCGAACCACTCGACGTTCTCCGGCGCGCCCGCGACCGCGCGCTGCGCGTCGACGAGATCGGATCGCAGCAGCGCCCAGTACACGACCGAGATCACGCGGGTGGGGGATCGGTCGACGTCGCCGAACGAGTACAGCTGCTCGAGGTAGCTGGGCGCGAGTGCGGTGGTCTCGGCGAGCGTGCGGGCTGCCGCGTCGTGCAGCCCCTCGGCGATGTCCAGCCAGCCGCCGGGGAGGGCCCACTGGCCCTCGAACGGCGCGCGCGTGCGCCGGACGAGCGGGATCATCAGGCGGTGCGCGTCGGGTTCCGGCCGCAGCGAGAAGATCACCGTGGACACGGCGACGCGGATCGCGTCGGCGGGGCGGGTGCGCGGCTCGGTCACGCCCTCGAGACTACTTCGCGACGGTCCGGGGGCAGGGTACCGGCGGCGTCGAGAAATTGACCATAGTCAACTATCTGTGTCATGGTTGATGTATGTCAACCGATTCCGCGCGCCCAGATACGGATACTGGGTCCCATCCCGTCATGCGCCCGGCGCAGGTCATTCAGGCGATCTCCGGTCTTATGGCCGCGATGTTCGTTGTGCTCATCTCGTCCACGGTCGTCGCCACGCCGATGCCGAAGATCATGGCCGACCTCAACGGCACCAACACCGAGTACACGTGGGTGCTGGTCGCCGCGTTCCTCACCATGACCGTGACCACCCCGATCTGGGGCAAGCTCTCGGACATCTTCAACCGCAAGCTGCTGCTGCAGATCGCACTGGTGATCTTCGTGCTCGCGACCGTCGCGGCGGGCTTCGCCGGCCAGATCGGCGGCGACTCGCACGAGGGCGGCGCCACGTGGCTGATCAGCTGGCGCTTCGTCCAGGCGATCGGCACGGGTGGCCTGATGGCCCTCGGTCAGGTCGTCATCGCCGACATCATCGCCCCGCGTGAGCGCGGCAAGTACATGGGCATCATGGGCGCGGTCATGGCCGTCGGCCAGATCGCCGGCCCGCTCCTCGGCGGCGTCATCGCCGACTCGTGGGGCTGGGAGTGGTGCTTCTTCGTCGGCGTCCCGATCGCCGTCGTCGCGTTCATCATGATGCAGGCCACCCTGAAGGTCTCGAACGTCACCCGCCCCGTCCGGGTCGACTTCATGGGCATCGGCTTCGTGGTCGCCTCGATCGGCGTCCTCATGATCTGGATCATGTTCGGCGGCAAGCCCGACGAGGGCGGCTTCGAGTGGAACTCGGCCATGAGCTTCGTGCTCGCCGGCGCCGGCGTCTTCCTCGCCGCGGCCGCGATCGTCACCGAGTTCCGCGCCAAGGCCGTCGAGCCCTCGGCCCCCGGCCAGCCCCGCCCCGTCAAGCTCGACCTGGTGGGCGCCGCGTTCATCGTCGCCGGCATCTCGCTGATCCTGGTGTGGATCAGCCTGGGCGGCAAGCCCGCCGCGGGCGGCTTCGAGTGGGATTCCGAGGCCAGCATCACCATGGCCGCGGTCGGCGTCCTGTTCACGATCGGCGCGATCGTGACGCAGTTCGTCGTCGCCGAGCCGATCATCCCGCTGCGCCTGTTCCGCCAGGGCACCTTCGCGCTGTCGTCGATCGCCTCGGTCGCGGTCGGCGTCACGATGTTCGGCACCTCGGTGTTCCTCGCCCAGTACCTCCAGTACGCCCGCGGGTTCACGCCCACCGACGCGGGGCTCGCGACCATCCCGATGGTCATCGGCTCGATGGCCGGATCCATCGTCGTCGGCCAGCTGATCTCGCGCACCGGCAAGTGGAAGGGCTACGTCATCGCGGGCGCCGTGATCCTCACCGGCGGCCTGATCGGCATGTCGACCCTGCACTACGACACCCCGATGGGCGCCGTGTGGAGCTACATGTTCCTGCTCGGCCTCGGATCCGGTGTGCTGATGCAGAACCTCGTGCTCGTGGTGCAGAACTCGCTCCCGCCGTCCATGCTCGGTGCGGGCTCGGGCGCGATCGCGTTCTTCCGCAGCCTGGGCGGCACCGTGGGCGTGACCGTCCTCGGATCGATCCTCGGCACGCAGGTGGGCGACAAGATCAAGACCGGGCTCGAGGAGCTCGTCGCGAAGATCGACCCGTCGCTCGGCATCCCGGAGCTGCTGGCCCAGAACCCGGACTGCGCCGACAGCCTCGAGCAGATGACCTCCGGCAACCTGCCCGACGTCGCCGCCCTCTGCGAGCCGGTGCGCACCGTCGTCGAGAGCGGCTACGGCGACTCGATCGCCAACCTGTTCTTCCTCGTTGTGCCGCTGGCGATCGTCACCCTGGTGTGCACGATCTTCCTGCCGAACAAGCCGCTGTCGCGCAAGACCGCGGCCCAGCAGATCGAAGAGGAGCTGGGTGCCGAGCTCTCGGCCCTCGAGCCGGCCGAGAAGGGCGGCGCGGGCTTCCGCGAGCTCGTCGAGTCCGGCGCGATCGTCCTCCCCGAGGACGAGCTGCCCGGGGCGCGTCGTTCGCGTCGCTCGGCGCCCCGCCCGGCGACCGACACCGGCACGCAGACGGCGGCTCCCTCGGGCTCCGTCGCCGTGCTCGAGGCCGATGACCCCGACGAGGACATCCTCACCGCGTCGGAGCCCGCCGACGCGGCGTCGCTCGAGCAGACGGCCGCTGCGGCCCGCCTGGTCGTCACCGACGCGCAGGAGGCCCTGGAGCGGGCGCGCATCGCGTTCGCCGAGGTCGAGGGACAGGTCGCCGCGGCGGGCGCACAGCTCGCCGAGTACGACCGTCGCACGCAGGACGCCCTTCGTCAGCAGGCCGACCACGCCCGCGAGGTCCTCGAGGCCGCCCGTCGTCGTCACGACGACGCGCTGGGTGCGCTGTCCGGTCTGCCGGAGTCGGAGCATGACAGCTGAGTCCTCGTCCATCGACGCCCTCGAGAGCGTCCTGGCGGCCCTCGGCCCGGTGATCAAGGGGCGGATGCTGTCGGTCGCCTCGACGGTCCATCCGGATCTCCGGCCCGCGGGCTGGAGCGTGCTGCGGCCCGTGATCGTCGCGCACCGTGAGGGCCGCAGGGTCCTCACGGTGTCCGAGATCGTCGCGCAGACGCAGATGGACAAGTCCGTCGTCTCGCGTCAGCTGCGCGACCTGCGGGAGTGGGGGCTCGTGACCCTCGCGCGCAGCGAGGGCGACGCCCGCGTGTTCGAGGTCACGGCCACGCCCGAGGCGCTCGCGCGCTTCTCGGCGATGAAGCGCGCCTCCCGCGCGCAGTATCGGGCCGTGTTCGGCGAGTGGGACAAGGCGGACGTCGAGAAGCTCACCGAGCTGCTCGGGCGCCTCGCCGAGAGCGCACTGCACCGCATCGACTGACCCGGATCCGCATCACAGAAGGCCCCTCACCTCGTGAGGGGCCTTCTGCGTGCGTGCGGGAGGGCCGATTGTGTGCATCTGCATTGTGGGTCTAGTCTCACGATGCGAACATTCCTGACTCTCAAGGAGGAGAGCCGTGGCTGACTGGCAGACACTGACCATCACGGGTGCCGTGATCGTCGCGATCGTCGTCCTGATCCTCAGATTCAAGGTGAACCCCGTCGTCGCCCTGATCCTCGGCGCGATCGGGCTGGGCCTGCTCTCCGGGCTCGGCGTCACCGACACCGTCGACACGACCACGCACGGGTTCGGCGACATCATGTACGAGGTCGGCCTCATCATCGGATGGGGTGTGCTCATGGGCGCGATCCTCAACGAGATGGGCGCCATCCCGCGCCTGGTCGGCACGCTGATGAAGGTGTTCGGCAAGAAGGGCGTCCCGTACGCCCTCGGCCTCGCGCTCGGCACGGCGCTGCAGGCGATCTTCCTCGACGTCATGCTCGTGATGAGCGCGCCCCTCGCGCGCCGGATCGCCCCGAGCCTCGGTCGGAACGGCCTCGGCAAGATCGCCACGGCGATGGCGATCAGCCTCGAGTGCGGCATCGTGCTGATGGTGCCGGGCTTCGCCGCCGTCGCCCTCGCGGGCCAGCTCGACGTGCCCCTCGGCGTGATGCTCGTCTGCGGTCTGCTGGTGGTGGTGCCCACGATTGTGGTGTCGATCACGATCATGAACTTCTTCATCGACCGGGGGTTCTGGAACCCGGCGAAGGACGAGCAGCCCCGCGACCTCGACGCCGACGGCATCCCCGACGAACTGCAGCACGGCGCACCCGCCGGCGACCTCGACCGCGGGAGGGGTGCCGCTGACCGCGGCGGCGCGGAGCCGACGCTCACCACCACGGGCGTCATCCAGCAGACCGCCGTCGCGGTGCGCGCTCAGGGCGAGGTGCCGCTGCTGCTGGCCTTCGGCCCCATGCTCGTCTCGCTCGTGCTCATCGGCGGCGGCGCGTTCGTCACGATGGCGGGGGTGGAGATCCCCGTCCTGCAGCTCATCTCGTCGCCGCTGGTCGCCCTGCTGATCGGCCTGCTCGGCACAACGATCGTCGCGACCTACACGATCGGGCGCGAGCGGGTCGAGAAGGCGATGGGCACCGGCTTCCGCGAGTCGGGCCAGATCCTGCTGCTCACGGGAGCCGGCGGCTCGCTCGCCGCCGTCATCTCGACCGCCGGGATGGGCGAGCTGCTGGCGAAGTACTTCTCGGCCTCGAGCGTGGTGCCGCTGCTGGTCGTCTGGGCCGTCGCGGCGATCCTGCATGTCGCGGTCGGCTCGGTGACGATGTCCGCGATCACGGCCGCAGGCATCCTCGCGCCCATCGCCGGCGAGATCGGCCTGAACCCCGTGCTGATCGCGCTCGCCGCGGGATCCGGCGCGCTCTTCCTCATCCACGTCACCTCCAACACGTTCTGGCTGCTGCAGTCGATGCTGGGGCAGACGACGCGCGGCGCCCTCAAGTCGACGACCGTCGGCGTCTCGCTGGCGAGCGTCGTGGCGCTCGGATTCACGCTGATCCTCAGCATCTTCCTCTAGGAGACACCCATGGAACACCGCGAACGACTGCCCCTCGACGGCGTCCGCGTGCTCGAGCTCGGCAACTACATCGCGGCGCCCACGGCCGGTCGTATGCTGGCCGACTTCGGTGCCGAGGTCATCAAGATCGAGCGCCCGGGCACCGGCGACGAGCTGCGCAACTGGCGGCTGCACCGCGGCACGACCTCGATGCTGTACCGCACGATCAACCGCAACAAGAAGTCGGTGGTGCTCGATCTCCGCGCCGAGGAGGGCCGCGCCGCCGTGCTCGAGCTGGTGCGCCGCTCGGACATCGTGCTCGAGAACTTCCGCCCCGGCACGCTCGAGAAGTGGGGGCTGGGCCCCGAGGCGCTGGAGGCGGCGAACCCCGACGTGATCCTCGTGCGCATCTCGGCGTTCGGGCAGACCGGCCCGATGTCCGAGCGACCCGGGTTCGCCGCCGTCGCCGAGGCCTACGGCGGCTTCCGCGAGCTCGTGGGCGATCCGGATCGCCCGCCGGTGCGGGTCGGGGTGTCGATCGGCGACTCGATCGCCGGCATGCAGGCCGCGTTCGGCGCGTGCATGATGCTCTTCGATCGCGAGCGCCGGCGCGCCGCCGCCGAGACGGCGCCCCTCGCCGCCCGCACCGTCGATGTGGCGCTCAACGAGGCGATGCTGTCGGTGATGGAGTCGCTGATCCCCGACTACTCGGCGTTCGGCGACCGCCGCACCCGCACGGGTGGGCGCATGCAGGGCATCGCGCCCTCGAACGCGTACGTGTGCCGCGACGGGCGGTCGGTCGTGATCGCCGGCAACGGCGACGGGATCTACCGGCGCTACATGGACGCCATCGGGCGCCCCGATCTGGGAGCCGACCCGCAGCTGCAGTCCAACGCGGCGCGATGGGAGCGCCGCGACGAGCTCGACGAGGCGATCGCGGCCTGGTGCGCCGAGCGCACGCCCGCTGAGGTGCTCGCCGCCATGGACGCGGCGGGCGTCCCCGCCGGCCCGATCTACACCGCCGAGGACCTGGTCGCCGACGAGCAGCTGGCGGCGCGCAACATGCTGCAGCGCTTCGACGTCTCGACGGGAGAGGAGACGATCCCCGAGGTGGTCTTTCCGGGCATCACCCCCGTGATCGACGGCGTCTCGACCCCGATCCGCTCGCTCGGCCCCGACCTGGGGGAGCACACCGACGAGGTCCTGGCCGAGCTCGGCCTTCCCGCCACCCGAGAGGCCCGCTCATGAACATCCCCGATGTCCGCCTGCGCGACGTGACCCTGCGCGACGGCCTCCAGCTCACCGGCGGTCTGATGCCGACAGACGAGAAGGTGCGGCTCGTGCGCGAGCTGCTCGCCCTCGGGGTCACCGACATCGAGATCGGATCGATGGCGCGCCCGGATCTCGTGCCGCCCCTCGCGAACACCCTCGAGGTCGTCGCGGCGCTCACGCCGGAGGAGCTCGCTCACTGCTGGGTGTGGGTGGCGACGCCGCGCAACGTCGAGCGCGCGGTCGCGGCGGGCGTCACCCGCATGCAGTACTGCCTGTCGGTCTCGGACGCCCACAACCGCGCCAACATCGGGCGCTCGACCGAGGACTCGATGGCCGCGCTGCCGCTCGCCCTGGACATCGCCGAGGCGGCTGGGGCCGAGCTGCAGCTGTGCCTGGCGACATCGTTCACCTGCCCGTTCGAGGGCCCGGTCGACCCCGAGCGCACCCTCGCGCTGGTGCGCGATCCGCGTGCCGAGCGATGCAGCGACACGGTCATCTGCGACACGCTCGGGCAGGCGGATCCGCGCCAGGTCGCGCACCTGGTGGGGGAGGCGGCACGCGCCCGGCCGGGACACGACGTCGTCTTCCACGGGCACGACACGTGGGGGATGGGGGTGGCCAACGCGCTCGCGGCCGTCGAGGCGGGCGCGAGCGTGATCGACGGCGCGCTCGGTGGCCTCGGCGGCTGCCCGTTCGCCCCCGGCGCGGCCGGCAACACCTCGACCGAGGATCTGCTGTTCGCCCTGAAGCCCTCGTGGCTCACCCCCGACGCGTTCGGTGAGCTGGTGCGGATGGGGGATCGCGTCACCGCCGAGCTGGGGGAGCGCAGCACCTCGCGCGCCGCGGCCGGGGCACACTCCGAGGCGCGCGCGTTCGAGTGGATCCTGCCCCGCTGATCCTGTCTCGCTGACCCGCCGGCGCCGACCCACGGGGCAGGTGCGCGCCCGTCGGGCGTCGGAGCTCGTCAGCGCTCGTCGGGGTGGCGGCCGCCGAGGGTGCGGGTGAGCTGCTCGGCGCGCTCGAGCACGTACGGTGCCCATTCGCGGCAGGTCTCCTCCGGCATGCGGGAGGTCGGGCCCATCACCGTGAGGGCGCCGAAGAGCTCGCCCTGCGCGGTGAAGATCGGGGCCGAGAGGCCGCTCGCGCCGGTCTGGCGCTCGCCGGTCGTGACCGCGTAGCCCTGCACCGCCGTCTCCTTGACCACGGCGGCGAGCTGGTCGCGCTCGACGATTGTCTCGTCGGTGAACGACTCGAGGTCGCGCTGCAGGATCTCGGCGAGCCGGTCGGGCGTCCAGGCGAGGATGACGCGCCCGGCGGATCCCGCGTGCAGGGGCAGGATCTGCCCCACGCGGATGGCGCGGCGCAGCACCTGTCGCGTCTCGGCCAGCGCGATGCAGACGCGGTGCCCTTGCGACTCGCGGAACACGGCCGCCGTCTCGCCGAGGGTGTCGCGCATCTCGTCGAGCACCGGCCGGATGATGTCGACCGCCTCGAGGCCCTGCATGGCGGGAGCCGCCCAGTGCAGCATGCGCACGCCGATCCGGTAGCCGCCGCGCGTGCGGTCGAGGAAGCCCTGCTCCACGAGGTTCGCGACCAGGCGCTGGGCCGTCGACTGCGGCAGCCCCGTGCGCGTCCGGATCTCCGACAGCGGCAGCTCCGGGTCGGCCAGGGTGAAGGCGTCCAGGATCGCCGTGATCTTGGTGAGCACAAGCAGGTTCTGGACGGGCGGCTGACCGGCGGGCATGGCACCATCCTGCCGCCTCCGGCGGCCCCGCGGTCCCCGGCGCGCGGGACGCGGATCCGCCTCCGCGCTGCGCCCGGGAATCGATTCACTACCCCCTGAGGGACATCCCGTAACCGCGCGTCACACCCCTTCCGACGCCGATAGGCTCGGCCTCAGTGACACGGGGTGTCCCGCCATCGGGACTGAGATCACACCCGTATTTCACCTGATCTCGTTAGCACGAGCGGAGGGATGTCGCCCATGAGCGCTGCGCCTGCACACACCCGATCCGGATCCGATCCGGAGCCCATCGATGCGGGGCCGGTCCTCGCCCGGCTGCGCGAGACGGCACCGCTTGTGCAGTGCCTGACGAACGCGGTGGTGGTGAACTTCACCGCCAACGCGCTTCTCGCGGCCGGCGCCGCGCCCGTGATGGTGGACATCCCCGTCGAGGCCGGTGAGTGCGCCCGCTTCGCCTCGGCGGTGCTGGTCAACCTCGGCACGCCGAAGGCCGAGCAGCGCGCCGCGATGCTCGAGGCCGTGACGGCCGCGGGCGAGGCGGGCACGCCGTGGGTGCTCGACCCCGTCGGGGTGGGCGCGCTGACCGTGCGCACCGCGTTCGCACGCGAGCTGCTCGCGCACCGCCCCGCCGCGATCCGGGGCAATGCCTCCGAGATCCTCGCGCTCGCGGGTGCCGGGGCCGGTGGCCGCGGTGTCGACGCGGCCGATGAGGTGGATGCCGCCGGCGCGGCCGCGGCGGCGCTCGCGCGCGAGACCGGCGCGGTCGTGGCCGTCTCGGGCGCGGTCGACCTGCTCACCGACGGCGAGCGGGTGGTGCGTGTGCCGGGCGGCAGCGCCCTGCTCACCCGCGTCACCGGGGGCGGCTGCGCCCTGGGCGCCACGACCGCGGCCCTCGTCGCCGCGGCGCACGACCTCGGGCTGCCGACGCTGGACGGCGCGGTCGCCGCGCACCTGCTGCACGCCGAGGCGTCCGAGCGGGCCGCCGCCGCGGACCCCGGCCCCGGCACCTTCGCCGTCGGGTTCCTCGACGCGCTCGCCGCAACGGCCCCCGGGGATCTGTCGACCAGGCAGCTCGTCGTCGCCGAGCTCGAGGCCGCACGATGACGCGCTCGCTCGATCTCTCGACGTATCTCGTCGCCGACGTGGCGACCATCACCGGGTCCGGCTATCGCCGATCCGTCGCGGACGTCGTCGCCGCGGCCGTGGCGGGCGGCAGCCGTGTGGTGCAGGTGCGCGGCAAGGACCTCGCCGCGAACGAGCTGCTGCAGGTCGTCGAAGCCTGCGCGGCACGCGTCGACGGGCGCGCACTCCTGCTCGTCAACGACCGGGTCGACGTCGCGCTGGCGGCGCGGCTGCGCGGGGTCGCCGTCGACGGGGTGCACGTGGGCCAGAGCGACCTGCCCGTCGACCGGGTCCGGGCCCTGCTCGGCGGCGACGCGATCGTCGGCCTGAGCGCGAGCCGGGGCGACGAGGTCGTGGCCCTGCGCGCTCTGCCCGCGGGGACGGTCGACTACCTCGGGGTCGGGGCCGTGCGCGCCACTCCGACGAAGAGGGACCACGCCACGCCTCTCTCCTGGGAGGGCTTCGCCGCGTTCCGCGGGACGGTGCCCGATCTGCCCTGCGTCGCGATCGGCGGTGTCGGCACCGGCGACGCCGCGGAGGCTCTCCGCGCGGGAGCGTCGGGGCTCGCGGTCGTGCGGGCCGTCTGCTCCGCCCCGGATCCGGAGGCCGCGGCCATGGCGCTGCGCGCCGAATGGGACGCCGCCCTCACCATCCGTCAGCGAAGCGGGGCCGCCGCATGATCCCCCACGTGCTCACCATCGCCGGATCCGACCCCTCGGGCGGGGCCGGCATCCAGGCCGACCTGAAGTCGATCATGGCCTGCGGCGGTTACGGCATGGCCGCCATCGCGGCGCTCACCGCGCAGAGCACGCAGGGCGTGACCGGGGTGCATGTCCCGCCCGCGTCGTTCCTGCGACAGCAGCTCGACACGCTCTCGGACGACATCGACATCCACGCGGTCAAGGTCGGCATGCTCCCCACACCCGAGATCGTCGAGACGGTGATCGACTGGCTCGACGCGCTGCCGGTCGCCCCCGCGGTCGTGGTCGACCCCGTGATGATCGCCTCCTCGGGCGACCGCCTGATCGACGACTCCGCCGTGGCGGCTCTCGGCCGCCTGATCGAACGCGCCGACGTCGTCACACCCAACCTGCCCGAGCTGGCGGCGCTGCTCGGGGAGCCGGTCGCGCAGTCGTGGCCGTTCGCGCGAGAGCAGGCCGCGCGCCTGGCCCGGCGCCACGACGTGCTCGTGCTCGTCAAGGGCGGACACCTGCCGGGCGACGAGACCCCCGACGCGCTGATCGGCGCCGACGGCGCGGTGGCGCAGTTCCTCGGATCCCGCATCGAGACGACGAGCACACACGGGACGGGCTGCTCGCTCTCGTCGGCGCTCGCCACCATCCACGCCCGCACCGGCGACTGGGCGGTCGCCACGCGGCTCGCCCGCACCTGGCTTCGGGAGGCCATCGCCGCGGCCGGCGAGCTGGAGGTCGGCCGCCCGGGCGGACACGGGCCGCTGCACCATGCCCATGCGCTGTGGGACGGACGGGGGTTCCCGGGTGCGGGGGCGGACCTCGCCGCCTGGTGGGAGAGCACAGAGCCCCTCCGCGCCGCGATCGACGACGTCTGGTTCGTGCGCCAGCTCGCCGACGGCAGCCTGCCGAGCGATGACTTCGCGCACTACCTCGGGCAGGACGCGCTGTACCTTCGCTGCTACGCGCGGGGCCTCAGTCGCGCGGCCGAGCTCGCCCCGACCGCGGTCGAGCGGGAGTTCTGGCAACGCGGCGCCGCCGCCTGCCTCGAGTCCGAGCTGGCGATGCACGAGGAACGCGGCGCCGTCCTGACCGGCACCGACAGCGAGCCCGAGCCGTCGGACGAGACCGTCGCCTACCTCTCGCACCTGGCAGCCGCCGCCGGCACGGGCGACTACGGCACGCTGATCGCCGCGGTGCTGCCCTGCTACTGGCTCTACCAGGACCTCGGCGAGAAGCTCGCGAAGGCCAACCACCCGCAGCACCCGTACGCCGACTGGCTCACGATGTACGGCTCGCCCGAGTTCGCCGAGTCGACGCGGCAGGCGATCGCCTGGGTCCAGCAAGCGGCGCGGACGGCGCCCCACGACCGCCTCAGCCGCATGCGCGCGGCGTTCGAGGAGTCGTGCCGTCACGAGCTCGCGTTCTTCGGCCAGAAGGCGCGGTCGCTCGTCTGAGCGCCGCCGGACCGGGCGCACGCGACCCGGTCCGGCGGCGAGGCGGCCTCGTGTTCGGCGAGACGCGAAGCTAGGCTGACCGCGACAATCGAATACGCGCCCATGACCCGCGCGGGAGAGTCGCCTTCCGGACATCACGGAACGGCGGCACCGAAGGAGCAAGCCTCCCCGCCAATCTCTCAGGTACACGTACCGCGCGGATCGGGCCACTCTGAAAAGCGGAGCGCATGCTCCCGCCGACGGTGAAAGACGGGCCCGCTCTCTCGCGGCGCCCGCCGAAGCTCTCAGGTCCATGACAGAGGGGGAGTCCTCCCGGGTCTCAGCCGAGACCCGGTGCCGACGATCCCCGTCAGGAGAGCCCGTGGACCACCTCGCACCCCCGTCGAGCGAACCGCTCACCACGCCGCTGCATCAGGAGCACGAGGCGCTCGGCGCCTCCTTCACCGACTTCGGCGGCTGGCTCATGCCCGTCCGCTACACCTCGGACCTGGCGGAGCACCACGCGGTGCGCCGTGCGGCCGGGCTGTTCGACATCTCGCACATGGGCGAGATCCTGGTCGACGGCGACGAGGCCCCCGCCTTCCTCGACCGCGCGCTCGCCGGAGCGATCTCGGCGATCCCCGTCGGGCGCGCGAGGTACACGATGATCCTGGCCGAGGACGGCGGGATCATCGACGACCTGATCGTCTACCGGCTGGCCGACCATGAGTTCCTCGTGATCGCGAACGCGGGGAACACGCGGGCGGTCACCCGCGCGCTGACCGACCGGGTCGCCGGGTTCGACGCGATCGTGGAGGACCAGAGCGAGGATCACGCCCTGCTCGCGCTGCAGGGGCCGGCGGCCGAGTGGATCCTGAGCGAGACGCCGGGGATCTCGGAGCTGTCGCCCGCCCTCCCGGAGATCCGCAACTACGGCTGGGGCTCCGCGTCGTTCGAGGGTGAGCCGCTGCTGCTCGCCCGCACGGGCTACACCGGCGAGGACGGCTTCGAGCTGCTGGTGCCGGTCGGCCAGGCCGCCGCCCTCTGGCGCGCGCTGCTCGCGGCGGGCGAGGCGCACGGCCTGGTGCCGGCGGGTCTCGCGGCCCGCGACACCCTCCGCCTCGAGGCGGGCATGCCGCTCTACGGCCACGAGCTCTCGCGCGACGTCGTGCCGGCCCAGGCGGGGCTCGGCCGTGTGATCCCCGCGGGCAAGACGGGCTTCGTCGGCGAGCACGAACCGCGCCCCGGGGCGCCCGTGCTGGTCGGGCTCGCGGCGGAGGGCCGCCGGGCGGGTCGTGCCGGCTACGGCGTCTACCGCGGCGACGAGCGCGTCGGCGAGATCACCAGCGGAGCCCTCAGCCCCACCCTCGGCCACCCGATCGCCCTCGCCCTCGTCGATCCCGACGCGGCCGATGCCCCCGACCTCGCCATCGACATCCGCGGCACGCGCCTCCCGGCGTCCGTCACCGCCCTGCCCTTCTACCGGAGGAACTCATGACCGACCTCACCGCACTGCAGTACACCGCCGAGCACGAGTGGATCGCCCTCGACGGCGACACCGCCACGATCGGCATCACCGACTTCGCGGCGGACCAGCTGGGCGACGTCGTCTACGTCGACCTTCCGGCCGTGGGCGCCACGGTCACCGCGGGACAGGTGTTCGGTGAGATCGAGTCGACGAAGTCGGTCTCGGAGCTCTACGCCCCGGTCGACGGCGAGGTGACCGAGGTCAACACCGGGATCGATGCCGACCCGGCGCTCGTGAACGCTGACGCGTTCTCGGCATGGCTGATCCGGGTGCGCGTCACCACCCCGCCCGAGGGCCTCCTCGACCGCGCCGCCTATGCCGCGCTGACGGGGGCGGCCGAATGAGCCTCGACTACGCCCGCCGCCACATCGGGACGACCGGTGCCCAGCAGGAGACGATGGCGGCCGCCATCGGCATCGCCGCGGACGACCGCCGGGCCGTCGAGCGCTTTATGGACGCCGCGGTGCCCGCCGTCATCCGCCCCGGCACCGCACCGGGCCCCGGGGCGCTGCCGGCCGAGGGCCTCTCCGAGGCCGAGGCGCTCGCCGAGCTGCGTGCGATCGCCGGCCGGAACCGCGTGCTGACGCCGATGATCGGGCTCGGCTACAGCGACACGATCACCCCCTCGGTGATCCAGCGCAACGTCCTCGAGAACCCGTCCTGGTACACGGCGTACACGCCGTACCAGCCCGAGATCTCGCAGGGCAGGCTCGAGGCGCTGCTCAACTTCCAGACGATGGTCGGCGACCTCACCGGCCTGCCCGTGGCGAACGCGTCGATGCTCGACGAGGCCACGGCCGCGGTCGAGGGCATGCTCGTCGCCCGCCGTGCGTCGAAGACGACGTCCCCCGTGTTCCTGGTGGACGCCGACACGCTGCCGCAGACCAAGGCGGTGCTCGCGGTGCGCGCCGAGGCGCTCGGCATCGACCTGCGCGAGGTCGCGTTCGACCCGTCGGCGCCCCTCCCCGAGGGCGAGGTGTTCGGCGCCCTCATCCAGTACCCCGGATCCTCGGGCCGGGTCTGGGATCCGAGCGCGGTCGCCGACGACGTCCACGCGAGGGGCGGGCTCGTCGTCGTGGCCGCCGACCTCATGGCGCTTGCCCTGATCGCCTCTCCCGGATCCCTCGGTGCCGACATCGCCGTCGGATCGACCCAGCGGTTCGGTGTGCCGCTCGGCTTCGGCGGCCCGCACGCCGGCTACATGGCGGTGCGCACCGGGCTCGAGCGCCAGCTGCCGGGCCGCCTGGTCGGGGTCTCGGTCGACGCCGACGGCAGGCCCGCCTACCGCCTCGCCCTCCAGACCCGCGAGCAGCACATCCGGCGCGAGAAGGCCACGTCCAACATCTGCACCGCGCAGGTCCTGCTGGCCGTGATGGCGTCGATGTACGCGGTCTACCACGGGCCCGAGGGGCTCTTCGCGATCGCCTCCGAGATCAACGCCAAGGCGAAGGTCCTGTGGGCGGCGATCGAGGCGACCGGCGCCGACGTGGTGCACGACAGCTTCTTCGACACCCTCACGGTGCGGGTCCCCGGCCTGGCCGCGGATGTCGTCGCCGAGGCGCACGAGCGGGGCGTGCAGCTTCGTCTCGTCGACGAGGACACCGTCTCGCTGGCCGTCGGCGAGGCGACGACGAGGGCCGACATGAACGCCGTGATCCGCGCGTTCGAGGCGGTGGCGGTCTCACCGCGAGCCGCCTTCGTCGGCGCGTTCGAGTCGATCCCGTCCGCGCTGCGTCGCCAGGACGCGTACCTCACGCACCCGGTGTTCCACGCGCACCGCAGCGAGACGGCGATGATGCGCTACCTGCGTGCGCTCGCCGACAAGGACTACGCGCTCGATCGCGGGATGATCCCGCTCGGCTCCTGCACGATGAAGCTCAACGCCGCCACCGCGATGGCCGCGATCACCTGGCCCGAGTTCGGGCGGATCCACCCCTTCGCGCCGCGCGAGGACGTCACCGGCTACCTCGCGCTGATGGACCAGCTCGAGGCCTGGCTCGCCGACATCACCGGCTACGACGCGGTCTCGCTGCAGCCGAACGCCGGATCGCAGGGCGAGCTGGCGGGCCTGCTCGCGATCCGCGGCTACCACCGCTCGCGCGGCGAGCTGCAGCGCGATGTCTGCCTGATCCCGTCGTCGGCGCACGGCACGAACGCCGCTTCGGCCGTCCTGGCCGGCATGCGCGTGGTGGTCGTCGCGACCGTCGAGGGCGGCGACGTCGACCTCGACGACCTGCGCGCGAAGATCGCCGCCCACGCCGACACCCTCGCCGCCCTGATGATCACCTACCCCTCCACCCACGGCGTGTACGAAGCCGACGTGAAGGACATCACCGCGGCGGTGCACAACGCCGGCGGGCAGGTCTACATCGACGGCGCCAACCTCAACGCGCTCGTGGGTCACGCGCGCTTCGGCGACCTCGGCGGCGACGTCTCGCACCTCAACCTGCACAAGACGTTCGCGATCCCGCACGGGGGCGGCGGCCCGGGGGTCGGGCCCGTGGCCGCGAAGGCGCACCTGGCGCCCTTCCTGCCGAGCGCCGAGCGTCCCGTCTCGGCGGCCCCGCAGGGCTCGGCCGGCATCCTGCCGATCACCTGGGCCTACATCCGAATGATGGGCGGCGCGGGCCTGACCGACGCGACAAGCGCCGCGGTGCTGGCGGCGAACTACGTCGCCGCGCGGCTCGCGGATCACTACCCGGTGCTGTACACCGGTGAGCACGGCCTCGTCGCCCACGAGTGCATCCTCGACCTGCGTCCGCTGCGCGAGCGCACCGGGGTCACCGTCGACGACGTCGCCAAGCGGCTGATCGACTACGGCTTCCACGCGCCGACCATGTCGTTCCCGGTTGCGGGCACGCTGATGATCGAGCCGACAGAGTCCGAGGATCTCGCCGAGCTCGACCGGTTCGTCGACGCGATGATCGCGATCCACGGCGAGGCCGAGCGTGTGGCCGCGGGGGAGTGGCCGGCCGACGACAACCCGCTCTCCCACGCTCCGCACACCGCGGCGGCGGCGGTCGCGACCGACTGGTCCCACCCGTACCCGCGCGAGCTCGCGGTCTACCCCACAGGATCGCCTGCCGCGAAGTACTGGCCGCCGGTGCGCCGCGTGGACCAGGCCTACGGCGACCGGCACCTCGTCTGCGCCTGCCCGCCGATCGAGGCGTTCGCGCAGTGATTGCCTCGCAGGGCGGGGAGCGGCCGGCCGCTAGCCTCGAGGGGTGAGCTTCGTCGACACCCCCGTCCTGCGCAACGACATCGTCCACCTCGAGCCGCTGGCCCACGCCCATCGCGACGACCTCGCGGAGGCGGTGGCCGTGGGCGACCTGCACCGCACCTGGTACACGCGCATCCCGTCGCCGGATCAGATGGGCGACGAGATCGACGCGCGCCTCGCCAAGCGCGACGCCGGCACGGTCGCGCCGTGGGCCGTGATCGACGCGCGCTCGGGGCGGGCCGTGGGCATGACCACCTACCTGAATCTCGATGAGGCGAATCGCCGGCTCGAGATCGGATCGACCTGGCTCGGGCGCGGCGTGCACGGCACCGGCATCAACCCCGCCGCCAAGCTGCTGCTGCTCGAGCGCGCCTTCGAGACGCTCGGGTGCGTCGCCGTCGAGCTGCGCACGCACTGGCACAACCACCAGTCGCGCGCGGCCATCGCGCGCCTCGGCGCCAAGCAGGACGGCGTGCTGCGCAACCACACGGTCATGCCGGACGGCATCATCCGCGACACCGTCGTGTTCTCGATCCTCGACAGCGAGTGGGCAGCCGTCCGCGCCGGCCTCGAGCACCGGATCGCCCACCGCGTGGGATGAGGTCAGGCGGCCAGGGAGGAGACCTCGGGGACGAGGGCCTTGGCCAGCTCGACCGGCGTCGCGTCGCCCGTGCGCTCGGCCACCGTCTCGGCGGCGGCCAGCAGCTCGGCCTTGGTGCACAGCGGCACCTCGTCGGGGAGACCGTGCGGCCCGGCGGCCGGGCGGATCGCCGCCCGCAGGAGGGCCAGGGCCGCGTCCTGGTCGAGCAGCACGGCCATGTCGAGGACGGTCTGCACCGGCGACGTGACCTGGAGCCCGTAGCGGGCGACGACGCCGGATCCCGCCGACTCCGGATGCGCGACGAGCCCCTCGGCGCCCGCCGGAGCCTCGACGACGTGCACCTCCGCCAGATCGTCCTCGGGCAGCGGCAGTCGCAGCAGCGCCGCCGCGGAGTGCGCGGCGAAGACGACGCCGGGATGGGCGAGCGATGCCGCATAGATCCGGGCCAGCGTGCGGTCGGTGCCGCTCAGCGAGTGCCAGCGTCGCGCCCGCATGTACACGCCGGGGCGGACGGCGATGGCCGCGCCCTTCGCGATCGCGCGATCGAGCTGCGCCGCGGAGCCGGGCTGGCGCAGTTCGCGGGACACCAGGAGTCCGAACGCGTGTCCGGATCGCCGTACGAGCAGGAACATGACCACACACTGGCCCATCCGGGCGGACTCGGGCCGCACCACGCGGGAGTTCGCGGACAAATCCGCCCCCCGGCCGGGCTGGGGACGAGAGATCAGAACAGGGCGGGCCAGAGCGAGGCGGCCAGCGGGTAGCCCACGAAGGCGACCGTGTCGATCACGGCGTGCGCGATGACCAGCGGCATCAGGCGGCCCCACCGCCGGTAGCAGCAGCCGAAGACGAGCCCCATCGCGACGTTGCCGATGATCGATCCGAATCCCTGATAGGCGTGATAGAACCCGCGCAGCAGGGCGGCGGTGACGATGATGCGCCAGGTGCCCCAGCCCAACCGCGAGAGCCGGTCGCCGAGGTACCCGATCACCACGACCTCCTCGATGAGCCCCGCGCGCACCGCCGACAGGATCAGCAGGGGAATGGTCCACGGGTCCAGCCCGCCGGGCGACGCCTCGACGGCCACCGTCATCCCGAGCGCCCGCCCACCGGCGTAGAGCGCGAGGCCGGGGATGCCGATCGCGGCCACGAGCATCAGCCCGCGCCCGGCGTCTCCGCCGAAGCGCGAGAAGTCGAGCCCGAGGCGGCGCAGGGCGTTCCTCCCCGGCTCCCAGAGCAGGAACAGCACGATCGCCACCAGGGCGAGGTCGAAGGCGACATCGAGCACGCGGTAGACGATGTCCCAGAAGATGTCGGAGGCCAGCGGGGTGTTCAGCTGGGCCGACTGCTCGGACAGCGGCAGCGGGTCGAGAAGCCTTCTCACCAGCGCCAGCACCGCGTACAGTGCCGACTGTCCGACCGTGAGGGCGAGGACGAGCACGACCTCGATGCGAAGACGCGTCCGGTCGGCCGTCGCGACGGGAGCGGGGAACGGATCGGGCGGGGTCACCGGGACAGACTGCCACAGCAGACCATGCGGATCGCCTGCGCAAATGAGGGCTTTCGGCCCTCTTGCTCGCCTGGTCGTACATAATGCACAACCGGCGCGCCGAGCGGTAAATCCTATGTAACGGTTCTGCACAACGTTTGGGTCAGACCGCCAAGCCGCTTAGAGTCTTCGCTATCGCGCGACTGCCACCCGTCGGTCGTGCATGTCCCTTACCTTCCCCAGGAGGAACCCTGTGAAGCGCAACAAGATCGCCCTGTCGGGCCTGGTGCTGCTCGGAGCCAGCAGCCTCGTGCTCGCCGGCTGCGCGAGCGGCGGCGGCGAGACCGGCGGCAACGAGAAGCCGACCGGCGAGGCGTCGACCACCGCCGTCATCAGCACGAACGGCTCGGAGCCGCAGAACCCGCTGATCCCGACCAGCACGAACGAGACGGGTGGCGGCAAGATCATCGACTCGATCTTCGCCGGGCTCATCTCCTACGAGGCCGACGGCTCGACCGTCAACGACGTCGCCGAGGACATCACGGTCGACTCGCCGACGCAGCTCACCGTCAAGATCAAGGAGGGCCTGACGTTCACGGACGGCACGCCCGTGCTCGCGCACAACTTCATCGACGCGTGGAACTACGGCGCCAAGCTGTCGAACGCCCAGAACGCCTCGTACTTCTTCGAGGACATCGAGGGCTTCAGCTGGGACGAGGACTCGGAGCTCACCGGCCTCAAGGAGGTCGACGACCTCACGTTCACGATCACGCTGAACAAGCCGGCCTCCGACTTCGCGCTGCGCCTGGGCTACTCGGCCTTCTACCCGCTGCCCGACGTCGCGTTCGAGGACATGGAGGCCTTCGGTCAGGCCCCCATCGGCAACGGCCCCTACATGCTCGACGGCGAGGGCGCCTGGCAGCACGACGTCCGCATCGACCTCGCGGTCAACCCGGACTACGACGGCCCGCGCAAGCCCGCCAACGGCGGCCTCGACATCGTCTTCTACGCCACGCAGGAGGCCGCGTTCGCCGACCTCCAGTCCGGCAACGTCGACGTCATCGACGTCATCCCGGACAGCTACCTCGAGACCTTCGAGGACGACCTCGGCGGTCGCGCGGTGAACCAGCCCGCCGCGATCTTCCAGTCGATGAACATCCCCGAGTGGCAGGAGGGCTTCGCCACCGACGAGGAGGGTCGCCTGCGCCGCGCCGCGGTCTCGCACGCGATCAACCGCGAGGAGATCACCGACGTGATCTTCAAGGGCACCCGCACCCCGGCGACCGACTTCACCTCGCCCGTCATCGACGGCTGGAGCGACTCGGTCCCCGGCAGCGACGTCCTCGAGTACGACCCGGAGCTCGCCAAGGAGCTGTGGGCCGAGGCCGAGGCCATTAAGCCGTTCACCGGCGAGCTCACGATCTCCTACAACGCCGACGGTGGCCACCAGGCCTGGGTCGACGCGGTCGCGAACTCCGTCTCGAACACGCTGGGCATCGACATCGCCGGCAACCCGTTCCCGGACTTCGCGTCGTACCTCGACGCCCGTGACAACCAGCAGGTCAGCGCCTTCCGCGCCGGCTGGCAGGCCGACTACCCGGGTCTGTACAACTTCCTCGGCCCGCTCTACGCGACCGGCGCCGGCTCGAACGACGGCCAGTACTCGAGCGAGGAGTTCGACACGCTGCTCTCCGAGGGCATCAGCGCCACCGACCCGGAGGAGGCGACCGCCAAGTTCCAGGAGGCGCAGACCGTCCTCTTCACCGACCTGCCCGCCCTCCCGCTCTGGTACCAGAACGTGGTCGGCGGCTGGGCCGAGGGCGTCGACAACGTCGAGTTCGGCTGGAATTCGGTGCCCCTCTTCGAGAACATCACCAAGGCGGAGTAAGACTCCGACCGTTCATACGGACGAGGCGGTGGCGGCGACGCCACCGCCTCGTTCCGTGCAGATTGGTCGGTCCACACACGTTGCTCCCAGCACCCTGGGCGCAGAATTGGTCGGCTTGCGGGCATTCCAGACCCAGGATGCCCACTCTTTCCCGTGCCCTCGCACGGTGATCTCACCCCGGAAGGAGGGGGAGGATGCTCGCGTACATCCTCAGACGGATCGTGCAGGTGATCCCGGTGTTCATCGGAGCCACCCTGCTGATCTACTTCATGGTCTTCGGCATGCCCGGCGACCCCATCGCCGCACTGTTCGGCGACAAGCAGCCATCGCCCCAGCTGCTCGAGCAGCTGCGGGAGCGCTATCTGCTCGACCAGCCGTTCATCGTGCAGTACCTGAACTACCTCGCTGGCATCCTGCGCTTCGACTTCGGCACGACGTTCTCGGGTCAGAGCGTGGGCGAGGTGCTCGCACGCACGTTCCCCGTGACGCTGCGTCTTGCGGTCATGGCGATCATTATCTCGTTCGTGCTGTCGATCGTGATCGGCGGGGCCTCGGCGCTGCTCAAGGGCACGGTCTTCGACCACGCGATGCTCGTCATCGCGCTGATCTTCATCGCGGTCCCGATCTTCGTGCTGGCCTTCCTCGCCCAGTACTTCCTCGGCGTCCAGCTGCAGTGGTTCAAGCCGACGGTCGGCGCGAACAACGACTGGGGCGACCTCTGGCTCCCCGCGATCGTGCTCGGCTTCAGCATCTATGCCGCGAGCATGCGCCTGACCCGCTCGTCGATGATCGAGACGCTCGGTCAGGACTGGGTGCGCACCGCGTACTCGAAGGGCCTCTCGCGCGGTCGCGTGATCCCCGTGCACGTGCTGCGCAACTCGCTGATCCCGATGGTGACCGACATCGCGACGAACTTCGGCATCCTGATGGTCGGTGCGACCGTGACCGAGGGCATCTTCAACGTGCCCGGCGTCGGAAACACGCTGTTCCAGGCGATCATCCGCCACGAGACGCCCACCGTCGTGTCGTTCGTCACGGTCTTCGTGATCGTGTACGTGCTCGTGAACCTGCTCGTCGACCTGCTCTACGGTCTGCTCGACCCGAGGATCCGCTATGTCAAGTAACAGCGCTCACTACGTTGCTCCGATCAAGGCGGACGTCGTCGTCGACGCCGTGCGCCTGGGAGAGAAGCCCAGCAACCTCTGGCTCGACGCGTGGCGCGACCTGCGCGTGCGTCCCCTGTTCTGGATCTCGGTCGCACTCGTGCTGCTCGTGTCCGTCGCCGCTCTGTTCCCGAGCCTGTTCACGTCGTTCCCCCCATCGGGGCAGGGCGCGGCCGATCTGGCGAAGAGCAACGCGGGCCCCGAGCCGGGCCACCCGCTCGGGTTCAGCTTCCAGGGTTACGACGTCTGGTCGCGTCTTGTGCACGGCGCCGGGATCTCGTTGACCGTCGGTCTGCTCGCCACGATCATCGGCACCGTCATCGGCGTCGTGATGGGCGCACTGGCGGCCTTCTACGGCGGCTTCCTCGACTCGCTGCTCTCGCGCGTCGGTGACATCTTCTTCACGATCCCCTACATCGTCGCCGCCATCGTGGTCATGACGGTGGTGCCGCGCGAGTTCCGCAGCGTGCTCGTGCTGGCCTTCGCGATCGGCGGCTTCTCGTGGGCCTCGACCGCGCGCATCGTGCGCGCCGAGGTGCTGCGGGTGAAGCAGTCGGACTTCGTCATGGCGTCGATCGCCCTCGGGCTCTCGCGCTTCAAGACGATGGTCGTCCACGTGCTGCCGAACGCCATGGCGCCGGTCATCGTCGTCGCCACCATCGGCCTCGGACAGGCCATCGTCGCGGAGGCGACGCTGTCGTTCCTCGGCGTCGGCCTTCCGAACGTCGTCTCCTGGGGTGCGGACATCAGCCAGGCGCAGGCGTCGATCCGCACGGCGCCGATGGCCCTGTTCTGGCCGTCGCTCGCCCTCACCCTCACCGTGCTCGCGTTCGTCACACTCGGCGAGCTCGTGCGCGACGCCGTCGACCCGAAGTCGAGGGCCCAGCGATGAGCGACATGAAGGAGAATCCCGTGAGCGGAGCGAACATCTCCGAGCCGCTGCTGAAGGTCCGGGGCCTGAAGGTCTCGTTCGGCACCGGTAAGAAGGCGCGCGAGGTCGTGCACGGCGTCGACCTCGACGTCTACCCGGGCGAGACCGTCGCCATCGTGGGCGAGTCGGGTTCGGGCAAGTCGACGACCGCCACCGCGGTGATCGACCTGCTTCCGGGCACCGGCAAGGTCACCGGCGGCACCATCGAGCTCGATGGCGTCGACCTCGTGGGCGCCGGTCGCCGCGAGATGGAGTCGATCCGCGGTCGCGAGATCGGCTACGTCCCGCAGGACCCGATGTCCAACCTCAACCCGGTGTGGTCGATCGGCTTCCAGGTCGAGGAGGCGGTCCGTGCGAACGGCCTGGCCACCGGCCGCAAGGAGGTCCGCGCCCGCGCCATCGAGGTGCTGAAGCAGGCGGGGCTCGCGGACGCCGAGCGGCGCCTGCACCAGTTCCCGCACCAGTTCTCGGGCGGCATGCGCCAGCGCGCGCTGATCGGCATCGGCCTCGCGGCCGACCCGAAGCTGCTCATCGCCGACGAGCCGACCTCGGCTCTCGACGTGACGGTGCAGCGCGTGATCCTGGATCACCTGGCCTCGCTCACCCGCGAGAAGGGCACCTCGGTGCTGTTCATCACGCACGACCTGGGGCTCGCCGCCGACCGCGCCGACCGCATCGTCGTGATGAACCAGGGCGAGATCGTCGAGTCCGGGCCGAGCCGCCTCATCCTCGAGAACCCGCAGCACCCGTACACGCAGCGCCTCGTCGCCGCGGCGCCCTCGCTGGCGTCGCAGCGCATCCAGGCGGTGGCCGAGGAGCGCGGCGTCGAGCGCATCGAGGAGGTGGCGTCCGGGGCTCCCGTGATCGAGGTCCGCGACCTCGTCAAGGAGTACAGGATCCGCCAGGGCGGCTTCCGCTCGGTGCCGTTCCGCGCCGTCGACGGGGTCTCCTTCCAGATCCCGAAGGGCAAGACCCTCGCGCTCGTCGGCGAGTCCGGATCGGGCAAGTCGACCGTGGCGAAGATGGTGCTGCAGCTCGAGTCGGTCACCAGCGGCGAGCTGCTGATCGAGGGCACCGATGTGTCCCGGATGTCGCAGAAGGACGTCTTCGCGCTCCGCAGCCGTATGCAGCCGGTCTTCCAGGACCCGTACGGTTCGCTCGACCCGCTGCGCAGCATCGGCCACCTCATCGCCGAGCCCCTCCGGGTGCACGGCATGGGCGACGAGAAGGCCCGCCAGGCGCGCGTCTTCGAGCTGCTCGAGCAGGTGTCGCTGCCGCGCGAGCTGGCCTGGCGCTACCCGAACGAGCTCTCGGGCGGTCAGCGTCAGCGCGTCGCCATCGCACGCGCGCTCGCTCTGAAGCCCTCGATCGTGGTGCTCGACGAGGCCGTCTCGGCCCTCGACGTGCTTGTGCAGGACCAGATCCTGAAGCTCCTCGCCGAGCTGCAGGCCGAGCTGGGCCTCACCTATCTCTTCATCACGCACGACCTCGCGGTGGTGCGCGTGGCGGCCGACCTGGTCGCCGTCATGGAGAAGGGCCGCATCGTCGAGCAGGGAACGGTCGACGAGATCTTCGCGTCGCCGCAGCAGGCCTACACGCAGCGTCTGCTCGAGGCCATCCCGGGTGCGTCCGTCCACATGGCCGGCCACTGAGATCACGTCCGTGACCGATCGACCGCTCGTCCTCCGCGCGCCCGCGGGCCTCATCTGGCTCGTGGGCGTCGCGGCGGTCGTGCTGTTCCTGCTCGGCGACGTTGTGGTGCGGGGCAGCTGGCAGCAGCTGCTGCTCATCGCCCCCTGGACCCTCATCCCGGTGTGGTTCGTCTGGGTGGTGCTGTACCTGCCGCACGTCGCGATCGACGCCGAGGGCGCGCACGTGCACAACGTGCTGCGCACGATCCACCTGCCGTGGGCGACCGTGGACGACCTCGTGATGCGCTGGCAGCTCGAGTTCCACCTCACCCCCGACGCCGCGGCGGCGGGGTTCGGCGGGCGCAAGGGCGTCGTCGAGGCCTGGTCGTTCACCCGCCGCTGGCGGGGCCTGGGCCGCTCGCGTGTCGACGAGACCGAGATCACGCTCGATGTGATGCGCGGCAAGAAGGCCTCCGCGGGTCGCCAGCCGGGCGCGCGCCCCTCGGTGACGTGGAGTCTCGCGCCGCTCGTGACCGGGGCCGCCATCGCGGTGTGGTGCGTGACCGCGGCGCTGCTCGCCGGATGATCGACGATCGCGCGACCGGGGTCCTGGTCGCGCTGCTGGCCACCTGGGAGAACTGGGAGTCGGCACGCGAGACCACCTACGAGCGGGTGCTCGGCGGCATCATGTCCGGCCGCCGCGTCGGCCGGAACCTCACCGAGGCGTCGCAGCTCGCCGCGGTGCGTGCGGCGCTCGGGCCGCTGTGGCCCCAGCTGCCGACGCTGCTCGACGCGGTCTACGCCACGCATCGCGAGGACGTCGAGAAGCTGCGGGGCGACGCCCCGGCCATCGCCGAGGTGTTCGCGACCGCGCGGCCCGCCGCGACCCGCGCCGTCGGCGCGCGTTCGGGTGTCTCGGCGCCGCCGGCCGCGCCGCTCGATGCGGCCGAGGCGGCCCGGCTGGCCGAGGTCCAGGACTGGTGCGCGGCCCACCTGCCGCTGCCCGACGGATCCTGGTTCCGCCCCGACCACGCGCAGGCGCGCGTGATCCTGGCGGGGGAGAGGCACACGCTCGTCACCGCGCGCGCGGGCAGCGGCAAGACCGCGACCATGGCCGCTCGCGTCGCGCACCTGGTGCGCGCCCGCGGGGTGCCCGCACGGTCGATCCTGATGCTGGCCTTCAACGCCGCCGCCGCGGACGAGATCCGCGCCCGGATCGCGCGCTGGCTTCCGCACGGCGAGCGCCCGCATGTGAAGACCTTCGACGCGTTCGCCCTCGCCGTGCTGCCGGATCGAGAGGGGCGGCGGCTGCTGAACGAGGGGGAGGCCTCCCGCGAGATGTCGGGGCTGCTCGCCCGCTTCGCGGACGACCCGCGCCAGCGCGAGCGGCTGCGCGCGGCGCTGGCGCAGCACGCGATGTCGACCGGCGACGGCGACATCGCCCACACCCTGCGCGGCGAGCGGGTGGCCTCCGCCGCCGAGAAGGCGCTCGCGGACACCCTGCTGCGGCTCGGCGTCGTCGGGGGCGACACCCTCGACTACCGGGTGCGGATGGGGGTGCATCTGGACGGCGCCTGGTCGCGGCCGACCATCGCCCTCGTCGACGCCGCCGGCACCCCGCGGCTCGCCATCGACCTCGACGCGTCGGCCGCCTCGAGCGACCGCATCATCCGCGTCACGCCCGCCGAGACCGTCGGGTCCGGGCTGCTCGAAGGGCTCGCGCGTCGCCTCGAGCGCGCCGGCGTGCGCACCCGCCGGCTCGGTCGCGACGAGATCTGGCAGGTCATCGAGCGTCGCTCGACCGAGCGGTTCCGCGGCACGGCCGAGGGCATCCTGTCGCGTGCCCGGCAGCTGCGCTGGACGGGGGCCGACCTGCGCGAGGCATGGGGGCGGCACGACGGGGAGCCGCGCCGCGAGCCGCTGCTGTCGCTGTGCGCCGATCTGCTCGACGCGTACGCGCGCCGGCTCGACGACCTCGGTGCCGAGGACTTCTCGGCGCGCGCGTGGCGCGCCGTGGACGCGCTCCAGGGCGGTGAGCCGCTGGCGGGGGACATCGACGTGGCGGCCCTCCGCCACGTGGTGATCGACGAGTACCAGGACTTCTCGGCGCGATTCGCGGGGCTGGTGAGCGGCATCCGGCACAGGGCCCCCGAGGCGCGGGTGTGCGCCGTGGGCGACGACTGGCAGGCGATCAACGGCTTCGCGGGGTCGTCCCTCGACTACTTCACGGGCTTCGGCGCGCACTTCGACGACGCCGCTGCGCTGTCGCTGGCCACGAACCGGCGCTCGCTGCCCGCCATCGTGCGGCTCGGCAACGCCGTGATGAGCGGCCGCGGCGAGCCCGCCACCGCCCTGCGCACGGGGCCCGCCCAGGTCCGCGAGTTCGTGCTGCCGCAGCTGCGTCTCGAGCCCGAGGAGCGGGAGGCGCTCGGCGACGACCGTCTCGTGGTGGCGATCGCTCGACTGATCCGCGACCACCGTGCCGCAGGGCGGGGTGTCGCCGTGCTCTCCCGCACGAATCGCGCGATCGCGCCCGAGACCGTGCGCCGCCTCACCGGCGTGCTCGGCGATGCCGCCGAGGGCGTCGAGTTCAGCACGGTCCACCGCTTCAAGGGCCGCGAGGCCGACGCGGTCATCCTGCTGCAGGCCGAGGAATGGGCGTATCCGCTCATCCACGCCACGTGGGAGATGTCGCGCGCGTTCGGCGACACCCTCGACACGCTCGCCGACGCCGATCGCCGCCTGTTCCACGTCGGGATCACGCGCGCCCGCTCGCATCTCGACGTCGTGACCTCGATGGATCCGTCCCACTTCTGGTCCGGCTCCCGCGGGTCGGTCGCCCTTGTCCCGGGGATGTGGGAGCTGCTGCCGCGCGCCGCGGGTGCCGACACCGAGCGCGGCGTCGAGATCCGCGTGTCGAACGGATCGGCGCGCGACTTCGAGGCGAGCCGATCCGCGCTCAAGGAGGCCGGATTCCGCTGGAGCGCCGAACGCGAGCAGTGGGTGGCGGTGGCGCGCGAATCCGAGGCGCGATCCGGCGAGCTGCTCGAGCGGCCGTGGGCCGCCGACCGGGGCATCTCGATCAGCGCGCACCTGCCGGACGGCGAGACGATCTGGATCCGCGGCGGGCCCGCTGAGCGGGCCACAGGAGCTCCCAGGCGACGATTCAGCCACGCACGCTAAGATCGCCCCTGGCCCGCATCCGGGTCGACTCCCTTTCTGCAGCAAGGATCATCCATGGCGCGCGCCCTCCGCTCTGACCTCCGAAACGTGGCCATCGTCGCGCACGTCGACCACGGCAAGACCACGCTGGTCGACGCCATGCTCCGCCAGACCGGCTCGTTCGGCGATCACGCCCACGTCGAGGACCGCGCGATGGACTCGAACGATCTCGAGCGCGAGAAGGGCATCACGATCCTCGCCAAGAACACGGCGATCACCTACAAGGGCAAGCACACCGACACGCCGATCACCATCAACGTGATCGACACCCCGGGTCACGCCGACTTCGGCGGCGAGGTCGAGCGCGGTCTGTCGATGGTGCACGGTGTTGTGCTGCTGGTCGACGCGTCCGAGGGCCCGCTGCCCCAGACCCGCTTCGTGCTGCGCAAGGCGCTCGAGTCGAAGCTGCCCGTCATCCTCCTCGTCAACAAGACGGACCGCCCCGACGCGCGCATCGAGGAGGTCGAGGAGGAGGCCCACGACCTGCTGCTCGGTCTCGCCAGCGACCTCCAGGACGACGTGCCGGACCTCGACGTCGACGCGCTTCTCGATGTCCCGGTGGTCTACGCCTCCGGTCGCGCCGGTGCCGCCTCGCAGAACCGCCCCGCGAACGGCGAGCTGCCCGACAACGACGACCTCGAGCCGCTGTTCGAGGCGATCCTCAAGCACATCCCGGCTCCCGAGTACGACGACGAGGCGCCGCTGCAGGCGTGGGTGACGAACCTCGACTCGTCCTCGTTCCTCGGCCGCCTCGCGCTGCTGCGCGTCTTCAACGGCGAGCTCAAGAAGGGCCAGACGGTCGCGTGGGTCCGCCAGGACGGCACGACGCAGAACGCGCGCATCACCGAGCTGCTGATGACCAAGGCCCTCGACCGCTACCCGGCCGAGAAGGCCGGCCCCGGCGACATCGCCGTGATCGCGGGCTTCGAGGACATCATGATCGGCGAGACCATCGCCGACCCCAACGACGTGCGCCCGCTGCCGCAGATCACGGTCGACGAGCCCTCGATCTCGATGACCATCGGCACCAACACCTCGCCGCTGGTCGGCAAGGTCAAGGGTCACAAGCTCACCGCCCGCATGGTCAAGGAGCGCCTCGACCGCGAGCTCATCGGAAACGTGTCGATCCGCGTGAACGACATCGGCCGCCCCGACGCGTGGGAGGTGCAGGGTCGTGGTGAGCTCCAGCTCGCCATCCTCGTCGAGAACATGCGCCGCGAGGGCTTCGAGCTCACCGTGGGCAAGCCGCAGGTCGTCACCCGCAAGGGCGAGAACGGCAAGACGCAGGAGCCCTACGAGCACCTGACGATCGACGTCCCCGAGGAGCACCTCGGCGCCGTGACCCAGCTCATGGCGAACCGCAAGGGCCGCATGGACAACATGGTCAACCACGGCACCGGCTGGATCCGCATGGAGTTCATCGTGCCCTCGCGCGGTCTCATCGGCTTCCGCACCGAGTTCCTCTCGATCACGCGCGGCACCGGCATCGCCAACGCGATCTCGCACGGCTACGGCGACTGGGCCGGGCAGATCGTGGCGCGTCAGAACGGCTCGATCGTCGCCGACCGCTCGGGTGTGGTCACCCCCTTCGCGATCATCGGCCTGCAGGAGCGCATGTCGTTCTTCGTCCGACCGACCGAGGAGGTCTACGAGGGCATGGTCGTGGGCGAGAACTCGCGCGCCGACGACATGGACGTGAACATCACCAAGGAGAAGAAGCTCACCAACATGCGCTCGGCGAACGCCGACTCGTTCGAGTCGATGACGCCGCCGCGCCTGCTGTCGCTCGAGGAGTCGCTCGAGTTCGCCCGCGAGGACGAGTGCGTCGAGGTCACCCCGGAGGCCGTGCGCATCCGCAAGGTCATCCTGGATGCGACCGAGCGCGGCCGCGCCGCCTCGCGCGCTAAGAAGCAGGGCTGATCCTCCGCAGCTGACGAAGAGGGCCGGACGGGTGACCGTCCGGCCCTCTCGCCTTTCATAGGATCGGTCCATGGCCACCCCCGATTTCGTCCTGTCCCTGCGCGAGAAGATCGGGACGGATCCGCTGTGGCTGAGCGGCGTCACCGCGGTGGTGCTGCGCGGTGACGGCGAGGCCCGGGAGGTGCTGCTCGTCCGCCGCGCCGACAACGGGCGCCTGACCCCCGTGACGGGGATCATCGATCCGGGCGAGGAGCCCGCGACCGCGGCCGAGCGCGAGACGCTCGAAGAAGCGGATGTGGTGGCCGTCGCGGAGGCGCTCGTCTGGGTGCACACCCTCGCCCCGACCACGTACCCCAACGGCGATCGCTCGCAGTTCCTCGATCTCGTCTTCCGCTGCCGGTACGTGTCCGGCGATCCGCGCCCCGCCGACGGCGAGAACAGCGAGGCGTTCTGGCGCTCGCTCTCCGATCTCGGCGACCTGGACGACGAGATGCGGGCCCGGATCCTGCGCGCCGCCGACGGCTCCGACGTCGCGCGCTTCGAGCGGTGAGCGCCGCTCGACCCGCCGGTAGTCTCGATCCGGTGACCTCGTCCCGCGCGCCCCTCACCGCGGAGGATCGCAGCGCCTGGCGGCAGTCGATCGCCGTGGCGATCCCCACGAGCGCCTACGGCATCTCGTTCGGCGCGCTGGGCGTGCTGGCGGGGCTCGACCTCTGGCAGACGTGCGTGCTCAGCCTGCTGATGTTCAGCGGCGGATCGCAGTTCGCGTTCATCGGCGTGATCGCCTCGGGCGGGCTGGCCGCCGCGCCCACGGCCATCGCGTCGGCGGCTCTGCTCGGCGTGCGCAACGCGGCCTATGCCGTGCGGATGAACCCCGTCGTCGGGCTCAGCTGGTGGCACCGGATCGCCGCGGCGCAGTTCACGATCGACGAGTCCACGGCCGTCGCGCTCGCCCACACCGAGAGCCGCGCGCGCCGGATCGGCTTCTGGGCGACGGGCCTGGCGATCTACGTCGGATGGAACCTCGGCACGCTTCTCGGCGGCGTGCTGGGCGACGTGCTGGGCGATGTCCGCGCCTACGGCCTGGACGCCGCCGCGGCGGCGGCCTTCCTCGCGCTGCTGTGGCCGCGCCTGCGGTCGCGCCAGGCCATCGCGGTGGGCGCCGCCGCGGCCGTCGTCGCCGCTGCGCTGACGCCGTGGCTGATGCCGGGGCTGCCGGTCATGCTGGCCGCCGTGGTGGCGATCGTCGTCGGGTGGTTCAACTGGCTCGGCCGACCGACGACGACGGCGGGGGAGGAGACGCGATGACGCTGTGGGGAGCGATCCTGCTCGGCGGCTGCATCGTGCTCGCCCTGAAGCTCGCGGGATACCTGACGCCGCCCGAGTGGTTCGAGCGGCCCCGCCCCGCGCGCATCACCGATCTCCTCACCGTCGCGCTGCTGGCCTCGCTCGTCGCCGTGCAGACGCTCGGATCGGATCAGGCGCTGGTGGTCGACGCGCGGGTGCCGGCCGTCATCGTCGCCGGCGTGCTGCTGTTGCTGCGGCAGTCGTTCCTCGTGGTGGTGGTCGCGGCCGCGGTGGTGGCGGCCCTTCTCCGGCTGCTCGGCTGGGCCGCGTAGCCTGGATCCATGCGCTGGCCCACCCGGATCCTCCTCGCCGTCTTCGCCGTCGTGACGGGCGGGATCTTCGGCATCGCCGGCACGATCGCGCATGCGTTCCGGTGGGGCGTCCTGCCCGTCGGGCTGATCCTCGCGCTGCTCGGCTGCGCGGCGCTGCTCATCGGCCTGCGGCTGCTCATCGAGAGCCGGTGGATCACCTGGATCGCCGGCCTCGCGCTGCTCGGTGCCGTGCTGCTGTTCTCGGGCACGGGTCCCGGCGGATCCGTCGTGGTGCCGCAGGCGGCCGAGGGCGAGTTCCCGATCGGCGTCGTGTGGACGTACGCCGCGACCGGTGTGGTGCTGCTGATCGGCGCCTGGCCCGACGTGTCCCGGTTCCGCACACTCACGCCCGTCTCGCAGAGCGGGGCCGAGGACGAGTCGCCGGAGACGCGTAGAATCGACGCGTGACTTATGTGATCGCCCTGCCCTGTGTGGATGTGAAGGATCGCGCGTGCATCGACGAGTGCCCGGTCGACTGCATCTACGAGGGTGAGCGCAGCCTCTACATCCACCCGGACGAGTGCGTCGACTGCGGTGCCTGCGAGCCCGTGTGCCCCGTCGAGGCCATCTACTACGAGGACGACCTGCCCGACGAGTGGCAGGACTACTACAAGGCCAACGTCGAGTTCTTCGACGAGGTCGGCTCCCCGGGCGGCGCCGCCAAGACCGGCGTGATCCCCAAGGACCACCCCCTCATCGCCGCCCTGCCCCCGCAGGGCGAGGGTCACTGATCCTGGCCGTGGCGCCCGCACCTCGTGAGCGGGGTGCGTCGACGTGAGCGTCCGCGACCTCGCCGACTACCCCTGGGACGCCGTCGCGCCGTACGCCGAGCGCGCGCGTGCCCATGCGGGCGGCCTCGTCGACCTGTCGATCGGCTCGCCCGTCGACCCGACCCCCGACGTCGTCCGCCGCGCGCTGACCGAGGCCACCGACGCGCACGCGTACCCGGCCACCGTCGGATCCCCGCAGCTGCGTGAGGCCATCGCCGCGTGGTTCGACCGCCGGCGCGGGGTCCCGGGTCTCGAGCCGCGCAACGTGCTGCCGACGATCGGCTCGAAGGAGCTCGTCGCGCTGCTGCCGACCCTGCTGGGCCTCGGCGCGGGCGACATCGTCGTCCACCCGCGGGCGGCGTACCCCACCTACGAGGTCGGCGCGGTGGTGGCCGGCGCGACCGCCCTCGCCTCCGACGATCCCGATGAGTGGCCCGAGGGCACGAAGCTCATCTGGGTGAACTCGCCGGGCAACCCCGACGGCCGCGTGTGGGACGTCGACGAACTGCGCCGGGCCGTGGCCCGCGCGCGCGAGCTCGGCGCCGTCATCGCCGGCGACGAGTGCTACGCCGAGCTGGGCTGGGACGCGCCGTGGGATGTCGAGCCGGTGCCGAGCATCCTCGACCCGCGGGTGGTCGGCGACAGCCGAGCGAACGTGCTGGCGGTGTACTCCCTCAGCAAGCAGTCGAACCTCGCGGGCTACCGTGCGGCGTTCCTGGCGGGCTGCGCCCGGATCGTGGCCGACCTGACGACGGCCCGCAAGCACCTCGGGCTTATGCCGCCCGCGCCGGTGCAGCACGCCATGGCCGTCGCGCTCGGCGACGACGCGCACGTCCAGGAGCAGAAGGCGCTCTATCGCGCGCGTCGCGCGACGCTGAAGCCCGCCGTCGAGGCGGCCGGCTTCACGGTCGAGCGCAGCGAGGCGGGGCTCTATCTGTGGGTCACGGAGGGGCGCGACGCCTGGGAGTCGATGGGACGGCTCGCCGATCTGGGCATCCTCGCGGGTCCCGGCGTGTTCTACGGCGCCCACCACCCGCAGCACGTGCGCCTGTCGCTCACCGCGAGCGACGAGCGCATCGCGGCCGCCGCCGAGCGCCTGCGCTCGTCGGGACCGGTTACTGTCAACGGCTAGGCTGTACGAGATGCGCACGTCATTCCTGTGCGTCATCGACTCCCCCTGAATGCGACAACGAATCGCGACAGACATCGCAAGGAGGCGCCGTGAGCAACGCGGGACAGCTGCCTGAGAAGGCCACACTCACGATCGGCGACAAGACCGCCGAATTCCCGGTCCTGCAGGCCACGAGCGGGGCATCGAGCATCGACGTGTCGTCGCTGACGCGCCAGACCGGCTACACCGCGCTCGACTACGGCTTCGTGAACACGGCGGCCACGCGCTCGGACATCACCTACATCGACGGCGACCAGGGCATCCTGCGCTATCGCGGCTACCCGATCGAGCACCTCGCGACCCACTCGAGCTACCTCGAGGTGGCCTGGCTGCTCATCTACGGCGAGCTGCCCACGGCCGACCAGCTGGCCGAGTTCGACGACAAGATCCGTCACCACACGCTGCTGCACGAGGACCTGAAGGACCGCTTCTTCACGGCTCTGCCGCACACCGCGCACCCCATGGCCGTGCTCTCGTCCGGCGTGTCGGCGCTCTCGACCTACTACGAGAACGAGTCCGACCCGAACAACCCCGAGCACGTCGAGCTCAACATGATCCGCCTGCTCGCGAAGCTGCCGGTCATCGCGGCCTACGCGCACAAGAAGAGCATCGGCCAGTCGTTCCTGTACCCGGACAACTCGCTGAGCTTCGTCGACAACTTCCTGAAGCTGAACTTCGGCGTGCGCAGCGAGGACTACGAGGTCAACCCCGTGATGTCGCGCGCGCTCGAGCGCCTGCTGATCCTGCACGAGGACCACGAGCAGAACGCGTCGACCTCGACGGTCCGTCTCGTCGGCTCCACCGGTGCCGACCAGTTCGCCTCGGTCTCGGCCGGCATCCACGCCCTCTCGGGCCCGTTGCACGGCGGCGCCAATGAGGCCGTGCTCACGATGCTCGCCCAGATCCAGGAGTCGGGTCAGGGAGTCAAGCGCTTCGTCGAGAAGGTCAAGAACAAGGAAGAGGGCGTGAAGCTCATGGGCTTCGGGCACCGCGTCTACAAGAACTACGACCCGCGCGCGAAGCTCGTCAAGCACTCGGCCGACGAGGTGCTCGAGCAGCTGGGCGTCCACGACCCGCTGCTCGATCTGGCCAAGGAGCTCGAGGCGATCGCGCTGGAGGACGACTACTTCAAGGAGCGTCGTCTGTACCCGAACGTCGACTTCTACACGGGCGTCATCTACAAGGCGATGGGCTTCCCGACGCGGATGTTCACCGTGCTGTTCGCGATGGGGCGCCTGCCCGGCTGGCTCGCCCACTGGCGCGAGCTGCAGCTCGACCCGAAGACCAAGATCGGCCGCCCGCAGCAGCTGTTCACCGGTTCGCCGGAGCGCGCGTACCCCGGAGCCTGATCCGGCCACCGCTCGATGACGAAGGCCGCGACCCCCTCGGGGATCGCGGCCTTCGTCGTCGCGCGTGCGGCTACGCGTGCAGGGCGGCGTTGAGGGTGACGCCCACGCCCTTGCGGCGACGCGCCTCGATCGCGCCCGTGAGCGAGTTGCGCAGGAACAGCAGGCCGCTCGATCCGGACAGCTGCGCTCCCTTCGCGACGCGCGGCGATCCGTCCGCGTTCGGCTCCTCGTCGACCAGGATCACCTTGGTGCCGGCGGTCAGGTAGAGACCTGCCTCGACCACGCAGTCGTCGCCGATCGAGATGCCCACGCCGGCGTTCGCGCCGAGCAGCGAGCGCGCCCCGAACGAGACGCGGTGCTTGCCGCCGCCCGACAGCGTGCCCATGATCGACGCGCCGCCGCCGATGTCCGAGCCGTCGCCGATGACGACGCCCTGCGACACACGCCCCTCGATCATCGAGTTGCCGAGGGTGCCGGCGTTGAAGTTCACGAAGCCCTCGTGCATGACCGTCGTGCCGGGGGAGAGGTAGGCGCCCAGGCGCACCCGCGAGGCGTCGGCGATGCGCACGCCCTCCGGGGCGACGTAGTCGGTCAGCCGCGGGAACTTGTCGAGCGAGACGACCTGGATGCCGTCGCGCTGCAGGAACGGGCGCAGGCGGATCGCGTCGGCCGGGTGCATCGGGCCCGCGTTCGTCCAGGCCACGTTCGGGAGGTGCGCGAAGATGCCGTCGAGGTTCAGCTCGTTCGGCTTCACCAGGCGGTGCGACAGTGCGTGCAGGCGCAGGTAGGCGTCCGACGTGGAGGCCGGGGCGAGGGCCAGGTCGATCTCGAGGGTCACGACCTCGATGGTCACGTTGCGACGGTCATCGGGAGCGGCGAAGCGATCCAGGCTCTCGACCTCGTCGGTCACGTCTCCGGCGCGACCGGCACGCGGCGACGGGAACCAGGTGTCCAGCACCGTCCCGTCCGCGGCGATCGTGGCGAGCCCGACACCGGAAACCAGGTTTTCAGTCATGGTCCCGATTCTATTGAGGGCACCGGGTCGCTGATACGCGCCGCCTAGGCTGAGGGCATGGCTTTGGATCTGACGGCGTCTTCGCCGGACATCACCCGTGCGATCTGCGACGTGCCGAGCGTGTCCGACGACGAGGCGGCGCTGGCCGATCTGATCGAGGCGGCGGTGCGGCCGCTCGGGCACCTCGAGGTGCACCGCGACGGCGACACGATCGTGGCGCGCACGAACCTCGGGCGCGCGCAGCGCGTGGTGATCGCCGGCCACATCGACACCGTGCCCAGCAACGACAACGTGCCCACGCGCGACATCGAGATCGATGGCGAGGCGTACATCTGGGGGCGCGGCACGGTCGACATGAAGGCGGGCGTCGCCGTGCAGCTCAAGCTCGCGGCCGAGCTGACCGCCCCCTCGGTGGACATCACCTGGCTCTGGTACGACCACGAGGAGGTCGCCGCCGAGCTGAGCGGGCTCACCCGCCTCGCGGCCAACCGCCCCGATCTGTTCGAGGGCGACTTCGCGATCCTCGGCGAGCCGACGGCGGGCGTCGTCGAGGGCGGCTGCAACGGCACCCTCCGCGCGATCGTGCGGACCAAGGGCGTGCGGGCGCACAGCGCGCGCGCCTGGATCGGCGAGAACGCGATCCACGCGGCCGCCCCGATCCTGGCCCGGCTGGCCGAGTACCGCCCCCGCACCATCTCGGTCGACGGGCTCGACTACCGCGAGGGGCTCAACGCCGTGCGCATCACGGGCGGGGTCGCCGGCAACGTGATCCCGGACCTCTGCGAGGTCGAGGTGAACTTCCGCTTCGCCCCCAGCCGCTCGGAGGACGAGGCCGTCGCACACCTCCGCAGCGTGCTGCAGGGCTTCGACATCGAGATCACCGACCTCTCGGGCGGCGCCCGGCCGGGGCTCGACGCCCCGCTCGCGCAGGACTTCGTGCGCGCGGTGGGCGGCACGCCCAAGCCCAAGTACGGCTGGACCGACGTGGCGCGCTTCTCGAAGCTCGGTGTGCCCGCCGTGAACTACGGCCCCGGCGACCCGCTGCTCGCGCATCACGACGAGGAGCGCGTGCGCGTCTCGCAGATCGAGGAGGTCGAGCGGGGGCTCCGGGCGTGGCTGACCACGTCGGCCTGACGCCGGTCCTCGCCCGCGCGGGCGACTCGTGGCGCGGCTGGCCCGTGGCGGCGCGGATCGCGCTGATCTACGGCCTCTCGCGCCTGGTGACGACGGCGATCATGCTGCTCGTGGCGTCGGGATCCCCGGCCGGATCGCGGTTCGGCGCGGATCCGTCGCTCATCGACTACGTGCTCGGGTGGGACGCGCAGTGGTACTGGCTGGTGGCGGTCTCCGGCTACCCCCACGAGCTTCCGCTCGCCGAGGGCGGCACCGTCGCCGAGAACGCCTGGGCGTTTATGCCGGTCTACGCCCATCTCGCGCGTCTCGTGGGGTTCGGCGCCTGGGGCGCGGGCGCCCTCGTCGTCTCGCTCGCGGCCGGGTTCGTGGCGTGTCTCGCGCTGCACGGCCTGCTGCGTCGGCGGGTCGACGACGGCGCGGCGACGTGGGCGGTGACCCTGTTCGCCTCGGCGCCGCTGGCGGCGATGTTCCAGGTCGGCTACGCGGAGGCGCTGTTCGTCGCCTTCCTGCTGCTGGCGCTGTGGGCGCTGAGCGCGCGGCGGTGGGGGTGGCTGTACCTGCTGATCCCGCTGATGGGCTACACCCGCCCCGGGATCCTCGCCTTCGCGCTGCTGCTGGGCCTCTACGGCGTGCACCGCTGGTGGCGCCGCCGCTCCGATCCGCTTCCCGTTCGCGAGGTCCTGCACATCCTCGCGCTGGGGGCGCTCGCGGTGCTCGTCGGGTTCTCGTGGCAGGTGATCGCGGCCGTCGTGACGGGCGTGCCCGACGCCTACCTGCAGACCGAGATCGCGTGGCGTCGGGGCTGGCTGCCCGACACGACCGGGTTCGTGCCGTTCGAGGGCTGGATCCGTGCCGCGCCGCTGTGGTTCTCGCTCTGGGGGCTCCCCACGTGGATCGGCTATGCGGCGCTCGCCGTGCTTGTGCTCGGCACCGCGGCCGCGCTGCTCTCGCGCCGGGTGCGCGCCCTGGGCCCCGAGGTGCAGCTGTGGTCGGCGAGCTACGTGCTCTACCTGCTCGCGGTGTTCTTCCCGCAGTCCAGCACCTTCCGCCTGCTGCTGCCGCTGTCGCCGCTGTGGGGGGCCGCACCGCGCTCGCGTGCGGGGCGCCTGATCACCCTCGCGCTGTGCCTCCTCGGACAGTGGCTCTGGATCGCGATCATGTACGGAAGCGGGAATACGTTCTGGCAGATTCCCTGAATCTCCCGGCATATCGCGCCTCAGGGGGCCCTGAAAGTGAGCCATCTGGCGCGTGACCGGTAAACTTGCTGTGGGAGACCTCGACGAAAGGAAGCCGAACATGGCAGCCATGAAGCCCAGAACCGGTGACGGACCGATGGAGGCCGTGAAGGAGGGGCGCCTCATCATCGTGCGCGTTCCGCTCGAGGGTGGCGGCCGCCTGGTCGTCTCCGTCAACGACGACGAGGCGAAGGAGCTTCACGGCGTCCTCGCCGCTGTCGTCGGCGCCTGAGCCACGGTTTTACGCGAGAGGCCGGATCCTTCGGGATCCGGCCTCTCTGCGTCCGCCGTCGTCAGTCGGCGACGGTGGTGAGCTGCAGCAGACCCTCGCCGATCGTCGAGATCGCGGCGATCACGGCGGGGGAGTCCTGCGTCTCCCGCAGGAGCGTGCGGTACGCCGACGTCACCGCATCGCGGGCGACCGGATCGGCGACGCGCCCGTTCAGCACGCGGGGGACGAGGACGGTGCCGCCCGCGCGCACGAGGCGGAGGCCGTGCTCGACGTAGTCGAGGACGTTCTCGGCGTCGGCGTCGACCAGCACGACGTCGTAGGAGGCCTCGTTCATGCGGGGCAGCACGTCGGCGGCTCGCCCGGTGATGAGGCGAGCGCGCGTGGCGGTGATGCGGGCGTGCGTGAACGCCTGACGGGCGGCGGCCAGGTGCTCGGGCTCGTGGTCGATGGTGGTCAGGACGGCCCGGGGCGCACCGCGCAGCAGCCACAGACCCGACACACCGGCGCCCGTGCCGATCTCGATGATCGAGCGGGCGTCCGTGGCCGCGGCGATGACGGCGCACTGCGCCCCCACACCGGCGCTGATCGGCGCCGCGCCGAGCTCGAGCGCGTGCTGTCGCGCGCGGGCGATGTGCTCCGGCTCGATCACCGTCTCGCGTGCGAACCTCGCGATGGCGTCATGCTCGCTCATTCAGACCTCCTGCTCGGCTCCCAGCCTACGGTCGACCGCCGCGCGGGCATCACAGGCGCGGCGGGTAGGCTGGACGCCATGTTCTTCGGCCTCACCTTCGAGAAGGTGCTGCTGATCGCCGCGATCGCGGGGCTGCTGATCGGGCCCGAGCGACTGCCGCGCTACGCCGAGCTCCTCGCCCAGACCGTGAAGCGCGTGCGCGCCTTCGCGCAGGGCGCCCAGACGCGTGTCCGCGAGGAGATGGGCCCCGAGTTCGACGACGTCGACTGGCGCAAGCTCGACCCTCGTCAGTACGACCCGCGACGCATCATCCGCGAGGCGCTGCTCGAGGACGACACCCCTCCGGCCGTGGCGCCCGAGCGCGTGATCGCGCCGCCGCGTCCCGCGGGCCCGATGGTGCGGCAGCATTTCACCGCCGCCGAGCCCCCGCCCTTCGACGCCGAGGCCACCTGACCCCCACCCCGCGGCGCGGGGTCAGCGCGCGGGATTGAGGGGGAGCTTGCGACCGGCGAGCCGGCGGGGCTGCGACGCGATGCGCTCGGCGAGGCGCGCGATCTCCTGAGAGGCCGCGTCCTCGGGGTGGGACACCACAACGGGGTCTCCGGCGTCGCTCGACGCGCGCAGGGCCTGGCTCAGAGGGATCGAGGCCAGCACGGGCACCTCGTGGCCGTCCTCGGACAGGGTCGCGGCGACGGAGGCGCCGCCGCCGGATCCGAACAGGTCCATGACGGTGCCGTCGGGCAGGGTCATGGGGGCCATGTTCTCGACCACCCCGATCACGCGCTGGCCGGTCTGACGCGCGACGAGACCGCTGCGCACCGCCACGTCGGAGGCGGCGGCCTGCGGTGTGGTGACGACGAGCACGTCGGCGTGCGGAAGCAGCTGCCCCACCGAGATCGCCACGTCGCCCGTTCCCGGGGGCATGTCGAGCAGGAGCACGTCGAGGTCGCCGAAGTAGACGTCCGTCAGGAACTGCTGCACCGTGCGATGCAGCATCGGCCCTCGCCACGCGACCGCTCCCGTGGCCGCGTTGCCCGCGCTGTCCGGCCCCTGCAGGAACATGCCGATCGAGATCGCCTTCACGCCGTGCCCGACGGGCGGCAGCATCAGCTGGTCGACGCGGGTGGGCTGCGCGATGACGCCGTCCTTCGCGAGGCCGAGCAGCGGCGGGATCGAGAACCCGTGCACGTCGGCGTCGAGGAGGCCCACCGACAGACCCCGCTGCGCGAGCGCGACCGCCAGGTTCGCGGTGACGGTCGACTTGCCGACGCCTCCCTTGCCGCTGGTCACGGCGATCACGCGCGTGAGCGACTCCGGGCCGAAGGGCATGCCCCGGACCGGGCGCAGGCGCGCGGTGAGCGCCTGGCGCTCGGCGGGGGTCATGACCCCCACGTCGATCGTCACGGCGCCGGTGCCCGCGACCGACTCGGCGGCCTCGCGCACATCCGCCTCGATCCGCGCGGCGGCGGGGCATCCGACGATCGTCAGCGCGATCTCGACGCGCACGTCCGATCCCGATGCCGTGACCCCGCGCACCATGTCGAGCTCGGACAGCGGGCGTCGCAGCTCGGGATCGGACACGCGCCCGACCGCGTCGCGGACCCTGTCCGCGAGGGAGTGATCGGTCATGATTCGCGCGGCCGATCGAGGTTCGAGCCGGCGTCGCGCTCGGCACCGCGGGTGTCGAGCTCCTCCAGCAGGGCCTTGAGCTCCTCGCGCAGGACGTCGCGGCTGACGACGCGCTCCTCCATGTCGCCGAGGGCCAGGCGCAGCGCGACCATCTCGCGGGCCAGGTACTCGGTGTCGGCGAGGTTGCGCTCGGCGCGCTGCCGATCCTGCTCGATCTGCACGCGGTCGCGATCGTCCTGACGGTTCTGCGCGAGCAGGATCAGGGGAGCGGCGTACGACGCCTGCAGCGAGAGCGCCAGGGTGAGCGCGGTGAAGCCGTTCGCCGACGAGTCGAAGCGCCAGGCCACGGGCATCGTCGCGTTCCAGGTGATCCACGCCACGCAGAACAGCGTCAGCGCGATGAGGAACGTGGGTGTGCCCATCGCCCGCGCGACCCACTCGGTGGCGCGACCGAAGCGGTCGTGCCCCTTGGGAGCGGTGGTCGTGACGAGCACGGGCTTGCGGCCGCGGACGACGTCGGGGCGCGACATGTCGCGCGACGCCATCATCCGCGCCTCACAATCGGGATCGCGCCGGTGGTGGGGGCCGCGGGGAGCGGCTCGTCGGCATCGTGCGAGCGCCAGTCGTCGGGCAGCAGGTAGTCGAGCATGTCGTCGACGCTGATCGCGCCCATCAGCCGTCGCGCCTGATCCACGACCGGAACCGACACGAGGTCGTAGCTCGCGAGGCGACGAGCGACCTCGGCCGCACCGGCCGTGACGAGCACCGGCTCGATCGTGTCGTCGAGGATCGCGCCGATCCGCTCGTGCGGCGGGTAGCGCAGCATGCGCTGGAAGTGCACCGCGCCGAGGAACCGCCCCGTGGGGGTCTCGTACGGGGGCAGCGTCACGAACACGCTCGCGGCGATGGCGGGGTGCAGCTCGTGGCGGCGGATCGTGGCGAGCGCCTCGGCGATCGTGGCGTCGGCCGACATGATGATCGGCTCGGGCGTCATCAGACCACCCGCGGTGTCCGCGCCGTAGCGCAGCAGCATGCGGACGTCCTCGGCCTCCTCGGGCTCCATGAGCTGCAGGAGCTCCTCGGAGCGCTCGGGCTCGAGCTCGGCCAGCAGGTCGGCGGCGTCGTCGGGCTCCATGGCGTCGAGGACGTCGGCGGCGCGCTCGTCGCCGAGCTTCTCGAGGATGTGCACCTGCTCGTCCTCGGGCATCTCCTCGAGGGCGTCGGCGAGACGCTCGTCCGAGAGCTCCTCGGCGACCTCGATCATGCGGTCCTCGGGCAGATCGAGCAGCGTGTTGGCGAGGTCGGCGGGGCGCAGCTCGGCGTAGCTGGCGGCGAGGGCCTCGGCCGACTGCGCCTGCCCCGGGGTGTGCTGCTCGCGCACCTGGGCCCAGGTGGCGAACGTCGTGGGGCCCTTGGCGAACGGCGAGGCGCTCGTCTTCGGCTTCCGCAGGAACAGCTGGCTGATGGCCCAGTCGCCCACGCGGTTCGGCTCGATCGCGACGTCCTCGATGACGGCGGAACCCGATCCGTCGACGAAGTGCACGCGGCGACCGACGACCTCGGCGAGCACACGCACCTCGTCGGCGCGAGGCTGGAAGCGGCGCACGTTGATGAGGCCGGTGGTGATGACCTGGCCGGCCGAGATCGAGGTCACGCGGCCGATCGACACGAACACCTGACGGCGCCCGGGGATCTCGCACACGAGCCCGATCACGCGGGGGGCTCCGCTACTTCGATACACGACGACGACATCCCGGACCTTGCCGAGCCGGTCGCCCGCGGGGTCGAAGACAGCGCACCCGGCCAGGCGCGCCGCGAATACCCTCTGCGTGCTCATGCTCCCAGCGTAGTCCGCCGATCCGCGGATCCCGGGCCCCGTGCCCGCCTCGGCCCGCCGGATGGGGGCGCGTGGGAGAATGGCGCGCATGAGCATGATGAGCGGGATGAGCAAGCCGTTCGAGACGGGCGAGACGGTCGCGAGCTTCAAGGAGTACGAAGCGGCGCAGAAGGCGGTGTCCTCGCTCATCGCGGGCGAGGTGCCGGCTGCCGACATCGCCATCGTCGGCACCGCGCTGCGCACCGTCGAGAAGGTCACCGGCCGCCTCGGCTACGCGCAGGCCGCCTGGACGGGCGCGCTCAACGGCGCCCTGCTCGGCCTGCTGTTCGTCGCGATGATCGCCATCTGGAACCCCGGTGCGCCGTTCGGATCGTTCGCCGGCTACCTGCTGGTCGCGGTCGCGCTGGGCATGCTCCTGCGGATCGCGACCTATGCCATGGTGCGCCGTCGCCGCGACTTCGCCAGCGTGACCCAGGTCTCGGCCGACCACTACGAGGTGACCGTGCTGTCGCGCAGCTACGGCAAGGCGCGTCAGGTGCTGGGCGGTGTCGCCGTCGCGCGCCCCGCGCAGCCGGCCGCCGCCCCGGTCGCGCCCCCCGTGGCGCAGGAGCCGCCCCGCTTCGGTGTCCGCGTCGATCCGTCGGCGCCCACCGCCACCCCCGCCGTGCCGCCGACGCCGGTCGTCCCGCAGACGCCCGTGTGGACGCCCGAGGGCGACGCATCGAGCGCCCCCGTCTCGCAGCCCGAGGCGCCGAAGGATCCGGACGCCGACCGCGCGTGAGCCTCGACGTCTCGATCGCGACGGATCCGGCTGAGGATCCGCGCGCGGTCGTGGTGCTCGCGCACGGCGCCGGCGCCGGGATGACGCACCCGTTCTACGAGGGCCTCGCGAGGGCGCTGGCCGCGGACGGGATCACGGTCGTGCGCTTCAACTTCCCCTACGTCGAGGCGGGGCGGCGGATGCCCGGTCGCCCGGCCGACGCCGTAGTCACCTGGCGCGCGGTGGCGGCCCACGCCGGGGGCCTCGGGCTGCCCGTGTGGGCCGTGGGCAAGTCGTACGGCGGCCGGATGGCCTCGATGGCCGCGGCTGAGGGCGACCTCGCCGTGGAGGGCCTGGTGTACCTCGGCTACCCGCTGCACGCGCCGGGGAAGCCCGAGAAGCCGCGGGCCGAGCACCTCCCGGCGATCGCGCTCCCGCAGCTGTTCGTCGAGGGCACCCGCGACACGTTCATCCAGCCGATCGAGCAGTTCGAGGCGGTTGTGGCGACCTGCCAGGATGCCCGCATCGCGTGGATCGAGGGCGCCGATCACGGATTCGCCGTCGCCGGCCGCAGACGCGACCCGCTCACGATCGGCGCGGAGCTCGCCCCGATCGTGAGCGGGTTCGTCCGCTGATCAGCCGCGCAGCCGGGCCATCCAGGCCTCGACCTCGTCCGCGGTGCGGGGGAGGGCGGACGAGAGGTTGACCGGGCCGTCCTCGGTGAGGAGGATGTCGTCCTCGATGCGCACGCCGATGCCGCGGTACTCCTCGGGGACGGTCAGGTCGTCGATCTGGAAGTACAGTCCCGGCTCGATCGTGAAGACCATGCCGGGCTCGAGCACACCGTCGTAGTACATCTCGCGGCGCGCCTGGGCGCAGTCATGCACGTCGAGCCCGAGGTGGTGGCTTGTGCCGTGCACCATGTAGCGGCGGTGCTGGCCACCGCGGTCGGCATCGAGGGCCTCCTCAGCGGTGACGGGCAGCAGACCCCACTCGGCGGTGCGGCGGGCGAGCACCTCCATGGCCGCCGCGTGCACCTCGCGGAACCTCACGCCCGGACGGGCGACGGCGAATGCGGCGTCGGCGGCCTCGCGGACCGTCTCGTACACACGGCGCTGGATCGGCGTGAAGGTGCCGCTGACGGGCAGCGTGCGCGTGATGTCGGCCGTGTACAGGCTGTCGACCTCGGCACCGGCGTCGATGAGGATCAGGTCGCCCGGCAGCACGGGGCCGTCGTTGCGAGTCCAGTGCAGGAAGCAGGCGTGCGGACCGGAGGCGGCGATCGTGTCGTAGCCCTCCCAGTTGCCGTCGCTGCGCGCGCGCTGGTGGAACACTCCCTCGACGAGGCGCTCGCCGCGCGGGTGCTCGATGATCCGCGGCAGCTCGCGGATGATGTCGTCGAAGCCGTCGGCGGTGACCTGGATGGCCAGGCGCATCTGGGCGACCTCGTAGGCGTCCTTGGTGAGACGCAGCTCCGAGACGAAGCGCGTGAGGTCGTCGTGCTCGTCGACCACCAGGTCGTCCTCGCCCGGCTCGAACGCGTCGAGGTGGGCGGTCGCGACGCCGAGCTCGCCGGCGATGCCGGGGAGGGCGGGCCGCGGCCCGATCCAGAACTCGCCGATCGTGGCGTCCGCGTAGAACTCGGCGGTGGTGCGATCAGCCCGCTCGCGGAAGTACAGGGTGACGTCGTGGCCGTCGCCGTTCGGCTCGAACACCAGCACGGAGTCGGGCTCGGCGTCGCTGGCCCAGCCGGTGAGGTGGGTGAACGCCGAGTGCGCGCGGAACGGGTAGTCGGTGTCGTTGCTGCGCTGCTTGAGCGAGCCGGCGGGGATCACGAGGCGCTTGCCGGGGAACGCCTCCGACACCGCGGCACGGCGGGCGGCCGCGTACGGCGCCTGCTCGCGAAGGGGCGGCATCTGCTCCGGGCGCTCGGCCCAGCCCTGCGAGATGGTGTCGAGGAAGCCCTGCGGATAGGGCTGGCGTCGGTTCACAACGCTCTGGGGCTGCTTCTGCGTCGAAGGCGGGGTCTGCTCGCTTGTGGCCTGCTCGCTCATCCCTCCATTGTCACACCGCCCGCGCAACCCCGGTGGGGGTTCCCGTAGCCTGGCGGGATGAGCACCGAGCCCGTCCGCCCTCATCGCCTGGCCGTCTTCGGCATCGATCTCGTGGTGGTGCTGGCCTTCGCGGCGATCGGGCGCCTCTCGCATCACGAGGATCTGTCGGTGACGGGCTACCTGACGACCGCGTGGCCGTTCATCCTGGGGCTCGCCGCAGGATCCGCCATCGGCGCGGCGACGCACCGGCGCCCCGACGGCTTCGCGGTCGGCGGCATCGTGTGGGTGTCGACCCTCGTGATCGGGATGATCCTGCGCCTGCTCTCGGGCCAGGGCGCCGCGCTGCCGTTCGTCATCGTGGCGACGCTGTTCCTCGGGCTCGCCTTTTTCGCGTGGCGCCTGGTGGCGATGCTCGTCCGCCGCGGCCGGTCGCGCGCGAGCTAGTCGACCGGCTCGAGCTGCACGATCAGCGGGCGGTGGTCGCTGCCCGTGCCGTCCAGCGTCGTCAGCACGACCGACCCGGTCGCGCGCCAGTGGTCGGAGTGCATCACGTGGTCGATCGGGGTGGACAGCAGCGACGGCACGTCCGTGGGCCACGTGCCGACCGCGCCGTTGCCGGTGGCCGCCGCGGCGTCGTGGCAGTAGCCCAGCTGCCCGCTGCCCGCCGCCAGCGGCGACATGTGGTCGAGGGTCGCGTTGAAGTCGCCCGCGATGATCACGTTGAGGTCTTGCGGGCACTGGTCGGCGATCCAGCGCAGGTCCTGCTGCCAGCTGTCCATGTACGCCGGACGCGGGGCGATCGCGTGCACGGCCACGACCGTCGGGCCGGTGCCGTCGACCGGCATAACCACCGCGCTCGGCAGCATGCCGGTGTTGCTCGTGCCGTCGTCCGACGAGCCGATGACGGCGTAGTCGCCGAGGTCGGGTGAGATCAGGATCGTGGTGACCCACGACTGCGGGCCGCGCTCGATGTCCTTGTTGTACTGCACGTGGTGCACCCACATGGGACGGCCGAGCTCGCGCATCTCGACCGCGACGTCCTCGCCCACGGTCTGGGCGGTCTCCGGGAGCGCGATGATGTCGGCGTCCATCGCGACCGCCGACTGGGCGATCTGGTAGGCGCCCGTGGCGTCGCCGGCGGTGTTCCAGGTCATCACGCGGACGCTCGACTCGGTCTCGGGCGGCAGCGATTCGCCATAGCCGCGCATGCCGAGCGTCACCCCGCCCGCGATGGCGCCGATGCCGGCGACCAGCGCGACCGACATGGCGAATCCGCGCATCGGGCGGGCCAGGGCCAGCAGCAGAAACAGCAGCGTGAGGGCCGCGAATGCGACCACCAGCACACCGCGCATCGACACGATCTGGGCGACGGGCGTCACCTGCTCGAGACGGAAGAACTGGGGCCAGCTGACGATGGCCGTCGCGATCGCGAACAGCACCGTGACGATGATCCCCAGCAGTCGCAGCACGCCTTCGACCCTAGGTCGGCCCGCTGAGAAACCCTGGGATATCCGGCGCGGTTCTGCCTGGAGTCCGGTGCGCTCCGGCTCTGAGGATGGGGATACGATCGGCGAGTGCATGACGACGACGGCAAGAGGTTCACCGGGCCGAGCGATCTGCACCTGCACTCCGTCTGCTCGGACGGCACCGAGCCGCCGGCCGACGTCATGGCATCGGCTCACCGGCACGGGCTGCGCACGGTCTCCCTGACCGACCACGACACGACCGCGGGCTGGGCCGAGGCGGCCGAGGCCGCCACGTCGCTCGGCATGACGCTGCTGCCCGGCATGGAGTTCTCCGCGCAGCACGAGTGGCGCAGCGTCCACATGCTCTCGTACCTCTTCGACCCCGAGCACCCCGCCCTGCGGGCCGAGACCGAGCGGATCCGGGACGACCGGATCGGGCGCGCCGAGCGCATGGTCAACAGCATCGGGCGCGACTACGACCTGACGTGGGACGACGTGCTCGCCCAGACCACCGCGGACGCCACGGTGGGCCGGCCCCACATCGCCGACGCCCTCGTCGCGCGCGGTCTCGCCGCCGACCGCAGCGCGGCCTTCGACGGGCTGCTGCACCCGCGCCGTGGCTATTACGAGCCGCACTACGCGCCGGATCCGTTCCGCGTCGTCGACCTCGTCACCGCCGCCGGGGGTGTGGTCATCATGGCCCACCCTGCCTCGGGCCGCGGGGTGCTGCCCTCGTCGCTGCTGCGCGACCTGATCGATGCGGGGCTCGCCGGCTTCGAGATCGGCCACCGCGAGAACACCGAGGAGGGCAAGCGCCTGCTGCGTCGCCTCGTCGCCGAGAGCGACCTCATCGTCACGGGCTCGAGCGACTACCACGGCCGCGGCAAGCCGAACGTGCCCGGCGAGAACACCACCAGCGACGAGATGGTCGAGCGGATCATCGAGCGCGCCACGGGCACCGCTCCCGTCTACCCCTCCTGAGGCCCGCTTTCGCCAGAGAACGCCGCCCCGGAGGATCCGGAACGGCGTTCTGTGGCGGAACTGCTGAGGCTCAGGCGCCCTGGGCGGTTGTGCCCGACGAGCGACGGCGACGACGGCGGCGACGCGCGGCGGCGGGCTTGCCGTCGTGGTGCTCGGAACCCTGGCCGTCGTGCGTGCCGGAGCCCTCGGTCACCTCGGCGGGAGCGCCGTGCTCGGCGATGGGGGCCGGGGTCTCGGAGGTGGCCTCGCCCTCGCCCTCGCCGCGACGACGGCGCGTGCGCTGACGCGGCTCGCCCTCGCCCGAACGGCGCTCGTTGCGCACCGGGCCATCGCCCGTGCGACGGTCGGTGCGGGCCGGGCGGTCGGTGCGCGGGGCGCGCTCGGCCCGCGGGGCCGTCGTCAGGCGCCCCTTGGTGCCGGCGGGGATGTCGAGGTCGGTGTAGAGGTGCGGGCTCGACGAGTAGGTCTCGGTCGGCTCGGGCTGACCGAACTCGAGGGCGCGGTTGATGAGCGCCCACTTGTGCAGGTCGTCCCAGTCGACGAACGTGATCGCGATGCCGGTGCGGCCCGCGCGGCCGGTGCGTCCGGCGCGGTGCAGGTAGGTCTTGTCGTCGTCCGGGATCGTGTGGTTGATCACGTGGGTGACGTCGTCGACGTCGATGCCGCGCGCGGCGACGTCGGTCGCCACGAGCACGTCGACCTTGCCCGCCTTGAACGCGGCCATCGAGCGCTCGCGCTGCTCCTGGCCCATGTCGCCGTGCACGCCGCCGACGTTGAAGCCGCGGTCGCCGAGCTCGTCGACGAGACGCTGCGCCGCGCGCTTGGTGCGCGTGAAGACCACGGTCTTGCCGCGGCCCTCGGCCTGCAGGATGCGGGCGATGACCTCGTCCTTGTCCAGCGAGTGCGCGCGGTAGATGACGTGCTTGATGTTCGCCTGCGTGAGGCCCTCGTCCGGATCCGTCGCGCGGATGTGGATCGGGTTGGTCATGAAGCGTCGCGCCAGCGCGACGATCGGGCCGGGCATCGTGGCCGAGAACAGCTGCGTGTGGCGCGTCTGCGAGACCTTCTGGAAGATCTTCTCGATGTCGGCGAGGAAGCCGAGGTCGAGCATCTTGTCGGCCTCGTCGAGGACGACCTCGGTCGCGTTCGAGAGGTCGAGCAGGCGCTGGCCCGCGAGGTCGATGAGGCGGCCGGGCGTGCCGACGACGATCTGCGCGCCCGCCTTGAGCTGCTCGATCTGGCCCTCGTACGCCTTGCCGCCGTAGATGGCGACGACGCTGGTCGGGCGGTTCGAGGTGAGCAGCTGGAGGTCCTCGTAGACCTGCACCGCGAGCTCGCGGGTCGGGACGACGATGAGCGCCTTGACGCCCGGCTCGGGGGTCTGGCCGAGGCGCTGCACCACGGGGATGCCGAAGCCGAAGGTCTTGCCGGTGCCGGTCTTGGCCTGACCGATCACGTCCTGGCCCGGGAGGGCGAGGGGGATGGTCTGCTCCTGGATGGGGAACGAGTCGACGATGCCCTTGGAGGCGAGAGCGTCGACGATGTCCTGGTCGACGCCGAGGTCGGTGAAGGTGGTCACTGTTGTGTGCGGCCTGTCCGGCGGCCGTCGCCGCCTGAGGAGATGAGATCCACGCCCTTGTCTGCTCCAGGCGCGGCGGCCCCGATCCGTCGCCGGGGACGGTGCCAGCCTACCCGAGCGACCTCTCGGATCCCCGGGACCGCCGCGCGCACGCTCTAGGCTGGGCCCGTGGTCAACTGGAGGTTCTGGCGCCAACGCCCGCCCGCGCGGATCCTGCGGCTGCGTTCGCGCGGCGACATGGGCGATGCGACCCGGGTCGATTTCGAGGAGCTGGCGCCCGACGTCGAGACCTTCCTCGGGCAGGCGGCCTACCTGCAGCTGGGCTACTTCGAGACGCTGTCACGCCTCATCCGCGCGACCCCGGATCTGAACGAGAAGGAGGCGCTGTCGCTCGCGGCCGGCGCCGCCCTCGTCAAGCACCGCGCGATCGTCGACGTGATCCGCGATCGGGGCGATGACCCCGCCGAGGTGATGCGCCCCTTCCAGCAGCAGCTCGACGAGTTCCGCTGGGCGACGATCGGCGCCCGGCCCCGCGAGACGATGCTGTCCGTCCACATCACCGCCGGGATGCTCGACGACTTCTACCGGACCCTCGCCGCCGAGTACGCCGACACCGGCCGCCGCATCGCGCGGATCCTGAACGTCGACAGCGATCGCGAGCTGATCGTGGACCTGATCCGCTCGACCATCGACACCGACGACGAGATGCGCTCGCTGCTGTCGATGTGGGCCCGCCGGCTCGTGGGCGACACCCTGCTCGTCGCGCGTGCGGCCCTGCGCCCGCAGCGCCTCGGCGTCGACGACGAGAAGAAGGTCGAACCCGTCTTCACGGCCCTCATGGCCGCGCACGCGCGCCGGATGGACGCCCTCGGGCTCTCGTCCTAGCGCCGCTCCGCACCGGCGACGCGCCCGGGCGGGAGCGCATGTCCACCTGTTACGGTGAGCGCAGCCGGCAGCTCGCCGGCGATCAGGGATGTCTTCTCGTCTGCCGACCGGCCCATGGCCTCTCCGTGTTCAGTCGCCCGCTCTGTGTGACTGCTGGGAGAACCATGCGCACCCATTCCGACGCCCGCTCCATCTCGCTCCCCGAGATCCCCGCCGGCACCACCGCCATCGTGTACTGCGAGGGGCAGTTCGGCGAGCAGGACGGCAAGACCGCCAACGGCCTCGTGCGTCACTCCGAGAAGTACGAGATCCTCAGCGTCCTCGACAGCCGCCACGCCGGATCCGACGCCGGCATGGTCCTCGACGGCGAGCCGGAGGGCATCCCGATCCTGGCGGACCTCGCCGAGGCGATCGCGCACGCCGGCCGGGTGCCCGACTACCTGATCTGCGGCGTCGCCCCCGCCGACGGGCTGCTCTCGCCCGCGCAGCGCGTGGTGCTGCTGGACGGCATCGCCCGCGGCATGCACATCATCAACGGGCTCCACGAGTTCCTGAGCGACGACGCCGAGTTCGCGGCGGCGAGCATCCTCGCCAACGTGACGATCACGGACATCCGTCGTCCCCGCGAGACCAAGGACCTCCACCTCTTCTCCGGGCGGATCTTCGACGTCACCTGCCCGCGCATCGCCGTGCTGGGCACCGACGGCGCGATCGGCAAGCGCACCACCGCCACCCTCCTCGTGCAGGCGCTGAACGACCGCGGCATCCGCGCGGTGATGGTGGGCACGGGTCAGACGACGATCATCCAGGGCGGCCGATACGGCGTCGCGCTGGACGCCCTGGTGCCGCAGTTCTGCTCGGGCGAGGTCGAGAACCAGGTCGTCGCCGCGTTCGAGGGCGAGGATCCCGACATCATCATCGTCGAGGGCCAGGGGGCGCTCAGCCACCCCGCCTACCTGACCTCCGCGCACATCCTGCGCGGCAGCCGCCCTGCGGGTGTGGTGGTCCAGCACGCTCCGCGCCGCGAGGTGCTCGGCGACTTCCCGATGGTGGCGATGCCGACGCTCGCGAGCGAGGTGAAGCTCATCGAGGCGTTCGCGGACACCCGGGTGATCGGCGTCACCGTCAACCACGAGGGCATGACCGACGCCGAGATCGGCGAGGCCATCGACGACATCGAGCTCGAGCACGGGGTCCCGGCCACCGACCCGCTGACGCGGTCGCTCGACCGCCTCGTCGACATGGTGCTGCGCGCCTTCCCGCAGCTCGAGCGAGCGGCACCGCTGGCGACGACCGCCGCCTGAGCGCTGCGCCGGCGTCAGCGACGCGGCCAGGCGCGCCAGGGGTCGCCGGCGGTCTCCAGGATCGCCGCGGCTTCCCCGAGGCGCGGCGGCGACTCCTCACGCCAGCGCGATCCGTACGCGATCGGATGGCCGGCCGGATCGACGAACTCCCGCGGCGCGATGGCCGGCCGCCGGTAGGCGCTCATCCCCGAACGCCCTCGTCCGGCGCGTCCGCGACGATCTCGACCTTGAATCCGGAGCCGTTCTCCAGCCAGCCCGCGTGGTGATCCGGACCACCGGCGTGCGGGTATCGCTCTGCGTAGAGCGGTGTCCAGCCGTGCGCGGGCGCCTCGGCGACGATGCGGTCCACATCGTGCGGACCGCCGCCGCGGAAGGCGAGGTGGTTGAGCCCCTCGCGGCGCCTGTCGTGGGAGCCCCGCTGACGCGGCGCCTCGGTGAAGGAGATGTACAGGTCGCCGGCTCGCCACGAGAAGCCGCCAGGCCATGCGCCGTCGGCGGTCCAGCCCAGTCGCCCGAGGATCCACGTCCACTCGGCCGCCGCGCGCTCGGCGTCCTCGACCCAGATCTCGACGTGGTGCAGTCCGATGCTCACGGGGCAAGGCTAGGCCCGCACAGACGAAGATCCCCTCGCCGGGCGGGCGAGGGGATCTTCGGATCGCGCGTCAGGCGGCGAGGCCGGCGGCGCGGGCGCGCTCGGCGTCATGCGTGGCGCGGACCCGGCTGAACGCGGCGGTCGCGCCCCACGACAGCAGAGCGGGGGCGGCGAGCACCGCGACCCAGGTCCAGATGCTGCCCTCGCCGAGTCCGGACCACGTGCAGATCGCGTAGACGACGGCCGCCGTCCCGCCCGCGATGGCGGGTGCCACGGCCACGCCGCGGGTCGTGCGGCCCGGCAGTGCGAAGTGGATGCCGACACCGATCGCCACCGCGGCGATCAGGGCGAGCAGGATGTACATGTCAGGCGACGAAGCCGACGCGACGGGTCTCCTCGCTGCCGACCTCGACGAACGCCAGGTTCGCGGTCGGGACGATGTACGAGTTGCCCTTGATGTCGCTCAGGCTGAGCGGGCTGCCGCTGGCGATGGCCTCGGCCACGGTGGCCTTGATAGCGTCGGCGCTCTCGGACGACTCGAAGCTGAGCTCGCGGCCGGTGTTGATGATGCCGATGCGGATGTCCACAGGTGACTGCCTTTCGTCGCGCCAGAAGCCGCCGCGGGGTGATGCGAGCGGGTCGTGCGACAACTCTATGGCAGGGCGCCGACGCGGCAGGCGGTGAACGCTGAGGGCGAACGCGCCCGGCTCTCGCCCGCGACGCGGGGCCGCATCGCGGCCGAATGTCGGAGCCGCCGCTTAGCGTGGAGACATGACTTCGACGGCGGGCACGCGGCGCTGGGATCGCGCGCAGGAGGCCGTCCTCATGCTGCCGGCCGAGGCGTCCGGCACGGTGGTCGGGGCACCCGGCACGGGCAAGACCGCCGTGCTCGTCGAGCGCGTCGCACGGCTGCTCGGCGGCGGGGTCGCCGCCGACGAGCTCGTTGTCCTGACCCCCACCCGCGGGTCGGCCACGCGTCTGCGCGACGAGCTCGGCGTGCGGGTCCAGGTCGCCACCCCCGGGCCGCTCGCGCGCTCGGTGGGATCGTTCGCCTTCCAGGTTGTGCGCGCCGAGGCGGTCCGCCGCGGCGACGAGCCGCCCAAGCTGCTCACCGGCGCGGATCAGGATCGGATCGTGGCCGACATCCTCGCCGGCGACGAGCAGGACGAGGCCGACGGCATGCCCCTCTGGCCCGATCACCTCGGCGCGCCGGTGCGCGCCTCGACGGGCTTCCGCTCCGAGCTGCGCGCGTTCCTCAGCGAGCTCACGGAGCTGGGGGTCGGGCCCACCGAGCTCGCGTCGCTGGACGTGCCCGCCTGGACCTCCGTGGCGCGCTTCCTCCGCGACTACCGGAACGTGCTCGACGGCATGCGCTCGCCCCATCGCGAGGTCGCCGAGCTCTACGGCGAGGCGGCGGTCGCCCTGCGCGACGGCACCGTCATCGCTGGTCTCGAGCGCCTGCGTGTGGTGCTCATCGACGACGCGCAGGAGCTCACACGCGGCGGCATCGCCGTCGTCGAGGCGCTGCGGGCGCGCGGCGTCGCGGTTCTCGCCTTCGGCGATCCCGACATCGGGTCGGGGGCCTTCCGGGGCGTCACGCCCGAGCTCTTCCTGCGTCTGTCGACGTCGCTCGGCGACCGGCACGTGCTCGACGGCGAGCATCGGTCCGCCCCCGCGCTGACCCGCCTGACGCGCAGCGTGACGCAGGCGATCGGCACCGCCGGCGTCGTCGCCCACCGGCGCGCGCCCGGCCCCGAGACCGAGCCCGACGGCGTGATCGAGACCCTCCTCGCGAGCTCCCCGTACGAGGAGGTCGATCGCATCGCCTGGGCGCTGCGCGACTGGCACCTGCTCGGGGGCACGCCGTGGTCGCGGATGGCCGTGATCGCGCACGACACCCGGCAGCTCACGATGCTCGAGGCCGAGCTCGCGGCGCGCGAGGTGCCCACCCGGGCCGCGGGCGTGCAGCGCCCGCTCGGCAGCGAGAGCGTGGTGCACGACATCGTCGAGATCGTGCGGCTCGGGCTGGACGATCACGACGCGCGCGACCCCGAGAGCCTGATCGAGGCGCTTCGGTCGCCGTTCGGCGGGCTCGACGGCATCGGCCTGCGCCGGCTGCGTGCACACATGCGCCACGGCGAGCTGGCCGAGGGCGGCAACCGCCCTGCGCGAGAGCTGCTGCACGAGGCGCTCGGCGAGCCCGCCGCCTTCGACCTGATCGACACCCCCGAGGCCCGCACCGGGCGTCGCCTGGCCGAGACGCTGCGCATGGTGCACGCCGAGGGCGCGCGCGGCGCGACCATCCACGAGCTGCTGTGGCTCGTGTGGGATCGGGCGCGCACCGGCGACGGGCAGCGCCTCGAGAGCGCCTGGCTTCAGCTGGCGCAGGGCGACGGGCCGGTCGCCGCCGAGGTGGGGAGGGCGCTCGACGGCCTCGTCGCCCTGTTCGCCGCGGCCAAGCGATCGGTCGAGCGCAGCCCCGAGGAGGGCCCGCTGCCATTCATCCGCGAGATCCTCGAGAGCGACGTCCCCGAGGACACGCTGTCGTCCCCGGATCGCGTGGGGGCCGTCACGCTGCTCACTCCGGCCAATGCGCTGGGCGCCGAGTTCGACGCCGTCGTCATCGCCGGCGTGCAGGAGGGCGTCTGGCCCAACGTGCGCCTGCGCGGTGGCCTGCTCGAGTCGTGGCGCCTGGCTGAGACGATCGCCGCGCGGCGCGCGGGCCGGCTCGAGGTCGAGCATCTCGGGGCCCTCGACCGCAGACGCGCCGCCATGCACGACGAACTGCGCCTGTTCGTCCGCGCGGTCTCCCGCGCCCGCACCCGGCTGCTCGTGACGGCGGTCGATGACGACACGACCGGGCCCAGCGCCCTGTTCTCGTTCCTCCCCGATCCCTCCGGCGACGACGTCCGGTCCGAGCACCCGCTGACCCTGCGGGGGCTCGTCGCGCGCCACCGCCGCACGCTGACCTCCTCCGACGACGAGCGTGAGCGCGCGGAGGCCGCGGGGCAGCTGTCGATGCTCGCCGCGGCCGACGTGCCCGGGGCCGACCCCGGCGACTGGTACGGCGTGCGCGCGCCCTCGACCACCGAGCCGCTGCGGGATCTCGATGCGGGCCCGGCGCGGGTGTCCCCGTCGCGCATGGAGGCGTTCGAGGAGTGCGGTCTCGGCTGGGCCATCGACAGCCTGGGCGGCAACACGGTGACCGCCCCGAGCGCCGGCATCGGCACGATCCTGCACGCCGCGCTCGAGCGGTTCCCTGACGGCGATCTCGATGGGCTCCGCTCCGTGGTCGAGGAGCGCTGGCCCGAACTCGACTTCGAGACGCCCTGGATCGCGGTGAAGGAGCGTGCCAGGGCCGAGCTGTACGTCGACCGGCTGCACGCCTACCTCCGCGAGGTGCATGGCGACGGGGGAGCGCACGTCGCCTCGGAGGCGCAGTTCACCTTCGCGGTCGAGACCGTCACCGACGCGGACGCCGCGCCGCGGGTCTACGTCGGCGACGAGCTCGACGGGCCGCGCCGGGCGATCGTGCGCGGCGTCATCGACCGGGTCGAGACGTACCCGCCCGGCAGCGGCGAGCACGCCCCGGCGCGCTCGCGGGGATGGACCGCGATGGCGGGATCCGGTGACGCCGCCGAGCACGTGGTGGTCGTCGACCTCAAGAGCGGGCGCTATGAGAAGCCCGGCGACAACGACGTCCGCGCTCACGCCCAGCTGGCGGCGTACCAGGTGGCCGTGCAGGAGGGCCTGATCGACGGCGCGCCCGCCCACGGGCTGGCCGGAGCGCGGCTCGTGATCGTGTCGCAGACCCTCGCGAAGAGCCAGTACCGCGTCGCTCATCAGCACCGCCTCGCGGACGAGCCGCGCACCGAGTTCCTGCGGCGCGTCGCGGAGGCGGCACGCGGTATGTCGGCCTCGAGCTTCACCGCCCAGGTCGATGCGCACTGCACCGAGGGCATGTTCGTGAAGCCCTGCCGGATCCACACCATCCCGTCCGTGAGCGCATAGGACGCCAGAGCAGATATGACGATGCAGACCGATATCGATGTCGAGCACGCCGCGGCTCCCGCGTGGCCGCGCGGACACGGGCTCTCCGCCACCGACATCGCGGCGGCGCTCGGGCTGCCGACCCCGACGCCCGCGCAGCAGCGGGTGATCGAGGCGCCGCCGAGCCCCGCCCTTGTTGTGGCCGGTGCCGGCAGCGGCAAGACCGAGACCATGGCGGGGCGCGTGGTGTGGCTCGTCGCGAACGAGCACGTGCGGCGCGATGAGATCCTCGGGCTGACGTTCACCCGCAAGGCGGCGGGCGAGCTCGCCGAGCGCATCGGGGCGCGCCTGGCGCTGATCGACGAGTTCGGCCGTCGCGGCCTGCTGCCGCACCTGCGACGGATCGTCGCCGAGGGCGCTCTCGCCCGGGTCGACGCCGCCGCCTCCGTCGCCCAGCGCGACGTTGTGCGCCGCGAGGTGCTCGACGGGCTGGCCGGCGCATACGGAACCGGCTGGGATCCGGCCGCCCCCCGCACGGCGGACGACCTGATGATCCGTCCGCGGGTCGCCACCTACAACGCGTTCGCGGACGCCATCGTGCGAGAGCACGCCGCGCGCATCGGGCGGGATCCCGACGCCGCGATGCTCAGCCAGTCCGCCTCGTGGCTGATCGCCCGGCACGTGGTGCTGCGCGCCCGCATCCCCGGGCTGGAGGACGTCGATCGGGCGCTGAACGGGGTCGTCGACGCCGTGCAGCGGCTCGCCGCCGAGGTGCTCGACCACCGCATCGACCTCGACGGGCTCGAGCGCACCGCCCTCGACCAGGCCGCGCAGTTCGAGCCGTACCGCGAGAAGGAGGCGGTCGACAAGGCGGCCGCCAACCTCGGGGCGATGCCGATCCTCGTCCAGCTCGTCCGCGACTACATCGCCGAGAAGGAGCGCCGCGGGGTGCTCGACTTCGCCGATCAGGTCAACGGGGCGTACGACATCGTCGAGCGCGCTCCGCAGGTGCGTGCGGATCTGCGCGAGCAGTACCGGGTGGTGCTGCTCGATGAGTACCAGGACACCTCGGTGATCCAGACGCAGTTCCTCGCCGAGCTGTTCCGTGACAGCACGGTGATGGCGGTGGGCGATCCGCACCAGTCGATCTACGGCTGGCGCGGCGCGAGCGCCGACAACCTCTACGCGTTCGACCGCGCGTTCGCGCGCGAGACGCCCGCCGCGCACTTCAGCCTGATGACGAGCTGGCGAAACGACGCCAGGATTCTCGCCACGGCGAACCGGGTGCTGCGGCCGCTGCAGGGGCGCGGATCGTTCGACGTGCCCGAGCTCGAGGCCCGTCCGGGTGCGGGCGAGGGGCGCGTGGCCTCGCGCTTCGAGCTCACGGTCGACGACGAAGCCGCGGCGGTCGCCGAGTGGTTCGAGTCGGTGCGCGCCGCGCACACCGGGTCGAAGCCGCACACCGGCGCCATCCTCTTCCGCTCGAAGAAGCACATGCAGACCTTCGCCACCGCGCTGGGCGACCGCGGCATCCCGCACCGCATCCTCGGACTGGGTGGCCTGCTGTCCACCCCCGAGGTCACCGATGTCGTGTCGATGCTGCGGGTGCTGCATGACCCGACGGCCGGATCCGCGCTGATCCGCCTCCTCGTCGGCCCGCGATTCGGTGTCGGAGTCGCCGACATGGCGGCGCTGTACGACCTCGCGACCGAGCTGGCGCGGCGCGACGGCGGCCTGACGCCGCTGACGGATGAGCTCAAGGCGCGCCTGCGCAGCTCCGCGGGCATCGACGAGGCCGTGTCGATCGTCGACGCGGTCGACTTCGTGCGCACCACGCGCGACGGCTACCGCCTGCTGGAGGACATCAGCCCCGAGGGGCGACGTCGCCTGCGCAAGGCGGGCGAGCTGCTCGAACGGCTGCGCCGCGCCGTCGCGCAGCCGATCCCGGAGCTCATCCGCCTGATCGAGCTCGAGCTGCGGCTCGACATCGAACTCGCCGCCAACGAGACGCGAGGCCCGGCCCGGGTCGCCTCGACCCAGCTGCGTGCGTTCGTCGACGAGGTCCGCGGCTTCCTCTCGGCCGACGAGCGCGGCACGATCGGCAGCCTGCTCGCGTGGCTCGACAAGGCCGAGTCGACGGACGAGCTGATGCCGCGCACCGAGCCGCCCGAGCCCGGGGTGGTGCAGCTGCTGACGATCCACGGCTCGAAGGGCCTCGAGTGGGATGCCGTCGCGGTCGTGCGACTTGTCGACGACGAGCTGCCGAGCCGGGTGAGCGACACCTCGGGGTGGTTCGGATTCGGCGTCGCGCCGTTCTCGCTCCGCGGCGATGCCGCCGCGCTGCCGCGCTTCCAGTGGGACCCGGCGACGGCGATGGCTGACGCGGGCCCGGACGCGGCCGCGCGGCACAAGGCGGCGCTCGATTCGCTGGCCGCGGGCAAGACGAAGGCCTACCCGCACGGTGGCGCGCTGACGCGCTTCAAGGACGCCTACCGCGACTACCAGCAGGAGGAGGAGCGTCGTCTGGCCTACGTCGCGTTCACGCGCGCGCGATCCGACCTGCTCCTCACCGGCGCGCACTGGGCGGGGCAGAAGTCTCCGCGCAGACCCAGCCCGTACCTCCTCGATGCGATCGAGGAGCTGGGGCTGGAGGAGATCGGCGAGGTCGACAAGGACGACAACCCCTACGAGGGCACCGCGCTCACGCGCGAGTGGCCGCTGGATCCGCTGGGGCACCGCCGCACCCGGGTCGCGCGGGCCGCGGAGCGCGTGGCGCGGACGGCCCCTGCTGAACCCACCCTCGAGGCGGCGCGCCTGCTCGCCGAGCGCGAGGAGCGCAGCCGGGGGCGGGCGCTGGCGGCTCCCACGCGCATCCCCGCGTCCCGCTTCAAGGACTACGTGGCCGACTTCGCGGGGACGGTGGCGCAGATCGACCGCCCGCTTCCCGAGCGGCCGTACACCCAGACCCGCATCGGCACCCTCTTCCATCAGTGGGTCGAGCAGCGATCGGGCATCGCCGGGCCCGGCAGCTCGACGGACGACGCGCTGTGGGAGAGCGACGAGGAGCTCTGGGGCGACCTGGATCTCGCGCCCGAGACCGAGGTCTCCGCGCAGGACGAGAGCGCGCTGGCCGCGCTGCGCGACACGTTCCTGCGGAGCGAATGGGCGGCGCTGCGGCCGATCGAGGTCGAGACCGAGATCGACTTCGCGATGCCCTCACCCGACGGCACCGCGTCGCACATCGTGATCTGCAAGCTGGACGCGGTCTACGAGCGCGACGGCCGGATCGAGATCGTCGACTGGAAGACCGGCAAGGCGCCCCGCACGGCCGCCGAGCGGGAGCAGCGCATGCTGCAGCTCGCGCTGTACCGCGTCGCGTACCACCGCCGCCACGGTGTGCCGCTGGAGGACATCGACGTGGCCCTCTTCTACGTCGCCGACGACCTCGTCATCCGCGACGACCGGGTCTACTCGGAGGCCGAGTTGGTCCAGCGCTGGAACGCGGCCCGCGCGGCGTCGTCGGCCTGAGACCGCTCCTTCGCCTGCTCGGCCTCGTCGGGCGTGATGGTGTGGATCGCGTCCGTGTCGGTGTGATCCGGCGCCCCCGGGACGACGGAATCCGGGATCCCGACGAACTCCGACGGGTCGATCGGCTGCGTCGCCTGGGCGGCGGAGGCCGCGCGGGCCCGCTTCTCGTCGCTCCACGACGCGTCCGGGGCGAGCGAGAGGTCGTCGGCGTCGAACGCGTCGGTGTGCATCGAGGTGTCGATCGGGGCGGCTGCCGGCTGCGGCACACCCGCGAGCGCGGTCATCGCCTCGTCGATGTCGGTGCGACCGTCGTCCAGGTCGCCGAGCAGGTCGTCGTCGCGGATGCCCTCGGCGAGCGACTCGAGCAGGGCGGCGGCGTCGTCGACCACGTCCGCGCGATGCGACTCGAGACCGTGCACGAGCCAGCGGGCGAACTCGAGTTCGGCGTGCAGTCGGGCGCGCACCCGCACGGCGGCGTCGGGCGCGCGGTGGGCCGCCTCGCCGTACGCCCGGAAGATGTCCTTAGCGGCGTCGGGCGCCGAGGCGATCCAGCGCAGGTCGACGGCCGGATCGTCGATCGAGAGGCCGTGCCAGTCGAGCACACCCGAGACCCCGGGCGCACCGCGCTGGTCGTCGACGAAGAGGAACGAGGTGGCCTGCGTGCCGCCCAGGCACACCGCCGGCTCGAACGCCCACAGGCGGTCGTCCTCGAGCGCGTCGCGCCAGCGGACGGTCAGCCGCACGGGCAGGCGCCCGCTGTGCGAGGCGGCCTCGACCACGCGGCGCACGTCGGCGCGCGACTGCTCGGGGGTGCGCTCGCGCAGGCCAGCCGCGCGGACGACCGACGGCGGCAGGGCATGCAGCGCCGCGAGGGCCCGCCCGACGGACGCGGCGGCGCCTTCTCCCGGCGGGATCTCCTCGGCGTCGATGAGGTAGCCCGGCACGTAGGTCGTCACGACCGCGCGCCCCTGCGGCAGGGCGGCGGCGCCGAGGTACTCCGGCGCCGCGAAGGGAAGCATGCCGCGCACGCCGGGGGTGAGGGCCCGCAGTGCGATCACCTCGGCCGCGATCTCCTGGTCGACGCCGTCCTCGTGCGCGACCCGGACCACCAGCTCCCGCCCGTCGCGGAGCGTCACCACCGCGGCGTCGAAGCGTCCGCTGCCGCCGGCGCTCAGGCGACGGGCCCCGATCACCTCGGCGTCCGGGACCGCCGCAGAGGCGGCCGCAGCTAGAGTGAGAGGAGAGCGTGCCATGCCCCCCAGGGTAGGTCGCAGGCCCGGGCGATCCGCCCGCGCCACGCCCGCGAGAGCGCACAGTGAGCGCACAGTGCTCTGCGCCTCGCCGCGAGTCACGCGAGGAGCACCCATGAGTCGTCCCGATGCCGCTGCGCCGGTCGAGTCCGTCACGACGGGCCCCGCGGCCGTTGATCGCGCCGCCGCCGAGCGAGACGAGCCGGGTCTCATCGACCGGGCGCGCGCCGACGGCCGCACCCGGGTGATCGTCGTCCACGGCGCCCTCGCCGTGCGAGACGAGAGCGACGATCCCCGGATCCGCTCCTTCGCCCCGGACGAGGTGCCCGCCGGTGCGGAGTGGGGCTTCGTCGGCCGCGCCGCCGACGGCGCGGCCGTGCTCGTGGCCGCCTTCCCCGCGGACGCGCCCGCGCCGCTCGAATCGGCGGGCGGCTGGGCGGGCCCGCGAGAGATCGGCGCCGCGCTCGACCCCGCGTCGGCCGACAGCCTCGTGGTGGCCGTGAGCCTCGGCCGCTGGCTGACCGGTCATCGGTTCTGCCCGTCCTGCGGGGGCGACGCCGTCCTTCGCCAGGCCGGCTGGTCGCGCCGCTGCGATCGCTGCGGCCGTGAGCACTTCCCGCGCAACGACCCCGCCGTGATCGTGGCCATCACGGACGCCGCGCGCGAGCGGATCCTGCTGGGCGCCAACGTCAACTGGCGCGGGCAGATGCACTCGTGCTTCGCCGGGTTCGTCGAGGCGGGGGAGTCGCTCGAGACGTCGATCCACCGCGAGATGCTCGAGGAGGCCGGCGTCCGCGTCACGGATCTGCGGTACGTGCGATCGCAGGCGTGGCCGTTCCCGCACTCGCTGATGCTCGGCTTCGAGGCGACGGCGGTCGACCCCGACGAGGCGCGCCCTGACGGCACCGAGATCATCCACCTGCAGTGGTACACCCGCGCCGAGATCGGCGAGGCCCTGGCGGGCCGCGGGGAGCTCGGGCTGCCGGGGGAGGCATCGATCGCCCGTCGCCTCATCCGCGAGTGGTTCGAGTCGTGAGCGCGCTCGACGGCCTCGACGAGCATCAGCGGGCGGCGGCCTCGAAACTGCGCGGCCCGGTCGTGGTGCTCGCGGGCGCGGGGGCGGGCAAGACGCGTGTCATCACGCACAGGATCGCGCACGGGGTCGACACCGGCGCGTACTCGCCGCAGCGCGTGATGGCGGTCACGTTCACGACCAAGGCCGCCGGCGAACTGCGGGGACGCCTGCGGGCGCTCGGCATCGACGGCGTCTCGGCGAAGACCTTCCATGCCGCGGCGCTGTCGCAGCTCAACTTCTTCTGGCCCCAGGTGGCGGGCGACGAGGCGCCGCGGATCATCGACAACAAGGTGAAGCTGCTCGCGCACGCCGCCGACGCGATGCGCCTGCGACCCGACCGGGCCACGCTGCGGGATGTGGCGTCGCAGATCGAGTGGCGCAAGGTGACGATGCGCTCGATCGAGCAGTACGCCCAGCTGAGGCGGACCGTCGGCTCGATCCGCACCGACGCGCTCGTCGAGCTGATGGGGCGATACGAGAAGCTCAAGGACGAGCGCCGCCAGCTCGACTTCGAGGACGTGCTGCTCGCCTGCGCCGGCATGCTCGAGGCGGAGCCGCGGGTCGCCGTCGCCGTGCGCGAGCAGTACCGTCACTTCACCGTCGACGAGTTCCAGGACGTCTCGCCGCTGCAGAACCGCCTGCTCGAGCTCTGGCTGGGCGACCGCCGCGATCTCTGCGTCGTGGGAGATGCCAGCCAGACGATCTACTCGTTCACGGGCGCCGACTCGAAGTACCTGCTCGATTTCGGGGCGCGCTACCCGGATGCGACGGTCGTTCGCCTCGAGCGCAACTACCGCTCCGAGGCCGCCGTGCTCGACGTCGCGAACGCGCTGATGGTCGGGCGGCCGGGAGCGCTCACCCTCACCGCCACCCGCCCCGCCGACCCGGAGGCGCCCCGCCCGTCGGTGACCGCCTACCCCGACGAGCGGTCGGAGGCCGAGGGCGTCGCCGCCGCGATCGCCGCGCAGCTCGCCACGGCGCAGCACGACGAGATCGCCGTGCTCTATCGCTCGCACGCGCAGTCGGCGGGGATCCAGCAGGCCCTCGCCGCCCACGGCATCGCCACGACCGTCCTCGGCGGGCGCCGCTTCTTCGACATGCCGGAGGTGCGGCAGGCGGTGCTCGCGATCCGGGCCGCCGCCGTCGCCCCGACCGGGGCGGGCTTCGTCGACGACGTCCGCACGGCCCTCCGCGGCATCGGGCACCAGGACGAGCCGCCGACGGCCGGCGGCGCCCTGCGCGACGCGTGGGAGGCGCGCGCCGCGATCCTGCGCCTGGCCGAGGACGCGCCGCGCGACGCCACCCTGCGGGCGTTCGCCGACGACCTCATGGCGCGGGCGAAGGATCAGCACGAGCTGTCGATGCGCACCGTCACGCTCTCCACGCTGCACGCCGCGAAGGGACTGGAGTGGCCGCACGTGCACCTCCTCGGGTTCTCGGAGGGGCTGCTGCCCATCTCGTACGCGCAGACCGCCGAGGGCGTCGACGAGGAGCGCCGTCTCGCCTACGTCGGCATCACGCGCGCCGCGCGAACGCTGTCGATCTCGTGGGCGCGGCAGTCGGATGCGGGGCGCGGGGAGCGGGCGGCGTCTCGGTTCCTCGCCGAGATCGGCCCGCATCTGGCACCGGGGCAGCCGCCCCGCACAGGCACTCGGCGTGCGGTCGATGCGAACGCCACGTCCGGCGGGCGCTCGCGTCCGACCGCACGGACGACGTCGCGCTGACGTCGCCGCCCGCGCCGCGCTCGCGCAGCAGCCGGGCGACGAGCATGCCCGCCTCCATGGCGCGCGCCCGCGGCACCGCGAGCGGCCGGCGCGACACCAGCTGGGCGGCGATCGCGGGCCAGGCCGCGTCGCGGTCGCGCTCGTGTGCGGACAGGCAGGCGAGGCACGCCGTGCGCCCGGGCTCCACCACCGGGCCGACGGTCACCCCGCCGGCATCGAAGACGACGGCGAGATGCGGCACATCCTCGGACATCACCCGCGCGGGGAGGTGCGGCGGCAGGTGGTGCTGCGCCAGGAGGATCACCGGCTCGCCGCGCACGAACGGCTGCTGGGGGCCGGCGAGGCACGCCGCCACCCCCGCGGCGCCGAGCGCCTCGGCGACGTCCAGACACGTGCCGGCATCGACGCTGTCCGCGGCGCGCAGCTGGACGGCGCGGGCGGGCGCGGGCCGGGCGACGGCCGGTTGGAGCCGCGAGACGAAGGCCGCGAACTCGTCCGGCGGCACCGCGAGCGCCGACGTCATCCGCGCGAGCGCGTCGGAGTCGACACCGCGCTCGAGCGCGTCGAGCACCCGCTCCTGCCAGGGCTGCGGGTCGCAGACGGTGACGACGGCGTGCGCGCCGAGCTGCAGCGTCCGCTCGTCCCGCCACAGCAGGGGATGCGCGGGGTCGAGCCGTAGGTAGGTCATGCGACCCATGGTGGGCGATCCGCGCGCTCCGCGGATCCGCTCTCCACAGCTCCCGCCCGAGACCCCCTCGGGCGGGAACTGGGGACGAACCTCAGACGGGCTTGGGCCCCTCGGGAGCCTCGCCGTCCGGCCCCTCGGGAGCCTCGCCGTCCGGCGAATCCGCCGATGAATCCGCCGACGATGCGTCCGGCGCGGCATCCGGATCCGACGCCTCGGACAGCAGCCGCTCGAGCGCGTCGTCCATCTCGTCGCGCTGCGGCGCCTCGCCGCGGGCCGTCGCCTCGAGGCGCGCGATCAGCCGCGTCGGGTCGTCGATGTCCTCGGACTCCGGGACGAAGTCGGGCGAGTCCCACAGCGCGTCGCGCGCGGAGATGCCGACGGCCTCGGTCACGGCCCGCCACATCGCCGCGGCCTCGCGCAGCCGGCGCGGGCGCAGCTTCAGGCCGACGAGAGCACCCAGGGCGTCCTCGGCGGGCCCGCCCACGGCGCGGCGTCGGCGGATGGCCTCGGCGATGCGATCGAGCTGGGGGATGCGCGAGGTCGCGTCGGCGGTCACCACGTCGACCCAGCCCTCGATGAGGGCGAGCATGTTCTCGAGGCGCGCGAGAGCGAGCTGCTGCGCCTCGGTCTGCTGGGGGAGCAGCTCACCGGACTCGAGCGCCCGGCGCAGCTCGTCGAGGTCGGAGGGATCGATGCGCGACGCCATCTCCTCGAGGCGCTCGGTGTCGATGTGCACGCCGCGGGCGTACTCGGTCACCTGAGAGAGCACGTGCAGGCGCAGCCACTTGGCGTGGCGGAACAGGCGCGCATGGGCGAGCTCGCGCGCGGCGACGTAGAGCGCGAGCTGGTCGTCGGGGATCTCCAGCCCGTGGCCGAGGTCGGCGAAGTTCTGGGGCAGGATCGCGGCCTCGCCGGCCGGAAGGAGGGGGATGCCCACGTCGCCGCCCGAGACGACCTCGAGCGAGAGCTTGCCGACCACGTGGCCGAGCTGGGTCGCGAACATCGATCCGGCGACCTGGCGCATCATCTGACCGGCGTTCGCGACGAGGCCCTGCATGTCCTCGGGCACCTGCTGGCTGAGGCTCTCGGTGAAGGCGTCGGCCATGCTGGTGGCCACCGGCTCGGACAGCTCCTGCCACACGGGCAGCGTCTTCTCGACCCATTCGCCGCGGGTGATGGCGTGGGGCGTGCCCGCCAGATCCGAGATCGTCGTGGCCTCCGACAGCCACAGATCGGCGAGGTGGAACGCCTGGTCCAGGTCGGCCCGCTGGCCGCTCGTGACGCTCAGGCCGTCCTGGTTCGCGAGGTGCAGCGCCTGGCGCCGCGTCACGTCCCAGTCGATGCCGCCGCCCGCGCCCGCGCCGCGGAAGGCGCTCTGCAGGTTCTGCATCACCTGCGACAGCGTCGCCGGGTCGATTCCCAGGCCCGAGAGACGGGCCAGCTGCTCAGGATCCATCCGCGCGAACTGAGCGGGATCGAACTGGCCGCCGGACGCCCCGAAGAGCTGCCCCATCAGCTCCCGGAACTCGTCCTCGGGGGAGCGGTCGTCATCTTCCACGTCAGCCGCCTTTCAGCCGGTCACACGATTGCGAACTACGCTAGTCTCACCCGTCCCGGGCCGCCGCGGCTGCAGCTGATGCGGTCTTACGCCGCCCGCGAACGACGACGGCCTCCGGCCCAGAGGGAGATCACGTGACGCTGTTCGAGCAGTCGCAGAACCGACGTCGCGACCCCCGCAGGGAGCGCCGCCTGGTGATCGGCATGTGGTCGATCGTCGTCGCCCTGCTGGTGCTCGTCGCCCTCACCTTCCTGCCGACGGCCTACGTCATCCAGCGCCCCGGACCCGTCTACGACACCATCGGCACCGCCGAGTCGGCCGATGGTGAGGAGGTGCCGCTGATCGCGATCTCGGGCACCGACACCTTCGACGACACGGCCGGCACCCTCGACCTCACCACGGTGCAGGTGGTCGGCAATCGCGAGCGCACCCCCTCGTGGTTCGAGCTGGCGCTGGCCTGGATGGATCCGTCGCGCGCCGTCGTCCCGATCGACAACGTCTTCCCCGAGGGCGTCACCAGCGAGCAGCGCGAGGAGCAGAACGCGACCCTCATGGTCGACTCGCAGGCCGAGGCCACGGCCGCGGCCCTCAGCGAGCTCGGCTACGACGTGGGGGCGAAGGTCGTGGTCGCGAGCATCGCCAGCAACGACGCGCCCGCCGCCGGCCTCATCGAGGAGGGCGACCGCATCCTGGCCGCGGACGGCACCGAGATCACCGACGCCGGGCAGCTGCGCGAGCTGATCCAGGAGGCCGGGGGAGCGCCCGTGTCGATCGACTACGAGCGCGACGGCGAGAAGGGCACGGTCGAGGTCACCCCCCGCGAGGCCGAGGTCGACGGGCAGCAGGCGTGGCTGATCGGCATCACGCTGACGACGGCCTTCGACTTCCCGTTCGACGTCACCATCCAGCTCGACAACGTCGGGGGCCCGAGCGCCGGCATGATGTTCGCGCTCGGGATCATCGACGTGCTCACCCCGGGCGCGCTCAACGGGGGCGAGGACGTGGCCGGCACCGGCACGATCGCCGCCGACGGCACGGTCGGCCCGATCGGCGGCATCCGCCAGAAGCTCTACGGGGCGCGCGACGCGGGTGCCGAGTGGTTCCTCGCGCCGGCGGCCAACTGCAATGAGGTCGTGGGGCACGTCCCGGACGGTCTGCAGGTCTTCGCCGTCGACACCCTGGAGGACTCGCTCGGCGCCCTCGAGGCCATCTCGGCGGGCAAGACCGACGACCTGCCGGTGTGCACCGCGGGCTGATCCGATCCGGATCCGAACGCTGGCCGCGAACAGAGGGCGGCTCGCGGCTGAGGCATAGGCCCCACTGGGTAGGCTCACAAGGGTGACCTCGACCTCCGCGCCCCGGGCGGCCGCACCGTCCCCCTTCCGACGCATCGTCACGATCTCGCTCGCCGTGATCGCGGCGCTCGTCATCGCGTTCTTCGCGTTCTCGAACCTCTATGCCGAGTACCTCTGGTTCGACCAGCTCGGCTTCGAGAACGTGCTGACCACGCAATGGCTCGCACGCGTCGTGATGTTCGTCATCGGCTTCGTCGGCATGGCCGGGCCCGTGTGGCTGGCGATCTTCCTCGCCTACCGCCTGCGTCCCGTCTACGCGCGTCTGAGCTCGCAGCTCGACCGCTACCAGGAGGTCGTCGAGCCGCTGCGTCGCCTCGCGATGTGGGGCATCCCGGTCTTCTTCGGGTTCTTCGCCGGCTTCGCCGCGTCCGCGCAGTGGGAGACCACCGCGCTCTGGATGAACGGCGTGCCGACCGGTCAGGTCGACCCCGAGTTCGGTCTCGACGCGAGCTTCTACATGTTCGCGATGCCCTTCTACCAGGCGCTCGCCGGCTTCGCCTCGGCGGTCGTGCTGATCAGCCTGCTGATGACGGCTCTCGTCTCGTACCTCTACGGATCGGTCCGGATCGGCGGCGGCGAGCTGCGCATCTCCAAGCCCGCCCGCATCCAGCTGGCCGTGCTCGCGGGGCTGTACCTCGTGATCCAGGCCGGCAGCCTCTGGCTGGATCGCTTCGCGAACCTCGTGGCAGAGGGGGAGCGGATCACCGGACCCGCCTACACCGAGGTCAATGCGGTGATCCCCGGCCAGACGATCCTGGCGGTCGTCGCCGCCCTCGTCGGCATCCTGTTCTTCATCACCGCGATCATCGGCCGCTGGCGCTACCCGCTCATCGCGACCGCGCTGCTGATCGTCACCTCGCTCGTCGTCGGCATCGGCTACCCGTGGGCGGTGCAGACCTTCCAGGTGCGCCCCAACGAGCGCGAGGTCGAGATGGACTACTTCCAGCGCAACGTCGACGGCACGCGCGCCGCGTACGGCATCGACGGCATCGAGAAGACCGAGTTCAGCGCCACGACCGAGGTCGAGGCCGGTCAGCTCCGCGATGACGCCGACACCACCGCGTCGCTGCGCCTGATGGACCCGGCCATCATCAGCCCGACCGTGCAGCAGCTGCAGCAGTACCGCCAGTACTACGGGTTCGGCGACCGCCTCGACGTCGACCGCTACGAGATCGACGGCGAGACGCAGGACACCGTGACCGCCGTCCGCGAGCTCAAGCTGGACGAGCTCGACGAGAGCGCGCAGACCTGGCAGAACACGACCATGGTCTACACCCACGGCTACGGCCTCGTCGCCGCGAAGGGCAACGAGCGCACGAACGAGGGCGAGCCCGTCTTCATCGAGGGCAGCATCCCCTCGACCGGCTTCCTGTCCGATCAGGAGTACGAGCCGCGCATCTACTTCGGCGAGGAGTCGCCGCTGTACTCGATCGTCGGAGCGCCCGAGGGATCGGATCCGGTCGAGCTCGACTACCCGCGCGGCACCGACGGCGCCAGCGAGACCCGCACCACCTTCCAGGGTGACGCGGGCCCCAGCGTCGGCAACTTCTTCAACAAGCTGCTGTACGCGATGAAGTTCCAGTCGGAGCAGATCCTGTTCTCGGACAACGTGAACGAGAAGTCGCAGATCCTCTACGACCGCAACCCGGCGCAGCGCGTGAACAAGGTCGCGCCGTACCTGACGATCGACAGCGACCCGTACCCGAGCGTTGTGGACGGCCGCATCGTGTGGATCGTGGACGCGTACACGACGAGCTCGACCTACCCGTACTCCACGGGGGTCAGCCTGTCGAACGCGATCAGCGACGCCACCACCCCGGCGCCGAACCTGCGCATCGACGACATCAACTACATCCGCAACTCGGTCAAGGCCACCGTCGACGCGTACGACGGCAAGGTCACCCTCTACGCCTGGGACGAGAAGGATCCGGTGCTCGAGGCCTGGCAGAAGGTCTACCCCTCGACGGTCGAGCCCATCAGCGAGATGTCGGGCGAGCTCATGAGCCACGTCCGCTACCCGACCGACCTGTTCAAGGTGCAGCGCGCCATGCTCGGCACCTACCACGTCGACACGGCCGGCCAGTTCTACCAGCGCGACAACGCCTGGACGACGCCGGAGGACCCGTCCGACGAGACCGTGCTGCAGCCGCCGTACTACCTGTCGATGCGCATGCCCGGCCAGGAGGACCCGACGTTCTCGATGTTCACGACCTTCATCCCCGACGGCGGTGACCGCGATGTGCTGATGGGCTACCTCTCGGTCGACGCGGACGCCGGTGACGAGGACGGAACGAAGCGCGAGGACTACGGCAAGCTCCGCCTGCTCGAGATCTCGGCCGACACCACGGTGCCCGGCCCGGGCCAGGTGCAGAACTCGTTCAACACGGACGCCTCGATCGCGGCGCAGATGAACGTCCTCAAGATCGGAAACTCGGACGTGCGTCTGGGCAACCTGCTGACGCTCCCCGTCGGCGGCGGCCTTCTCTACGTGCAGCCGGTGTTCGTCCAGTCGAAGGGCGGCGGGACGAGCTACCCGCTGCTGCGCAAGGTGCTGGTGGCGTTCGGCGATCAGCTCGCCTTCGAGGACACCCTGGCCGGAGCACTCGACACGCTCTTCCAGGGCGATTCGGGCGCACCGACGGGTGACGAGGATGTGACGCCGACCGATCCGGAGGAGACGCCGGCCGACCCGGGCGCCACCCCGGCGCCCGAGGACCCGAACGAGGGCACCGTCACTCCGCCCGCCGAGGGCGACGAGTACGCGCAGGCCGTCTCGGACGTGCAGAAGGCCCTGGACGCGAAGGCCGCCGCCCTGGCCGCCGACGACCAGGTGGCCTACGCGCAGGCCGACAAGCAGCTCACCGCGGCCGTTCAGCGCCTGCTCGAGCTGGAGTCCGCGAAGTGATCTCGCACTGACGGCGGAGCGATCCGCTGACGTGAGAGGCCCGGTCCACGAGGACCGGGCCTCTCGCGTTCCGACGGCACGGTCGCGGTGCGGAGATGAACGGCAGGTGACACGCCCGGGAACCCCCGGCACCCGCCTCGATTCGACCTCCTCTGGGCCCCGTGTTAGAGTTTCTCTTGTGACGCGGGGTGGAGCAGCTCGGTAGCTCGCTGGGCTCATAACCCAGAGGTCGTAGGTTCAAATCCTGCCCCCGCAACCAAGAAAGGCCCGGATCCTTGAGAAATCAGGGAGCCGGGCCTTCCGCCTTTCCAGGCGGAGGGGGCACCTCCGTTCTAGCCTCCGCGAGGCCGCAAAGCGCGGCGCCGGCATCCTGCGGACGGTGAGGCGACCTCCCCGCTTCGGCACCCGGACGTGGAGCGCTCCCGCCTCGACCGACACGGTCACTCCGACGACGTTCCCGAAGCTGTCCCCGTCTAGCTCGATGCTTTCGGGCCGATCAAAGCGAGCGGTCAGTCGCTCGGCCCGCGTGTACGGCAGCGTGCGCAGATCTGTGGTCGCGCGGGGGACCTGGAATCACCGTCCGATGGTGACGAGTACTTACAGGGATCCCGGGTGCCGTCAGTGGATGGTGCTGGGGCTGGCATGAGGCACCGCACGTTCCCGCCTCAGTAACCTGAGACCTCCGGCGTGCGATGCCGGCCTCTATCGGCGTACCGCACGGTATCCCGGGGCGGGGGTCACCGCACGCCGGAGGCTCTTCAGTGCTGGTGGCGGGAGGGCTCACCCGGGTCGCGCACCCGTCAGCGGGACGGCGTGACTTCGCCCCTCCACAAGCGGGCATGTGAAGACGTCTCGTTCGCCGAGGCCGACCCTGTTGATGTACCGCACCACGGTCGCATAGGAGGCGAACAGTCCGACCTGTGTGTACGGCACACCGTGCAAGCGACAGTACTCGGCGATGATCGGCGCGGCTTGGCGCAGGTGAGGCCGGGGCATCGAGGGGAACAGGTGGTGTTCGATCTGGTAGTTCAGGCCGCCCATCGCGATGTCGAGCATCCGGTTGCCGCGGATGTCCCGACTCATCATGACCTGCCGCCGCAGGAAGTCGAAGGTCACGTCCCGGGGCACAAGCGGCATGCCCTTGTGGTTCGGTGCGAATGAGACGCCCATGTAGAACCCGAACAGCCCGAGCTGCACGGCGAGGAACACGAATGCGATACTGGGTGAGAGCACGACGAACACGAGCGCGGTGAGCCCGCCTACACGCAGAAGAAGGAAGGCGAGCTCGACCCAGCGTCGACGAAGCGGCTCTGGAGAGAGCACACGTCGTATTCCCGACGCATGCAGGGAGATGCCTTCAAGCAGCAGGATCGGGAAGAAGAACCATCCTTGGCGTGCGCGAAGCCCTATGACCAGTCGGCTGTGCGACCTGGACCGCTGTTCCGGCGTGACCGCGATGACGGGGACGTCGATGTCGGGATCCGAGCCGTCTTTATTGGGGTTCGCGTGGTGGCGAGTGTGCTTGTGCTGCCACCAGCCGTAGCTCATCCCGACAAGAAGGTCCCCGAGGACCAGGCTGGTCCAGTCATTCCATCTGCCCGAGGAGAAGATCTGTCGATGGGCGGCGTCGTGCCCGAGGAAGGCGATCTGCGTGAATATCACCGCGAGGACCGCTGCGGTGAGCAACTGCCACCAGGTATCGCCGATCCAGACGAATGCGGCTACGGTCGCGGCGAGGGCGAGTGGCAGAAGGACCAGCTTGGCCCAGTAATAGCCGTAGCGCCGTCGCAGCAGACCTCGCTGTCGGATCTCATCCGCCAGTGCGGTGAACTCGCTGACGCCTCTGCTTCTCCCCGCACCGGGTGTCCGGGCAACGGTGGCTCGGATGGCGGACATGCGTCCCCCCTTGAGCGAGCGGCCCTCAGCGGGACCGGCCGCCCTCTTCTTCCCAGTCGGTGATCTGAGCGTCCTCGGAACGCCGTGCTGTCGGAACCTCTGCGTGGTCCGTGCGCCGGGCGGTGAACGTAACAGATTCAGCGAGGGCAGTCACCGCCGCGGCGCGTTCCGAGTCGCGTTCGGTGGAAGCCCGCAGGCGCTCCGCGGAAGCCTCATGTCGTTGCCGGATCTCCCTGGTGATCTCCGCGAGGCGGGTTGCGAGCACGTCGGCGAGTCCGCCGCGCAGCTGTTCCAGAGTGGTATGGCCGATGCGCAGGCGCCGGTCCGCCACCGCCACTTCCGCGTGTGGGTACCCGGCTCGCTCGAAATAGGAATGCGTGGCCGGTGAGAGCAGCTCCGAGATCTCGTCCGGCGCGGGGCGTCGGGAGAAGATCGCTTCCACCGTGTAGTCGTCGGGCGCGTCCTCGGTGAGGAGCGTATCCGGGAGAGAGTTCACGAGGACGTTCGAGAGTCCCAGTGGTGCGAGATCCCATCCCGCTGATTGTGTTCGCGTTTCCATATCATAACGCTACGCGCGCTTACTGTGAGGCTCACAGTTTCAGCGAGGTCGACACTCCCACGATGACGCCGCAGCCGGTGGCAGACGAGCTTGGCATCTCCGCACGACGGTCGGCCGCCGTATCGCTGCCGGTGAACTGCCTGTCACGAAGCGCGGGAACCGCAACCTCATCGCGGTGCTGTACTTCGAGCGTTCCGCGACTCGTTCATCCGCGAACTCGGCGCCGCGTTCGCGGAGGACTTCCGGGCGTAACTCGTCCGGAGAAGGGCGAGCGCGGTGCTATCCATGGCATGATTGCGTTTCATGGCAGAATTTTCCTCACCTCAGACCTACCCATCGATGGGGCGGCACCCGCTGGCCCGGATGAGCGGACGTGATCCGCTGCAGCGGTCACGCACCGTCACGCCACTCGAGCTGCTGTTCGATCTGGCTTTTGTCACCGCATTCGGAGTGGCGGCAAGCGAGTTCGCGATCCGGGTGGCTGAAGGCGAGATCGCTGTCGCGGCGCTCACGTTCGGTGCTGTCATGCTCGCGGTGAGCTGGGACTGGATCAGCTTCACCTGGTTTGCGTCGTCGTACGACACCGAAGACTGGCTCTATCGCATGACCGTCATGGGGCAGCTGATCGGCGTGATCGTCTTCGTCACGGGCATCCCCGAGGTCTTCCGCTTCGTCGCGGAGGGCGGTCACCTCGACAACTCGGCCACGTTGACCGGATACATCGTGATGCGGTCGGCAACCGTGCTGCAGCGTGTGCGATCCGGCGTGCAGGACTCCCGACGCCGTCGGACGAACGTCCTGTCGGCGGGTCCTGTCGCGGTGGCGCTCGTCGGCTGGTGCGTCCTGACGATCGTGTCGCCGGACCGGACGACGCTTGTCGTCGTCGCACTGGCGCTGTTCGCGGTGGAGCTGACCGGGCCGCTGATCGCGGAGACGAGGGGCGGCACGCCGTGGCACCCGCACCATCTCGCCGAACGCTACGGCCTTCTGACCATCATCGCTCTCGGTGAGATCGTCGCGGGAACCGCGGCCATTGTGGCAGGTCTCAGTCACGCCTCCGGATGGTCGGCGAACTCAATGGTCGTTGCGGTCGCGGGGGTCGCGACGGCATTCGGAATGTGGTGGGCCTATTTCCTCCTCCCCACCGGGGAGGCCCTCGCGCGGTCGCGTCACCGGGGGCTGCTGTGGGGGAGTGTGCACGTCCTGATCTTCATCAGCATCGCCGCCACCGGCTCCGGCCTGCACGTCGCAGCCCTTGCCGCCGAGGGAGAGGCTCATCACCTCCCCGTCGAAGCAGCCGTCGCCGCGGCGGCCGTGCCCACGGCGGCATTCTGCGTGGCGCTCCTTGCGATCACCGCGACCCTGGGGATGGGGCTGTCCTGGCGGCGGATCGGCGTGTTCGCTCTCGCAGCGTCAGTGGCACTCGCGAGTATCGCGGCGTCGGCGGTCGGGCTCCCGCTGACAGGCTGCCTGGCGATAGCCGCGCTCGCACCGTGGGTGCTTGTGGTGGCCCATGAGGTCCCCGCGCGGGTGCCGTGATCTAACGGTGTCGCTCCATCGCGCCGTGATCGGCTCCGGTGGCGCTCATGATCATCCCGACGAGGTCGAGCAGGGTTCGATGCGTGTCATCGTCGACCGTGCCGTCTGCGATCGCCCGGAAGTATGCGTCAGTCACCCCCTGGATCGCGCGGCGGCCGGCATCCTCCAGAGGTGATGCGGCGGCGCCCAGGGTCGGCAGACCGAGCTCTTCCGCCGGGAAGCGGCGTGACACCTCCGTCTCGGCCATCGCCACGATGCCCGGATTGCTCAACGCCATCGCTCGGGTGAGCGCCGCCTCCTCCATATCGACGTCGTCGCGGACGGCCCGCCACCACTTGTCGACGAGATCGCGAAACCCGATCCCCGGGTGCTCGACACCCAACTCGATCAATCGCTGCTCCGCCTTGGCCGGCCATTCGGTGATGAAGTCCAGCTTGGACGGGAAGTACCCGGTGACCGTGCGGGGCGCGACGTCGGCGGCATCGGCGATCTCCGCGATGGAGGTCTTCTCGTAGCCGCGCTCGGCGAACAGGCGCAGCGCGGTGTGCAGGATGTGCCTCCGGCGTCGCGCCTTGGATCGTTCGCGGAGGCCCGACGCTTCACCGTTGCTCGACATCCGGGCAGATTATCATCCGAAAGCGAATTTACGCAGTTGCGCAAGTTTGCACTCTTTGGCAAGAATATTCCCAATAGTCCCCACATCCCGTCTTAGGAGTCCTATGTCCAGCGCCTACGCCTACTCAGCCGACATCCCCGTGAGCGAGCCCACCCCGATCATCGCGTTCAGCCCTCTCTCGCTCGAGGTCCCGGGGCGGCCCGTTCCGCTGGAACTCAAGGTCTCCGCGCCGGTCTCCGGCACGGGCCTGCCCGTGATCCTGCTCTCGCACGGTCACGGCGGTGCGAACCACCTATCGTCCCTCCGTGGCTATGGACCCGTGGCAGACTTCTGGGCCGCCCACGGGTTCGTGGTCATCCAGCCGACTCATCTCGACTCGACGGTGCTCGGCCTGCGTGAGACGGATCTACCCGACGCGCCCCTGTTCTGGCGCGACCGGGCAGCCGACATCCGGACGGTCATCGACCGGCTTGCCGAGATCGAGGCCGCCGTTCCGGGCCTCGGCGGCCGTGTCGACCGCGAACGGATCGGCGCCGTCGGACACTCCCTCGGCGGACACACCGTGTCGTTGCTGCTCGGAATGCAGGTCCTCGACCCCTCGGACGATCGCCAGAAGGATCTCAGCGACCCCCGGATCCGCGCCGGCGTGATCATCGGCGCACCGGGGATCGGCGACGAGCATCTGGCCGACTGGGCACGCACCAACTATCCGATGCTCGGCTTCAATGACTTCGGTTCGATGACGGGGACGGCTCTTGTGATCGCCGGTGACAAGGACCTCAATCTCAACTTCTCCGACCGGCTCAGCTACCGCTCGGACGCGTATACGCACAGCCCCGAGGGCAACAAGACGCTGCTGATGTTCCGCGGCGCCGAGCACATCTATGGCGGAGTATCCGGTTACGACGCAGCGGAGACGAGCGACGAGAATCCGGAGCGCGTGGCTACGTTGCGGGCGTTGGTGTGGGCCTATCTCCGCTCGCAGCTGTTCCCGGGCGACGCGTCCTGGGCGAATGCGGTCGCCGCTCTCGAAAGCGCGGACGCACCGCTCGCGACCGTCGAGAACCGCTAGGGAGTCGTTCGATGTGAGGTCCGATGCCTTTCGCTCCGCGGCCCTGCTGAACAGATTCCCGGCCATCCTCGAGTCGTCTTCGGCCGTGCCCGATGGCGGACCCGATGTCGCGGAACGACGCCCCGGCCACGAATCGGTAACGTGGGCAGAAGTCGGACGGTGGAGGGAGCGACTGTGGCGCGCAAGGTGAGCGGATCGGCGACGATCCGCGATGTCGCGCAGCTCGCGGGAGTGTCGATCAAGACGGTCTCCAACGTTCTGAACGGCTATCGCTATCTGCGCCCGGAGACCAAGGAGCGCGTGGAGGAGGCGATCCGGGCGCTTGATTACCACGTCAATGTCTCGGCTCGGAACCTGGGACGGGGCCGGACGGGGGCGATCGCGCTGGTGGTTCCGGCGTTGCGGAGTGTGTACTTCGCCGAGTTGGCGGATGCGGTCATGCGGGAGGCGTCCCGGCAGGGCCTGACCGTGTTCATCGAGCAGACCAACAACGAGCGCGATCGTGAGCTCCGCGTGCTGGATGGGAGCTATCGTTCGAGGTTCGACGGCGTCATCTTCTCGCCGCTGGCGCTCGGCCAGGAGGACGTCGCGCTCTTCGACGTGAACTTCCCCCTGGTTGTCCTGGGGGAGCGGGTGTTCGACGTCGAAGCGGACCACGTGACGATGAGCAACGTCGCGGGCGCGCACGCCGCGACAGACCATGTGCTCGACGCCGGCGCCCGGACGGTGGTGCCGCTGGGTGTGAAGGACGACGCGTCGTCGAGTAGTGGAACGCTCCGGTTCCAAGGGGTGCGTCAGGCGCTTCACGAGAGGGGCCTGGAGGTCGACCCCCGTGCGGTCGTCGGTGTCCCCGACTATTTCCACGCCACCGGGGCCGCGGCCATGGCGCAGATCCTCGATAGGGGCGTGCGGCCGGATGCCGTCGTCGCCTTCACCGACACACTCGCATTGGGGGCGATGTCGGTGCTGCTGGATCGGGGACTGCGGGTGCCGGAGGACGTGCTGGTGATCGGGTTCGACAACATCGAGGAGTCGGCATTCTCGCGCCCGACCCTCAGCACCATCGACCCGCGCACCCGGTCGATCGCTCGTCATGCGGTGGCGTCGCTGGAGGAGCGCATCCAGTTGCAGGCGGACGGTGTTCCGCGAGCGAAGCAGCATGCCCCTCGCCGGGTCGTCCTCGACTTCGAGCTGATCCAGCGTCATTCGACCAGCCGCTGAGTCGCTGCCGAACCGGTGCCCGGGTCGTCGGTGAACGGCGGCCGTTGACCGTAGTACACCGGTGTAGTAAACCGGTGTCGGGAGCGGCTCTCGCTCCCTCCGGAACCGGTTGTTCCATCCGGTTGAGAACGAGCCGCGGTCGTATCGATGCAGATCGGCGAGGCCGTCGTCGCGTTCGCAACTCATCACTGCATCGAAATGGAAGGCTGTTCAATGGCGAACTATCCATCAGCGACCAGGCGCCGCGTCACGCGCGGAGCCGGCGCTGCCCTGGCGCTCACGCTGAGCGTCACGGGCTTGGCGGTCGCGGCGGTCCCCGCCGCCGCTGCGACGGATTCCGCGGGCGCAGACCCGTGGGAATCCCAAAGCGGTATCTACCATTACTTCACCGTGCCGAAGTCATCCGTGCCCTCAGGGGCCTGCGGCAACTCGACCGGTGCGGGGGCCGAGCTGGAGGGCAACATCGGGCCGTCTGGCACGTGGGCGGCGGTGGGGCTCGACGCGAGCGGCTCCAACTGCGTCGCGAACATCGGGCCTATGGAGCCCGGTCTGTATTACTACCAGTACGTGGCCACCAAAGCCGATCGCTCGAAGGTGACCTTCCGCCACCCCGACGCACCCTCCGCGATCACCTCGCACCCCGACTGGAACACGCTGTTCGTGCCGGGACCGGACGTCGCGTGGATGGACGATGTGGAGTCCGGAGGCGGCACCGTCTCGGAACTCGAGTACGGCGGTGACGAGCCGGCGAAGGTGTGGACGCCCGCCGACTACACGACGAAGACGGCGAAGGCACACCCCGTGCTCTACCTCCTCGGTGGTGAGGGACAGTCCGTGACCGAGTGGCTGGAGCTCGGCCGTGCGGCACAGGTGCTCGACAATCTGTCTGTCGAGGGCGACCTTGCATCGATGGTCGTGGTGATGGCGGATCTGGACGACGCCGGCTCGGGGGCCGAACTGCTGGATGAACTCATCCCCGCCGTCACGCAGAAGTACAACGTCTCCCGCAAGGTGAAGGAGACGGGCATCGCCGGCATCGGGCAGGGCGCCTCGCAGGCGCTCTCCGCCGCGCTGGACCAGCCCGGTGTCTTCGGGTCGGTGGGATCCCTCTCGGGCGCGCTGCCCGAGGATGTCGACCTGACGGCAGCCCAGGCCCGCAAGATCAATGCCAAGACCGACCTGCTGCGCTTCTACGTCGGCAACACGCTGGACCCGGCCTACAACTCGACCTACGAGGCCATGCAGGCTCTCACCGATGCCGGTGTCCGGTTCGAGTTCGACGGGGTCCACCCGGAGTCGGGCGGGACGTGGGACACCTGGCGAGAGAACCTCCGTGACTTCGCACGCAGAGCCTTCCAGCCACACGTCCAGGATCACGGCATGAGCGACGGGCACCTCGCGCTGACCCAGCCGTACACGTCGCCGGCCACGGGCACTATCACAACGCCGCACATCGACGAGAACGGGATGGTCACCTTCGAGACCGGCACTCAGTGGGCCAACGCGAAGGACGTCGTCCTCTGGGGCAACTGGGCCCCGAACGGCCAGTGGTTCCGCATTCCGCTGACCAAGCAGGGCGATCGCTGGCGCACCACGGTCGGCCCTGTCGACGGCTACTACTACTGGCGGTACGAGGTCAACGGGACTGCCTTCCACGACCCCGCGGACACCAAGAACACCGAGAACATCGAGAGCCAGCTGTTCGTTCCCGGTGGCGTGCGCACACCGCTGCTCGCCGACCTCCCCGCCGAGAAGACGGGCGATCTCGCGACGCTGAGCTACTCCGGCGCGTTCGGCGCTTCGAAGCTGAAGGTGTGGACGCCCGTCGACTACGACGAGAACCGGGCTGAGCCCTATCCCGTGCTGTACCTCTACCACGGCTTCGGACAGAACTACGCGTCGTGGACCGAGGTCGGCCGCGCCGCGCAGGTGCTCGACAACCTCTACGAGCGAGGTGAGATCGAGCCGATGGTGGTCGTGATGCCCGGCTATCCGGGGGCACCGTCCGATATGTGGACCGATCTGTCAGGCAGCGTCATGCCGCTCGTGGACGCGCAGTTCAACATCACGGTCGAGCCCGCGCACCGTGCACTGGCGGGCCTGTCCTGGGGTGGCTACCTGACGCACGGAGCGATGGTGAACCATCCCGGCGAGTTCGCCTACTTCGGTATGTTCTCGCCCCCGTTCGCCCGCGCGTCGGTGAACCCGTCGACGCCGGCCGGTCAGACGGCCATCGCCTCCACGAAACTCGTCGATCTCTTCGCCGGAGACGTCGACACCGGCGCCGTGAACGCGATCAACGGCATCGAATCGAACCTGACCTCCGCGGGGATCCCCGTCGTGAAGTCCGTCATCCCCGGTCCGCACGGCTTCGATGTCTGGTGGCAGGGCCTGAGCGATTTCCTGCCGCGCATCTTCAAGTAAGCGGCTGGACATCGCAGTCGCCTAGCGCGGCGAAGCGGCAGGGTCGGAGCTTCCGGCCCTGCCGCTTCGCTCGGTGCCCGGCGCCGACCAGCTCGATCCGGCGCTCGCGGACCGTCCGGACTCGCCCGTTCACGCCTCCGAGATCGCGGCGACCGCCGCCATCACGGCGCGCCGGTGCTGGGCCACCCGGTCCGGGGATGCGGGGTCGGAGCCGTCGGCGCGGAGCAGACCGACGGGCGAGAGCGCCCACGCCTGGGCGATCGCGTAGACGATGACCAGCAGGTCGACCGCGGTGACCGCTCCGTGGCGCCCCGCGCTGACCGCGGCGGTCTTGCCGAGATAGGCCTCGAGCGGCTCCGCGGCCACCTCTGGGCGTTCGAGCTGCGCCCACATGCTCACGCGCAACGCGGTGGGATCCGCCTGGTGATAGTCGAACAGTCGGCCTGCCCACTGGGCCAGGGCTTCGGGTTCGGGTGGCACCTCGGACGCCATCCGCTCGACCACGAACCGCACCGACGAATCGAAGAGGCCGGCCTTGCTCCCGAAGTACGCGTAGATCATGCGCACGTTCGTGCCCGCGATTCTGGCGATCCGCTCCACGCGGGCGCCTGCGTGTCCCACGGCTGCGAACTCCGCGAGGGCGGCATCCAGGATCCGCGCCTGGGTCGCATACGCGTCACGCACTGAATTCATGATCGGTTCCTTCGCTGCGGTGGTTGACGTACCTCATCGCGCGGCTTATCGTACCGGTAAATAACCATTTACTTACTGAAGGAATCGCCATGAGGGCTGACATCTCGCACGCGCTCGCGATCACGCCGGCCTCATCGGCACGCGAGCGCACCATCGACATCACCACGACGGGGGCGCGCACCGGCAGACCGCGCCGGATCGAGATCTGGTTCTACCGCGTCGATGGCGAGATCTATCTGACGAGCACCCCCGCGCGCCGCAGCTGGTACGTCAACCTTCTGCGTCACCCCCGGTTCACCTTCCACCTGAAGCACGGCGTTCGCGCGGACCTCGACGCGCTCGCGCTTCCGGTGGACGACCTCGTGCGGGCGCGTGTCCTCGCATCGGTCATCGACGATCTCAACCAGCCGAGCAACCCCGCCGGCATCGCGCAACCCGTCGAATCGTTCGAGAGATGGATGGCCGACAGTCCGCTCCTGCGCGTCACGTTCTCCGAAGGAGGTTCCGCATGACCGCCACACCCATCGCGCTGGTGACCGGGGCGAACCGCGGGCTCGGCCAGAGCATCGCCCTTGCCCTCTCGCGCAGTGGTCACCGGATCGTCGCGGCCCATCGCCCCGGCGGCGACATCTCCGAGACGCTGAGCCGCATCGCGGACGCGGGCGGTGAAGCGGTCTCGATGGCGATCGACCTCACCGATGTCGCCCACATCCGCGGCGCGGCCGCTTCGCTGGACGGACTGCTCGCACAGCATTGGCGCCGATCTCACCTCGACGTCCTCGTGAACAACGCCGGCGTCGGCGTGTTCGGTGGCATCGAGGCCATCGCACCTGGGGACTTCGACCTGCAGTTCGCCACCAACCTGCGTGGCGCGTTCTTCCTGATCCAGTCGCTGCTGCCGCTCCTCGACGGCGGCGGTCACGTCATCAACGTCTCCACGTCGCTCACTCGGCACGTGAGCCCCGAGACCGCGTTGTACGCCGCGTCCAAGGCGGCGGTCGAGACCCTCTCGCGCAGTCTCGCGGGCGAACTGGGTCCGCGGGGAATCCGGGTGAACAGCATCGCACCCGGTCCGGCTGCGACGGATTTCAACGGCGGGGCGATGCGCGACAGCGGTGACATGCGAGCCTGGATCGCGGAGCACACCGCGCTCGGCCGCGTCGCCGACCCGGCCGATATCGGGGACGCCGTGGCGGCTATGGCATCTCGCGACATGCGCTGGGTGACCGGCGAGCGGATCGAGGTATCCGGCGGTGCGTTCCTCTGAGGCCGACGTGCGCCCGACTGCGCGCAGCAGGCCTGGTCACACGGGCACGGGAGGCTGCGTGCAGGACGAGGTCATACCGGCAGACGACACAGCCGCCGCATGGACGCCTCGGCGAGGGCTGAGTCGCTGTCGCGGATGCTCGCGGCCAGCGCCGTCGCCGCGTCCCGGTCGATGATCTGCTCGACCCCGGAGGGGTGCCGTCGCGCGTTGCACCACACCGCGGGGAGGCTCTTGTCGAGCATGCGGCCCAGGAAATGGCTGGGGCCCGAGTCGATCAGCTGACGGAGGAGGTCGCGGAGCGCATCGGACACCTCCACCTGGTCAGAGGACGCGCCCAGTCGTTCCGCCGCGCCGGCGAGCGCGTCGAGATCGTCGGCATCCGCGTGCGGCATGCCGGCGCGGAGCAGCACCCCGCCCGCGTAACCCGCGAACGCGATCGTCTCCTCGGCGAGCTCGTGCGTCACCGTGGCGACCCGCGTGAACCGACTGGGAGCGGATTCGACGAGTCCGATCTGCTCGAGCCGCTGCAGTGCCTGCCTCACCGGCATTCGGGAGACGCTCAACGCGTCGGCGAGCACCGCGTCGCGCAGCTGTGCGCCCTGCGCCAGGTCTCCGTCGCCGATGGCGGTGATGAGCCGCTCCAGCACGAGGTCGGCGAGTGTCGTGCGCCCCACCGGGATGGGCTCGATTTTGGGTGAATCGTCAGGGGTCACGCTATTGGAGCCTAATGGCGCGTGTGGGCGGACTCGCGTGGGCACATACGCCGCCCCTCGGTCAGCCGGAGTCGATCGAGAGCGAGGCCGCCCCTCCCGGGGAGCGAGGCGGTCGCTCGACCCGGGAGGGGCGGGATCTTGACTCTCTGCACGGTCCCCCCGGAAGGTGCAGAAGAGGTGCGAAGGACGTGAGCCAGCGCGTACCGTTCACGCTAGGTCGCCGCGGCAGGCGGCCGAAAGGGCTGGACAACGACCGAGCCTTGCCGCTACACACGGCGTTCGCTTCAGCTCGCGAGTACCGACGTGGATCGCGGATCACGCGCCGTCGGCGGCCCGGCGCAGGCGCCCGGCGAGAGCACGCAGTTCGGCGCGGAGCTCGTCCGGGGCCTCGATGGTGAACGCGCGGTTCGACCCGGCCAGCAGCGCCGCCACCCAGTCCAGCCGCTCCGCCCGCAGGCGCACGATGCACCACTCGTCTCCTGCCACGGTGTCAGGGTGCGGATCGACGATCGCGATCCCGGGCGGGAAGGCCCGCGCCACGTCCTCAGGCGAGCCCGCCATCCGCACCGACACCTCGTGCCGCCAGGGCGTGGCGGCGAGACTGCGCAGCAGCACCTCGCGCGCATCGAAACCCTGCTCGCGCGTGAAACCGCCGGGGAGGATCGAGACGCCGTGCATGCGGTCGAGGCGGAACGAGCGCGCCTCGTCGCGCTGCACGTCGTGTCCTGTGGCGTACCACCGCCCCGCGTGAGCGACGACGCCGTACGGGTGCAGCGTGCGGGCGCTCTCGCGTCCATCGCGTGCGGTGTAGTGGAACCAGACGGGCTGCTGCGCGCGAGCGGCCGTGGCCACGAGCATCAGCGTGCGGGTGCGCAGCTCGGTGGCATCGGCATCCCGTTCGGCATCGGTGAACGCCGTGCTCGCGAGGACGTCCGCGACGCGACGGGCCATCGGCGCGGGCAGCGCGCCGTGCACCTTGCGCGTCGCTCTCTCGGCCGCGGGCGCGTCGGGCAGCAGGCCGGAGCGCCGCGCGCCGACAAGGCCGAGCGCCACGGCGAGCGCCTCCTCGTCGTCGAGCACAAGCGGAGGCATCCGCTCGCCGACGAGCAGGCGGTACCCGCCATGTCGTCCCCGCGCTCGCTCGATGCGCACCTCGAGATCCTCCAGGTGCGCGATGTAGCGCCGCACGGTGCGCTCGTCGACCGCGAGGTGTCGCGCGAGCGACGCGGCCGTGTGCGTCCCGCCCCGCTCGAGGACCTCGAGCAGGGCGAGCACACGGGCGGTGGGGCGACTCATCCGGTCAGCGTGTCATATCCGGACGGAATCCGCCCGGTATCTCTCGTATCGTCGCGGACGGTCCTACACACCGCATATGAAGGAGAACCCCGTGATGTTCGCATCCACTCGCCTGATCACCACCGACGTCGACCGCCTGGTCGCCTTCTATGAGCTCGTGCTGGGCGTCGCGCCGAGCCGCCCCGCGCCGGTCTTCGCCGAGTTCGTCACCCCGTCGGCGACGCTCGCGATCGGCGACGTGCGCACCGTGCCGGTGTTCGCGCCCGGCGAGGCGGAGGCGGCGGCCAACCGCTCGGCGATCCTCGAGTTCCTCGTCGACGACGTCGACGCCGAGTTCGCTCGTCTCACCTCGGCCGGGATCGAGAGCGTGACGGCGCCGGCGCTGATGCCGTGGGGCAACCGGGTGTTCTTCGTGCGCGACCCGGACGGCGACCTCGTCGGTCTGTTCGCCCCCGAGACCGACGAGGCGATCGCGCGGTTCGCCGGCAGGAACGGCGTCAGCGCGTAGGCGACCGCGGGCGCCGACCCGGTCTGCTCCGCGCTCTGTGCGATGGGTCAGGACCCATCCGCCGCCCGCGGGCCGATCCGTTCGCGGATGGTGTCGAGATAGGTGCGCAGGGCGGCCGGTTCGTGCACAACGAACGGGCAGTCGAGTGTGAACAATCGCATGGCCAACCACGGCGTGGTGTCCTCTGCGCTGCGCCATCGGGTGGAGTCGCCTTCGGCGGTGAGGTCGCCGTCCCCGAGATGATCGCGGAGTCGCGCGGCCGCGATCTCGAGCGGGATGCGCAGCGTGACGTCGGCGCGGTACGTCGGTTCGAGGGCGCGTTCGCCGGCGTCCAGGTGCAGCGGGATCTCGGCATCGGTCATGGTGTGACGCGCGGGCTCTCCCGTCGCCCGCGGGTCGCTGATCCGATCGACGCGGTACGAGCGCCACGCATCCCGCTCGACATCGAACGCGAGGAGATACCAGCGACCCTGGGCGGCCACGAGCCGCCGGGGTTCGATGCGTCGCGGCCCCCGCGCCCCGTCGCGGCGCTCGTAGGTCATGCGCACCCGCTCGCGGTTCGATGCCGCCGTCGCGAGGGCCGTGAGCGTATCGGGGTCTGCCGCCGATGCGCCGGGTCTCGACCCCCATACCATCGCGTTGGAGCCCAGTGCTCGCACCCGGTGACGCAGTCGAGCAGGAAGCGACGCGCTGAGCTTCGCGAGGGCCCGGATCCCGGCGTCTTCGAGCCCCGGGAGGCCCTGAGCGGCGATGGCGCGCAGCCCCAGGGCTACCGCCACCGCCTCGTCGTCCTCCAGGAGGAGCGGTGGCATCGATGTCCCCGCGACGAGGCGGTATCCGCCATGCACCCCGCGCTCGGCTTCCACGGGGTAGCCGAGATCCCGGAGCCGACCGATGTCGCGGCGCACGGTGCGATGCGTCACGCGGAGACGTGACGCGAGCTCGCTGCCCGACCACACGCGTGGCGTCTGCAGCAGGGACAGCAGGCTGAGCAGGCGCGAGGTGGGGCCGACCATGGCCTCATTCTCCTCCGGGAACAGGACAGGATCAGTCCTATCTCGCTTCTATCCTGAGGGCCACATCCGCCCCATGAGCCGAAGGAGAGTGGCATGACCGACACGAAGAAGACGACACCCGCGGGGTATACGAGCGTCGCGCCCTGGATCGTCACCGACGACACGGGTGCTCTGCTGGACTTCGTCGCGCAGGTGTTCGACGGAGAAGAGCTCGCTCGAGTGGCTACCGAAGACGGATCCATCGGACACGGAGAGATCCGGGTGGGGGACACCGTGGTCCTGGCCTTCGATCGGCGTCCGGACTGGCCTGTTCTGCCGAGCCTGCTTCGCGTGTGGGTGCCGGATGCGGACACGACCTTCGCCAAGGCACTCAGCGCGGGAGCGTCGACCGTGACCGAGCTCAGCGACAGCGCGTTCGGTCAGCGGGGCGGACGGATCAAGGATCCGTTCGGCAACATCTGGTGGGTCGTGAGTCACGTCGAGGATGTTCCCGAGGACGTGATGTGGCAGCGGCTGCAAGAACCGGCGTACGCCGATCAGATGCGCGTCGCGCAGCAGACCCTCGACGCCGAGCTCAGCGGCCGTACGCGGGGGCGCAGCAGCTCGCCCACACGCTGACCGGCCGCGGTACCGGGCCGATCATCCATCCGCGTTCGCGCTGGATGACAGCCCTCATCCGGCGGGTCAGGACTGGGCCGCGGATTCCTCCGCGGGGTACCAGACGCGCTGCCCGTCCACAGCGGCGAAGGATGTCATCGAGTGAGGCTTGGTCGACGTGGCGCTCATGATGTCCCGCACCTCGACGTGGCGCACGAGCAGTGCGTCACCGATCAGGGATCGGTGGCACCGCCAGGGGACCGCCTCGGCGCACATGATCGCGACCGTCCGGTCGCCGGCGAGGGCGAGCAGCTCCTCGATGCCCTGCGCGAAGTCCGGGGTCTGCATGTAGTCGGCGTAGCTGCGGAAGCTCTTGTTCCGCCAGGCGCCGTTCTCGCTCACATGACCGACGGGTGTGTGTCGGAGCCCACCGAGGCGGGTGAGGCGCGCGTAGCCGAGCCCGTTCTCGGACAGGCTCTGCGAGAGCGCGAGCTCCCCGAACTGCGGGTTGTGACGCGAGCCGGCGACCGTCCGCACGTCTGCCACCGTCTCGACGCCGTTCGCCCCCAGCATGGCGAGGAACTCCTCGATGCTGTGCGTGGAATGGCCGATGGTGTACACGGTGGTGGGCACTGTCACACCCTCTTTGCGCTCGTCGTCCTGCGGGGGAGTGCCTCCCGCGGCATCACGCGCGCGGCGTCCGCGTTGTCCGTCGCCTCCCGGTCTCGCCGAGAACGAACCGTGAACAGGGTCATCACCGTCGCAGCGGCGGCGATGAACGCTCCGGCGCTGAGCACGAGCGACACTGCGTCGTACATCGTCTCTCCTTTATGTGTCATCGAGGTCGGCAGCTCGCACGCACCGATGTGTGAGCTGCCGACCTCTTTATCCGATGAAAGCCGCGCGATTAACGCGCTCCCTTTCGCGGCTTGAGGAATTCGTCCGGCTGGCGCTTCTCGCGTTTCGCCGCGCGTTTCTCCTTGATCGACATCTGGGGCGTCTTCTTCGCCCCACGAGTATGTGGTGTCTTGTTCGACATGTGCATCGCTTCCCCTGGTGGCTGGCGTGTGACCTTTGACCATAGCCCGCTTCCAGATAAACGCAAATCAGGTGTTGATTCGTGCGCGGGACTTTCGGTGCGACGAGGCAGTGCAGGTGTCAGATGAAGTCGTTGGTGGATGCTTGTGCGATCGTCTGATTCCGGATCTCGTCCGCCGTCAGCACCGACGCGCTGTTCGCACCGGGGGCGCGATGGACGAGCTCCTCCAGCCTCGTGGCGAGAAGCGCAGGGGTCGCCGACTGATCCACCAGGAGGGCCGCCACGTCCGTGTCGACGGCGCGCGAGCGCTGCATGCGCCGATGAATGGACAGCATCCATCGATGCACCTTTGCGGACACCCAGTCCGGGGGCGCATCGTGGTGGATCACGGCGATGACGTGTGCGACGGAGGAGGGGATCACGCAGTCTCCTCGCCGGTGCCGTCGCAGAAGAGCCGCGAGAGCGGCCCTGGTGTCGACGCCCCGGGCGTCGATCCCGATCACGAACAGACTCGGAGCGACGAGCGGTGGCACATCGCGTCGCTCGAGGGCGACGAGGCAGGGGAGCGCGTCACCGCTCAGGGCGATGACGTGGGCGGAGCAGTCGGTCAGTCGCATGTCTGTCCCGAACGGCTCGGTTCCGAACCGCTCTGTTCCGGCCGCGCGTTGTGCTCGAGTTCGCGTCTGACCTGACCGAGCCTGTTCCGCAGCAGGGTGATCCGTGCGATCGTCGCTTCCTCGACGAGGTCGGCGGGTGTTTCGGTGGTCAATGCGGGTCCTCCACACGCAGAAGAGCGCGTCACGAATGTGACGCGCTCACGAATACGGGATGCGGCCGACCGTCGGGTGGCGCGCGCCGAATGCGTGAGAGCCGAGATCCGTCGCCGGGCGGAAAAGCGACCGCCGTCACGAATCGGGCATGCGGCATCGCGGCGACGGAAGTGTCGCGAGAAAAGGGCGATGTCTGCATGCCCTCACCATAGCCAGGACCGCAGTGAAAGCAAGTCCGGTTCGCGCGAATTGCTTTTTCTCGCGGTGAGGCTATGGTGAGGGCCATGACCTCGCTCACCCGGCCCGCCGTCTCGGCGCGCACCACGGACCCTTCCGTGGTCACGAGCGCGGTCGACATCGCCGGAGCGCGTCATGAGATCCTTCCGCCTCGGCGGATCACCCAGGGCGAGCCGTCGACCCGGCCCGTCTTTCGCGCGTGGTCGCCATGAACCGAGTTCCTCGGTTTCCCCGTCCACCGCGTCGCCACTGCGACGCTTTTTTTGTGCCCAAGGAGCAGCCATGACCGATATCGCCCGCGATGCCGACCTGCCCGACACCGGTGAGCTCCGGAGCCGGATCGAGCGCCTGATCCAGGACCGCGAGACGCTCCTGCGCGAGCTCGAGCCGCGCGCGCTGCCCACGGTCGACCCCGTCGCGTACCAGACCGCGGCCTCTCACCGCGTGGTGATCCGCCAGCTCACCGCCGCGCTGGGGCGGATCGATGCGGGGAGATACGGGTGGTGCGAACGCTGCGGACGGCGGATCGCGGCGGCACGCCTGGAGGCTCTGCCTCACGCGTCCGCCTGCATCGCGTGCCAGAGCCATGCCGACGCCGCCTAGCCGGCACGCCGCGCGACGTCAGGCGAGCTCGAGCTCCCAGACCGCCACGCTGCTGGTGACCGTTCCGTCTTCATACGGCTTCGTCGCCCCGGTCGGGCGATAGCCGAGAGCCGTCCAGAAGGGCTCCGCCGCCGCGGCATTCGTGGCGACGATCCCCAGCCCGATGGCGTCGATGCCGGGGGTGGCGCGAGCGACGCGCACGACCTCGTGATGCAGCGCTCTGCCCAGCCCGCGACCGTGCCGTCCACCGTGGGTGATGAGCAGACCGATCCACGCGACGTGCTCCCGCGGACAGCCGATCAGGAGATCCGCGAACCCCACGAGGGAATCGCCGTCCCACAGTCCGAGGCCCAGCTTGCGCTCGACCGGCACTCCCGGCGGCCGGGCCGTCAGCTCGTGCAGTGCGTCCGAGGAGCCCGGCTCTCGGCCGGAGACCCGCATCGTGTAGTCGGGGACCGACTCGAGAAGCACCTGCAGCGCGGCGGCATCCGCCGTCGACAGCAGACGGACGTCGAACGTCACGGGGTGCCCCTCCGATCGTGGGACCCGCTCGGGCGGGTCCTGCGCGGTGCCCCGCAGGAGGATCCGCCCGGACGGGTGGTGCTCATCGGCACCTTATCCGGAGCGACGCGCCTCGGATCGCGGCCCGGCATATCCTGCCCGGGCCGCGACCGCCGATTCACGCGGCGACGCTGAAGCTCCACGTGACCCCGAATCGGTCGGTGAGCATGCCGAAGCCGGCGCTCCAGGCGGAGGCCGCCAGGGGCTCGACGATCACACCGTCTTCGGCGAGGGCGTTCCAGTGGCCCAGGAGCTCGTCGAGCGCGTCGCCGGCGACCGAGACGAACAGCGCCTGGTCGGTGATGGTCGTGTTGTCCTCTCGGCGGGTCGCCCCGCCGCCGGCGATGGCGCCGCCCGTCTGCCCCGGGATGTCGTAGCCCATGACGCGGAAGCCGTTCTCGGCGGTGACGACACCGAACACGACCCGGTCGGCGCCCGGAGCCTCGGCGGGCATGCCCACCTCGCCGTACGTGGTGATCACCGTGTGCCCGTCGAACGCCGACGCGTAGAACTCCAGCGCGGCGCGGGCGTCACCGCGGAAGTTGAGGTGGGTGGTGGTCTGAATGGCCATGTCTGCTCCTTCTGGGAATGCGGGTCGGATCGCCCGATGCATCGACCGTCTCAGCAGTGCAGGTCGGTTTCTGTCCGGGACCGCGGCTAGTGTCGACAACGTGACGACGACCGGGCGACTGCTGATGCTGCTGTCGCTGCTGCAGGCCCGCCGTGACTGGCCGGGCCCGCTCCTCGCCTCTCGGCTGGAGGTCGGCGAGCGGACGATCCGCAGGGACATCGATCGGCTGCGCGAGATGGGCTACCGGATCGCGGCCACGATGGGCCCGGGCGGCGGGTACCGCCTCGAGGCCGGCAGCGAGCTGCCCCCTCTGCTGTTCGACGACGACCAGGCCGTCGCCGTGGCCGTCGCCCTGCGAAGCGCGTCGGCGGCGGGCGTCGAGATCGCCGAGGCGGCCACCCGCGCGCTCGGGACGATCCGGCAGGTCATGCCTCCGCGACTCCGGCATCGGATCGACGCGCTGGAGGTGACGGCGATCGGGCGCCCGGGGGATGCGGCCCCGGCGCCCGTCGCACCGGACGTCCTGATCGCGCTCGGCAGCGCGATCCGCGCCCAGGAGGTCCTGCGCTTCGACTATCCCGCCGGCGACGATGTCGCGGGGGATCGGCCACCCGGTCCGCCCCGGCAGACGGAGCCGGTGCATCTCGCGGCCTCGCACGGACGGTGGTACCTGCTCGGGTGGGATCTCGACCGCGACGACTGGCGCCTCTACCGCGTCGATCGTGTGCGGCCGCGCACCGCGAACGGCGCCCGATTCACCCCTCGGCCGGTGCCGGGAGGCGACGTGGAGGCCTTCATCTCCGCGCGGTTCAAGGGCTCGGATGTCAACGAGTGGCCGTGCCGCGGAACCGTCATCCTCGACCTGCCTGCGCGCGAGGTGCTGCCCTTCGCCGGAGACGGGACCGTGACCGCCATCGACGACCGCAGATCCGCGCTGGAAGCCGGATCCTGGTCCTGGGGCGCGCTCGCCGCGTCGTTCGGGCGATTCGAGGTGCCGATGGAGGTCGTCGGCCCGCCGGAGCTCGCCGCCGCGTTCGCGGCGCTCGCGGCGAGGTACGAGGCGGCGGGCGGCGGCGCGACCACGCGCAGCTAGCGCGCGCCTCGACACCTCGCGCGTGGCGCGTCACGGAGTGTTCACATCGCGTTCGGTTCCGGGTCTGCCGATCTCGTAATTGCCGGTCATTTCCGAGCGCTTCGGTATCGATATCGCCTCCCGCGATGACCCTCCCGAAAGGACCTCTGCCCATGCGCGCTCGCGCCCTTCCCGTCATCGGCCTGCTCGCTCTCGGCGCCGTCTCGTTCGCCGGCTGCTCCTCCGCTCCCGGCAGCGCGGCGGCCGCCGACGATCCCGACGCCCGCATCACCTTCGCCACCACGCCGCTCGGCGATGACCCGACCGCCGCGAACCCGATCACCGCGTTCGCCGAGCTGGTCACGAAGGAGACCGGCCGGGAGGTCGAGATCGTCGACGTGCCCGACTACACGGCGGTTGTGGAGGCCCTGCGCAATCACCACGTCGACATCGGCTTCATGAGCGGCTTCCCCTCGGCTCTCGCCGTGAACACGGGAGAGGTCGATTCGCTTGTGGCGTGGCCCGGCAACGGCGAGCCCGTCTCGACGTGCCTCGTGCTCGCCGACTCCCCGCTGCAGTCGCTCGAGGACATCACGTTGGACACCGTTGTGGCGTTCGCGGACCCGGCGTCCAGCTCGGGCTACTTCATGCCCGTGGCGATGCTGCACGAGGCCGGTCTCGAGCGCGACCAGGACGACACGGCGATGTTCTCCGGCGGACATGACATGAGCTTCATCGCGCTGAAGGAGGGCCAGGTGGATGTCGCCTGCACCTCGACGATCATGCCGACCATGGCGGGCACCGACATGTTCCCGTTCGCGGAGGGGGAGACCCGCTCGATCGGGCTCAGCGACTCCATGCCTGTCGCGGTGACCGTGCTCGCCGACCAGGAGATCGCAGAGGACAAGCGCGCACTGCTGCTCGAGGCGCTTCCGGCGGTCTTCACGTCCGACAACGCCGAGGCCCTCGGTGCCATGTACGAGGCGATGCAGGGCGCCGAGCCGATCCGCGAGCCCGCCGACAGCGTGTTCCAGCCCTTCGTCGACATCGCGGCGATCGCCGACGTCGACATCTCGGACCTGGGGTGAGCATGTCCCTCTCGTCGCCAGACACCCTGAGCGCCGCACCGTCGTCCGGCGGGCGGCCTCAGCACCTGCCCCTCGTCTCCGTACGCGGCCTGAGGGTCGCGTACGGAGACGGACCGGCGGTGCTCGACGGTGTGGATCTCGACCTCCACCCGGGCGAGATGGTCGCCCTGCTGGGGTCATCCGGGTCCGGCAAGTCCACCCTGATGAAGAGCCTCACGGGCTTCGCCCCGATCACCGGCGGCAGCGCGCGGGTCGGCGGCTTCGACATGACGAACGTGCGCCCGGGTCAGCTTCGCGCGGTGCGCGCCTCGGTCGGCCAGGTCTTCCAGCAGTTCAACCTCGTCGGGCGCCTGAGCGTGCTCACCAACGTGCTCACGGGCGCCCTGCACGAGACCGGCCCGCTCAACCTGGTGGGAGGTTTCTCGCGCGACCACCGGCGTCGGGCCCTCGATCTGCTCGACCGCGTCGGGATCGCCCACAAGGCGCAGGATCAGGCCAGGTCGCTCTCGGGCGGTCAGCAGCAGCGGGTGGCGATCGCGCGAGCGCTGATGCAGCGGCCCCAGCTGATCCTCGCAGACGAGCCCGTCGCCTCGCTCGATCCGAAGATGTCGAGGCAGGTCCTGGACCTCCTCCAGCGGATCGCCCGAGAGGACGGGATCCCGGTGCTCGTGAGCCTCCACGTCATGCCGCTCGCGCTGGCCCATTCGGACCGGATCGTGGGGCTGCGCGAGGGCCGGGTCGTGGTCTCGGCCGCGACGCCGCTCGTCGGCCCCGCCGACCTCGACCCGATCTACGCCCACGACGAGGGGGATGACGATGCCGTCCACGGCGACCTCTGAGAAGCGGCCGCCCGCGCTCGCGCCCGGCCTCGACCCGCACGAGCGCGCCCGGCTGGAGCGGGCGTTCGCCGTGCCCCGCGCGCGGTTCCTGCTCGCGATCCCCGTCGCCGTCGCGCTGCTGGTGTGGTCGTTCGTCGGCGCCGAGTTCGACTTCGCGAAGCTCGGCGAGGGGGCCGTGAACATGGGCGACTTCCTGTCGCGGATGTTCCCCCCGACCTGGGCCAGGTTCGACACCATCGTCGCGCTCCTGATCGAGACGCTGCAGATGGCCGTCGTCGGCTCCGTGCTGGGCGCGGTGCTCTCGCTCATCGTGGCGTTCGGCGCCGCGTCGAACATCGCGCCGCGGTGGCTGTACTACCCGACGCGATGGGTGATGAACGTGATCCGGTCTCTGCCCGACCTCGTCTTCGCGCTGATGTTCGTGTCGGCCGTCGGTCTCGGGCCCTTCGCCGGCATCCTCGCGATGACGGTCGGATCGATCGGATCCATCGGCAAGGTGTTCGCCGAGGCGATGGAGTCGGTCGATGAGGGGCCGATCACCGCGATGCGCGCGGTGGGCGCCTCACCCCGCCAGGTGGTGCAGTACGGCATCCTCCCGCAGTCGGCGCCCCTCCTCGTCTCGTACACGCTGCTCCTGTTCGAGGGCAACGTCCGCGGCGCCACCATCCTCGGGAGGGTCGGGGCCGGAGGCATCGGCCTCGAACTCACCACCGCGATGAAGATGTACGACTACGGCCACCTGTCCGCCATCGTCATCTGCATCATCGTGCTCGTCACGGTCATCGACCAGGCAAGCGCCATCATCAGAAGGAAGATCACATGACCCTCATCGACGCCCCCGTCCTCGCCCTGTCCGACCCCGTCAACCTCCGCGACCTCGCCGGCATCCCGGTGGCGGGCGGCGTCGTCCGGGAGGGGTTCGCGATCCGCGCCGACGATCTCGCCATCGTCACCGAGGCCTACGCGGACCGGCTGGTGGCCGACGGCCTGCGCACCGTCATCGACCTGCGCTCGGCGGCGGAGGTCGAGGCGACCGGGCGCGGCCCGCTGGGGTCGCGCACGTCGGTCAACTACCACCACGTGCCGTTCATGGCCGCGGTCGGTGAGGTCGACGCCGCCGAGATGGCCGACCAGTCGAGGTTCGGCGCGTTCTACCTGCGTATGTTCGAGGGGGCCGCGGCGCAGATCGTGACCTCGCTGGCGATCATCGCGCATGCCCCCGGGGCCGTGGCCTTCCACTGCGCCGCGGGTCAGGATCGCACGGGCGTGCTCGCCGCGTCGCTGCTGCTCGCCCTCGGCGCGGAGCCGGCCGACATCGTCGCCGACTACACCCGCACGGGTGAGAACTCCGCCGCGATCATGACGCGCATCGCCCCCACGATGCGTGCGCTGATGGACAGGCTCGGGTTCGATCTGGACGAGGCCGCGCGGGCGGCCACGCGCACCGCCTTCTCGTCCGAGCCGATGCGTCACCTGCTCGCGGGCCTGGCGGAGCGGCACACCGACCTGCTCGCACCGCTGCGCGCCGCGGGTCTGGACGACGCGCTCATCGCCCGCCTGCGCGCCGGGGCGGTCGCGTGACGCCGATGCCGCAGCCGGAGGCCGGGGCCGCGACGATCCGTCGTGGCCCCGGCCGCCCGCGCGCCGAGGGACACGACGAGCGGATCCTGGATGCCGCCGTGGCGCTTCTCGACGTGGGGGAGGAGATCACCCTCACCCGCATCGTCGAGACGAGCGGCGTCAGTCGGGCCGCGATCTACCGCCGGTGGCCGTCGCTGACCGATCTCGCGGCCGCGGCCCTGGACCGCGGCCGCGAGCCGTATGCCGTCCCGCTCGAGGGCGACCTGCTCGAGAACCTGCTGAGCGTGGTGACCCTGCAGTCGACAGCTCCCTCCGGCTACAGCGAGGAGCGCTTCCGCCTGCGCATCCGCCTGGCGATGACGGATCGCAAGCTGGCGCAGGCCTATTGGCGCTCGCACGTCAGCCGCCGGCGCGCGGGGATGGTCGCCGTCCTCGAGGAGGGGATCCGGCGGGGAGAGCTGCGATCCGACATCGACGTGGACGCGTGCATCGACCTGATCAACGGGGTGTTCTACTACCAGTTCGTGGTGCGGGGTGAGGCCGCCCTCGACGGGGCGGCGCGCGCACGCTGCCGCGAGGCCGTGCGCGTGGCCTGGCGTGGCATGGCGGCCGGCCCGGCGGCGAGCCCCGCCGCGGAGTAGGCGCTCTCGCGCCTCAGCGCACCTCGACCGTGCCGTCCAGGCGCCCGCCGCTCAGGGTGAGCGTGAACGCGTCGTCGTCGACCTCATCCTCGGTGAAGGCGATGATCGTGCCGCGGGGCACCATGTCCTTGGTGCAGGGCCGCGTCTCGTCGGTGGTGAAGACCACGGTGCCGGCGGCGCCGGATCCCTCGACCGACTCGACCACCGGCGGGCAGGTCGAGGAGCCCCACGTGAGCAGGACGAGCCCGCCGTCGTCGAACCAGCCGGCCGACGGCTGGTACTCCGTCGCCGAGCCCGGGGTGCCGGTCGCCCCGGGGATCCCGTCCAGATCGACGTCGTCCGCGATGTCCCCGTAGGTCACCTGCAGCGTGATCTCCTTCGTGGGGTCGACCCCGTCCGGCAGCGCCCCGATGCTTGCGCGCGGTGCGTAGTCGGCGGTGCACATCTGCTCCTCCGCCCCCTCGGGGTCGGGGTCGACGAGGGCGACGGTGACCGTCTGGCCGTCGGCCGAGACATCGCCGACCTGCGGGACGCAACTCGAGGATCCCCAGCTGACCACGCCGAACATCCGACCGTCATCGAGCAGAACGCCCTCGAGATCGTCCATCTCGCCTTCGGGTGCCCCGGGGGAGGCGGTGGGGACGGACGTGTCGTCCACATCCTCACCGCCCGGGCCGGCGGCGCAGCCGGCGAGCAGGAGCCCGGCGAGGAGGGTGACGGAGGACGCGACGACCAGTCGGTGAAGGGTCATGCCGCTCACCCTAGCGAGGGCTGACGCGAGGTCAACCTCGACGGCTCAGTCGGTCGCGATCGCCACGATCGGGTCGGTGCTCGGGCGTCCATCCGGCGACCCGCCCTGAGGCTCCACGGTCACCGCGATCACGTCGCCGGGCTGCATGCCCTCATCGAGCAGCGCGGTCGTGGCGGCCTCCTCCGCGTCGAACACGCCGGCGGGGATGGCGGCGTCGTCGCGCACGTACCAGAGCTCGAACTGCCGATCCTCGGGGATCTGCGGCAGATCATGCGAGACCAGCACGGCAGCGCCCAGCTCGACCGACCAGTGCAGCGTCGCCTCGCCGCCTCCGGCGACCTCCGCGGCGGCGCTGCGGGCGTCCGGTGCGTCCTCGATGCGATCCAGCGCCACGACGGCGGCCGGGCGGGTGAGCGACTGCGTCGCGAGGACCGCCCCCGCACCGGCCCCGCCGAGGACCACGAGCGACGCGGCGAGCGTGAACCAGGCGCGCGCGCCCCACCGACGACGCGGTGCCGGCTCGTCCAGGGCGTCCGCCCCGCCTCGCGGCTGGGCGTCCTGCTCCGGGAGCAGGGGCTGCTCGCTGTGACGGGGCTGCTCGTTGTGACCGGGCTGCTCGCTGTGACGGGGCGGGTCCTGAGGCAGCGACGCGATGCGCGCCAGAAGCTCGGCGCGGATGCGATCCGGGGGAGTGACCGGCGCTGCGGCCGCCGCCAGCTCTGCCGCGGTGTCGGCATCGCGCGCGGCGAGCTCGGCGCGGGCGGGATCATCCGCCACGGCCTGGCGATAGGCGCGCTCGTCCTCGGCGCTCAGCGCGTCGAGCGCGTGGCCCGCGGCCAGCTCCTCGAAGTCCCGGTCGTTCATGTCCTCACCCCCAGCTCGGTCCTCAGGCGCGACAATCCGTCGCGCATCCTCGTCTTGATGGTTCCCAGCGGCGCGCTCACCAGGGCCGCGATCTCGCTCTGAGAGTAGCCGCCGTAATACGCCAGGACGATCGCCTCCCGCTGCACGTGCGGGAGGGCCCGGAGACCGTCGGTGACCCGCTGCGCGTCCATCCTCAGCTCGACGCCCTCGGCCACGTCGTCGAACGCCACATCGATATCTCGCAGACCCACGCGGGCGTCGCGGTCTGTGCTCGCCTGGGACGCCCTGACCCGGTCGACCGCTCGCCGGCGGGCGATGGTCAGGATCCAGGATCGTCCCTGACCCTTGTTCGGAGCGAAGCGCCCGGCGGATTGCCACACCTCGAGGAAGACCTCCTGGAGGACCTCCTCGCTCTGGGAGCGATCCACCAGGACGCGCAGGATCAGCCCGAACACGCGCGAGGACAGCATGTCGTAGAGCTGCGCGAACGCACCCTGATCGCCCTCGGAGATCTGCGCGAGCAGGAGCGCGACGTGGTCGGTCGAGGGCCCCTCGCCCTCGTGCACCTCGACGCCGTCGATCCCCATGTCCACCAGCATGCCGTACCCACCGCCTCCTCATTCGCCACAGGTGACCCGCGCGCTCACCCGAAGGTGAACGAATAGGCCTCGACGCCGGGCGACACCTCGACCTCGATGGAGCCGTCCTGCTTGTCGTCGCTCTCCAGAAGCGCGTACGACCGCGGCGTGCCCGAGACCTGGATCTCCCGCGTCTCGATGCCGTCGCCGGAGACCCGCACCGTGCCCTCGCCCGCCAGCACCATCCGCACCTCGGAGGCGTGGTAGTCCAGGCGGATCCGCGCGCCGTCGCTCGTCGGGGTGGCGTACTGCGTCTGCACGGACCAGTCGCCCGAGAGCGCGAAGCTGTCGGCCGGCTGCGCATCGGGGTAGCGGTATTCGGCCTCGCCCTGGCTGTACGTCCCGGGTCCGGCGAAGTTCACGTCCTTCGACGAGCCGAGGAAGGTCTCCCGTGTGGTCGACCCCGCCTCCGGCGTGGCGTCCTCGACGTCGGTCGGATCGGGGAGCGTCACTCCCTCGTCGGCGTCGGTCAGGAGCTGGCGGATCATCTTCTCGGTGGCGGCGTAGTTGCCCTCCCCGAAGGCGATGTGGCGCACGGTCCCGTCGGCGTCGATGAGGTAGTGGGCGGGCCAGTAGCGGTTGCGGTAGTTCGTCCACGTCGCCAGCTGGTTGTCGAGAGCCACCGGGTACTCGATGCCGAAGTCGGCGGCCCCCGCCGCGACGTTGGCCTCGCTCTTCTCGAACGCGTACTCGGGAGAGTGGACGCCGATCACCTTCAGGCCGGCGTCGCGGTAGGCCTCGTCCCAGGCCACGACGTGGGGGATGCTGCGCTGGCAGTTGATGCACGAGTAGGCCCAGAAGTCGATCAGCACGACCGATCCGCGCAGCTCGTCGAGGGAGATGGGATCACCGCCCGGCGTGTTCAGCCAGCTCTCGATCCCCTTGAGCGAGGGCGCCGTCCCGCACGACTCGAGTTCGTCGGCCCCGTTGGTGCACTGGTCGAGGTCCTTGTTCTCCTCGTTCACCAGCCCACCCAGGTCCAGCGCCTCCTGCACGGCCTCGTCCTCGGCGAGCGGGCGCTGCAGGGCGGCGGTGTAGTCGGGGACCAGGCGCTGGAGGGCGGCCGGCACGTCGAAGGCGAGGCCGACGGCGAGTGCGAGCATCGCGATCCCGCCGGCGATGCGCAGGCCGCGCTCGCGGGTGCGGAACGCGCGGATCCGCTCGATGACCCCGCGCCCGGCCAGCGCGAACAGCAGCAGCGGCAGAGCCACACCGAGCGCGAAGGAGGCGGTCAGCACAACGGTCTCGGTGCCGATCCGGCCCGTCGAGCCCGCGACGATGATCGCGGCGAGCACGGGACCCGCGCAGGGAACGAACACGGCGCCGAGCGCGAGACCCACGCCGAAGCCGCTGCCGCGGTTGGACACCTGACGGCTCGGGATCCACTGGAACGGACGCTCGAGCAGACGCTCGACGGCCGGCACGATCAGCCCGACGCCGATGAGCAGCAGCACGGCGATGCCGACCCACCGCACGACGTCCTGGGGCAGCCCCAGCGCGCCGAGGATGAGCGATCCGAACAGCGTCACGATCGTGAAGCTCGTGATCAACCCCAGGATCACGAGGAAGGGCCGCGCCCGGGAGGCGGCCACGGGGTCGCCCGCACCGCCGTCGAACCGCGCCGACTGCGCGCCCGCCGTGAGGAAGACGACAGGGAGGACCGGAAGGATGCACGGCGATATGCCCGTGATCAGCCCTCCGAGAAAACCGATGATCGCAAGTGTCATGGAAACTCCTTCGTCGCACTCGTCGGTTGTTGTTCGGCGCCGACACGAACCCGGTTTGCGCGGATCCGGATCCGGCTCGAAACCCGATCCGAACGAATCCCAATCCGTCTGGGGGAGGGCGCCGAATGACCTGTGAGCGCCGAGAAGGCGTCGCACCGCTCGCACAGGAGCCGGTGCCTCACACATGAAGGAGAAAGTCATGATGCGCAAAAAGCTGAAGCTCACGAGCGCGGTGGCGCTCGCGTTCGCCGCGACGATCACGCTCAGCGCGTGCACGTCGGCAACGACGTCCGGCGAGGAGGAGAAGGACATGACCTCGCAGGCCCCGACGAGCCAGGCGCCCGCCGAGAGCGACGAGCCGATGGACTCCGAGATGGACCCCGCTGCCAACCTGGTCGGGCCCGCGTGCGCCGACTACGCCGAGATGGTTCCGGACGGCGCAGGCTCCATCCAGGGCATGTCGCAGGACCCGGTCGCCGTCGCGGCGTCGAACAACCCGATGCTCAAGACGCTGGTGTCGGCCGTCTCCGGCGAGCTCAACCCCGACGTGAACCTCGTCGACACGCTCAACGGCGACGAGTTCACCGTCTTCGCGCCCGTCGACGACGCGTTCGCGAAGATCGACGCCGCCACGATCGAGACGCTGAAGACCGACTCCGACCTTCTGAGCTCGATCCTCACCTACCACGTGGTTCCCGGCCAGATCGAGCCCGCCGACATCGCCGGCATGCACACCACCGTGCAGGGCTCCGACCTCGAGGTCACCGGCAGCGGTGACGAGTGGATGGTGAACGACGCCGCGGTCCTGTGCGGTGGCGTCCAGACCGCCAACGCCACGGTGTACCTGATCGACACGGTGCTGATGCCCGCCGAGTGATCGATCGGACGGGATCGGGGTCGCACAGCCGCGACCCCGATCCCGCGCGTCCACCCGGTGCCGGGGGAGGGGCTTCTGCCTCGGGTGGGCGCGGCTATCCTGACGGCATGGCCGCCGCCGAACGCCGACCGCTCACCTCCCGCCTGCGGGACAAGCTGATCGCGCATCGCGGGCCCGGCCTGCACGTCGCCGTCGACGAGGGACACGGCCCGACGGTCGTCCTGGTGCACGGGATCGCGTCGTCCTACGTGACCTTCGAGAACGTCATCCCGCTGCTGCAGGCGGATCACCGCGTGATCGCGGTGGATCTGCTGGGGTTCGGCGCCTCCCCGGCGCCGCCCGACGCGCGGTTCTCGCTCGACGAGCACGTCGAGTATCTCGAGCGCACGCTCGCGGGGCTCGAGCTGCCGGAGCCGTTCGTGCTGGTGGGGCACTCGATGGGAGCTCTCATCTCGGCGCGGTACGCGGCCCGGCGGTCGTCCGAGCTGAAGGGCCTCGTGCTCGTGAGCCCGCCCGTCTACCTTCCGCCGGACATCGTCGGCGATCCGGTCGACCGCGCGGCCATGAGCCTCTACCGCCGCGTCTACGACTTCCTGCGGCGCAAGCGCTCGTTCACCCTGCGCAACGCGGCGGTCCTCGCCCGCATGTCGCCGATCAAGAACGCCTTCGAGGTGAGCGAGCGCAACTGGGAGGCGTTCGTCCTGTCGCTCCAGAACGCCATCGAGACCCAGACCACGGTCACCGACGTGGCCGCCGTGGACGTGCCGATCGAGGTCATCTACGGCACCCTCGACCCGTTCCTCGTCCCCGGAGGTCTCCGCATCATCGAGCGGATGCGTCACGTGACCGTGCACCGGATCGGCGGCGGCGATCACCTGATCCGGCCGCCGATGGCACGGGTCATCGCGACGGCCGTCGAGTCCTTCACGTCTCCGGCCGGCAGCCACCGAGAGGCCGGCCTCTCGGGTGGCGCATAAGGTCGCCCGATAGCGTCGCGGGCACAGAGGGAGTACTTCCCCGCGGCGCGTCCGTCAATACGGCCTCACCATTGAGGCCCGGGCCGCCGGCTCCGCTTCCTGCGGGGTGAAGGAGACTTTGGCGGCTGTCGGCTGCGCCGACTCTCCCGAGGGATCTCATGAGCAGACTCAACTCGTTCATCAAGCTCGCCAAGCAGGCCATGGACTCTTCGTCCGCGTCCGCGTCCTCGTCCTCGTCGGCTTCTGAGTCACGCGGCGGCGCCCCCGGGCAGTCCGACTGGATGTCACGGGCGCGCGGCGCCGTCGACTCTCTTCTGGGCGACGAGCGCGCGGGAGGAGCATCCACGCAGGCCCCGGCGGGGCGCGAGGCCGCACGCGACCCGCTTGTCCCGCCGCCGGCTCCGTCGGCCGGACGCGCCGCGTCGCCGGCGTCCTCCGGCACCGCGGCGGACCGCGCCGCCATCGCGCGCTACGACTATCTGCTGCAGACCGCACGGCCCGACCAGGTCGAGCAGGTGCATCGCGAGGCGTTCGCCCGGCTCACGCCCGACCAGCGCGAACAGATCGCGGCGGGCATGCGCGCGGAGCTTCCCGCGCACGAGCGCCCGCACACGTCGTCCGCTCCGGACCTCGCCCGCGCCGCGGCGCGGACCGAGGCCGCCGAGCCGGGGCGCCTCCGCGGCCTGCTCGCCCGCGCCGGGGGACGCGGCGGGCGGAGTGCCCTGGGGGGTGCCGCGCTCGTCGGCGGTGGAGTGCTCGGTGCGGTCGCGGGCGGCGCGATCGTGACGGGCATCGGATCGGATCTGCTCGGTCAGGCCCTCACGGCGGGGATCGACTTCGACGCGATCGCCGAGGGCATCGGTGTGCAGGCCATCGCGGAGGGCGCCGGTGGCCTCGTCCCGGAGGCCGGGGAGTACGTCCAGGGCCTCGGCGACCAGGTCGCCGAGGCCGGGAGCGGGCTCGGAGACCTCGCCAGCGGGTTCGAGCTGCCGAGGCTCGACGACCTGTTCGGGCGCTGACCCGCGGCCCGGCCGACCGGCCGCCCGGCTGAGCGCGGTGGCCCTCAGTCGCCGAAGGCCTCCGCGAACGCGCGGGGCGCGCGGCCAGGGGGCTGCGTCGGCCGGGGGCCGGCCGGGTCGGCCGGGGGCGTGGGCGCCACGGAGGCGACGCCGGCGCGCAGCACAAGCGGCCGGTCGAAATGGTGCACCGCGAGATCCGGACCCGACGCCAGGCGATACTCCGTGGCCTCCGGTGTGATGTCGAGATGCAGGGTGCGCCCGGCCACCCGGATCCCGAAGCTCACCCGCGTGAGCTGCGGGGGCAGCCGCGGCGCGAACCGCAGCCCGGCTGCGCCGTGGCGCATCCCGCCGAAGCCCGCGGTGAGGGCGATCCAGAGGCTGGCCAGCGACGCGATGTGGAGGCCGTCGGCGGTGTCGCCCTGCAGATCGTCGAGGTCGAGCGTCGCCGCCTCGGCGAGGTAGTCGGCGGCGAGCTCGATCTGCCCGACCTCCGCCGCGATCACCGCCTGCACGCCCGCGGACAGGGATGAGTCGCGCACCGTGAGGGGTTCGTAGTAGGCGAACGCGCGCGCCTTCTCCTCGAGGGTGAACGCCTCGTGAGCGACGTACAGCGCCAGCACGAGGTCTGCCTGCTTCACGACCTGCTTGCGGTACAGGTCGAAGTAGGGGAAGTGCTCCTGCAGGGGATACTCCGACGGATCCGTCGCCGCGAAGTCCCACCGCTCGCGCTCGGTGAACCCGGCGGATTGGGGATGGACGCCGAGCGCGGCGTCGAACGGGACGGCGATGCCGGCCGCGGTGCGCTCCCACTCGTCGATCTCGTTGGGCGTGACCCCGAGCGACCCCGCCACGTCGGGGTGCCGGCCCGCGGCCTCCGCGGCGCCCTCGAGGTTCGCCCTCGCCGCGAGGTTCGTGTAGACGTTGTCGTCGACCATCGCCGAGTACTCGTCCGGGCCCGTGACGCCGTCGAGGTGGAAGCGCCCGGCCTCGTCCCAGCGCCCGAGCGACACCCACATCCGCGCGGTCTCGACGAGGATCTCGAGCCCCGCCTCCCGCTCGAAGGCGTCGTCTCCCGTGGCGCGCACGTACCCCCTCACGGCGGCCGCTATGTCGGCCCCGAGGTGGAACGCGATCATGCTGGCCGGCCAGTAGCCCGAGCTCTCGCGCCCGTCCACGGTGCGCCACGCGAAGACGGCGCCCCGCAGGCCCAGTCGCTCGGCGCGCTCGCGGGCATGATCCAGGGTCGCGTGCCGCCACCGGAGGGCCTGCTCGGCGCTCGCCGGTGCGGTGGACGTCAGCACCGGCAGCACGAAGGTCTCCGAGTCCCAGAACGTGTGGCCCTGGTACCCCGCGCCCGTCAGGCCCTTCCCCGGGATCGAGCGCAGCTCGGCACGCGCCGCCGCCTGGAAGACGTGGAAGAGCGCGAAGCGCACGGCCTGCTGCAGGCGCGGCTCGCCCTCGACGACCACGTCGCTGCACGCCCAGTAGTCGTCCAGTCGCTGGCGCTGATCGTCGACCAGCCCGTCCCAGCCCGCCTCGAGCGCCTCGATCACCGCCGCCTCGGCGCGGTCGCGCAGCGCATCCGGTTCGGGGGAGTCCGACCACTCATGCCCGACGAACTTGGTGATCTCGAGGTGGTCTCCCGCGTCGAGACGCGCTCGGATCGTTGTGCGCGCGAGGTCGGCCGAGACCTCGGTGGTCACCGCCGGGGTGTGCGCGCCCGAGCCGCGGACGACGTGGTCCATCGTGACGGCGACGCCCAGGCCGCTGCGCCGGGTGCGGTGCACGAGGGTCGCCCGGGTGCCGAGCTCGTGGTGCCTGATGCCCTCCAGGGGAGCGGCGAGAGCGTCCTTGACGCGCGGATCCGGGTGCACCTCGGTCAGCGGCTCGTTCGCGAGCAGCTCGGACTGCACGGTCGCCACAAGCGGCCCGTCGGCCGCGCGCACGACGTAGCGCACCGCCGCGATCGAGCGGTGGCTCAGCGAGACCAGGCGCGTGGAGGTCACGGTGACGGTCCGCCCGGCGGGCGAGGTCCATTCCACCTCGCGGTGCAGCGTGCCGGCCCGGAAGTCGAGGCGCTGCTCGTGGCGGATCACCCGCCCTCGCCGCACGTCGAAAGGATCGTCGTCGACGAACAGGCGCAGGATCTTGCCGTCCGGGACGTTGATCACGCTCTGCCCCGAGTCGGGATAGCCGTACCCGTCCTCGGCGTAGGGCATCGGATGCTCCTCGAAGAACCCGTTGAGGTAGCTCCCGGGGGTGCTGTGGGGTTCGCCCTCGTCGAGGTTTCCGCGCCAGCCGAGGTGCCCGTTGGAGAGCGCGAAGACCGATTCCCGGTGCGCCAGGCTCCTCAGGCCGATGCCGCTGAGCCCGATGCTCCACGGTGCGATGTCGAACGGAAGGGGCCTCGTCATGCGTCGTCTCCTGTCAGGGGCGTCACACCCCGGACCCTACAAGCGCTCCCGAGATCTCCCCAATCGCTGACAGGGATCCCGCGGTCGTGGTATGTCCCGTCGTCACCCGTGGGCGGCGAGCTGGAGCACGATGACCAGCAGGCCGAGGGCGGCCTCGGCCCCGAGCACGAGGAGGCGCTGCCACCAGATCAGGCGCACGCGGCGGGCCGCGAGGTAGCCGATGCCGACGAGCGCCAGCAGCAGCGCAGCGGCCCCGGCGGTGAGCGCCGACTCGGTGCTCCAGACGTCGAAAGCGGCCACGACGAGGAAGATCATGGGCAGCACCACCGCGCCGATCGCGCTGAACGTCGTCGCCGTGGCGTGACGCAGCTCCTCGCGCGTGAGCAGCCGCTCGTGCACCACGAGATGCGAGATCACGTCGGACGTGAACACGGCGAACAGCGTGCCGAGAACCGTCACTGTGAGGGTGATCATGGCCTCGCCGGGGGCGACGTGCCCGTGCGCGAGCAGGGTGACGGTGACGGCGAGCGCGGCGAAGGTGACGTAGATGCGCTCCTTCAGCCGGTCGGCGCGGAGCTGGCGGTCGTCGTTCATCGTCGTCCATTCTCGCCCGTGCCTGCGGCGTGAGCTGCCGGGATCTCGTTCACGGCGACCGCGGCGTCTGCCGCCGCCCAGCCATCACGCCTCCCGCCGATGCCGGACCCGCCGGGGCGCGGCGTCGACGAACCCGGCGAGCCATCGGGCCGAGGGCACGCCGTCGATGAACACCGCCTTGACCAGCAGGCTGAAGGGGCGCGAAGCTCGGACGCTGACCCGCTCGCCCGGCCCCGAGCCGGGGCCGGGGCATGGGCACCTCTGCCCCTGGGGTCTCGCGCCCTCCGGTGACAGTCTGAAGGGGCACCACGTCGACCGGGGGGTCGACGCCGTGCCGGTCACAAGCCGTCGGGATCGCGCCTCCAGGGGGAGCCCGCGATCCGCAGCCCGGATCCGAACCACGCCACCCGCGCGATGCTTCGGACCCGGGCTCTACTTCTGTCCGCGAGGCGCTGCGCGCCGCTTCGCCCCTCATGACCAGCCGTCGGGTTTGCCCGGCCCGCCTCGGCGGCGGGAGGATAGGCACATGACCGGTCAGAATCCCCGCGACGGGCTGCGCGACGAGACGACGGCCGAGCGCTATGACCGCAACTGGAACGAGGTGCTCCAGGAGCTGCGGGTCCTGCAGACCGGCACCCAGATCCTGACGGGCTTCCTGCTGGCGCTGGCGTTCCAGCCCGCCTTCCACGACCTCACCGAGGGGCAGCGGGTCTACTACCTCGTGCTCGTGGTGCTGTCGGCCGTGAGCGCGGTGCTCGCGCTGGCTCCCGTCGCGCTGCATCGCGCGCTGTTCGGGGCCGGGGCCAAGGGCACGGTGGTGGCCTTCGGCCACGGGGCGCTGCTGTTCGCGCTCGCGATCGTGTCGCTGCTGCTGGTCGGGGTCGTGGGGTTCATCTTCGACGTGGTGGTGAACGGGATCGGCGCATGGATCGCGGGCGGCCTGCTGTCGGTGTTCGTGGTCCTGCTCTGGCTCGTCGTGCCCCAGGTGCTGAAGAACCGCCGCGGGGAGGCCCGCGCATGACGGGGGGATCGGTGGTCGGCGTCGGCGTCGGCGTCGGCGTCGCGCAGTTCGCTCCGGTCGCCGACGCGTCCGCGAATCGGCACACGATCGCCGAGCTCGCCCGGCGCGCGGTCGCGCGCGGCGCGTCGGTGGTGGTGTTCCCCGAGTACTCGAGCTACTTCACGGATCCGTTCGATGCGACCCTCGCCGACAATGCCGAGGATCTCGACGGGCCGTTCGTCGCATCCCTCGTCGCGCTCGCCGGGGAGCTCGGCGTCCACCTCGTCGCCGGCCTGCTGGAGCGGGCCGACGACGGCGCGCGCGTGCGCAACACGGTCGTCGCGGTCGACGGATCGGGCGTTCTGGCGACCTACCGCAAGCAGCACCTCTACGACGCCTTCGGGCAGCGGGAGTCGGACTGGGTCGAGCCGGGCCGGGTGCAGGCTCCTCAGACATTCGACGTCGGCGGCCTGCGGTTCGGGCTGATGACCTGCTACGACCTGCGCTTCCCCGAGGTCGCGCGGACACTCGCCGACGCGGGCGCGGATGTGGCGCTCGTGCCCGCCGAATGGGTGCGTGGGCCGCTCAAGGAGCACGCCTGGGCGACCCTGCTCGCCGCGCGCGCCATCGAGAACACGATGTACGTGGCGGCCGCCGATCACCCGCCGACGCTCGGCGTCGGCCACTCGGCGCTGCTGGACCCGCTCGGGGTCGCCATCGCGCAGATCGGCACCGCCACCGACGTGGCCGTCGGGTGGGTCGACCCCCAGGTCATCGCCGACGTGCGCCGGGTCAACCCCGCGCTGCAGCTGCGGCGCTACCGCGTCGTTCCGCGCTGAGTCAGCCCGCCAGTGAGTCAGCCCGCCAGCGTCGCCAGGCGCGCGACGGCCTCGTCGAGGACCTCGACGCGCTTGCAGGCGGCGAAGCGCACCAGGGTGCGGTACTCGTCGCGGCGCGCGGGGGAGACGAACGCGGTGATCGGGATCGCCACCACCCCCGCCTCGGCCAGCGGCCCGCGGCAGAACTCGTCGGCGTCGGCGGCCCCGAGGCTGGCCGCGTCCGCGACGGTGAAGTACGAGCCGCGCGGCTCGGACACCGCGAGCCCCGCGGCGCGCAGGCCGGCACCGAGCATGTCCTTCTTGCGGCGCATCTCGTCGGCGATCCCCGTGAAGAACGCATCCGGAAGGCGGAGGCCGGCGGCGATGGCGGGCTGGAACGGCGCCCCGCTGACATAGGTGAGGAACTGCTTCACGGTCAGGGCGGCGGTGACCAGCTCGGCCGGGCCGGTGATCCAGCCGATCTTCCACCCCGTGGTGCGGAAGGTCTTGCCTCCGGACGAGATGGTGAGCGTGCGCTCCCACCCGCCGGGCAGCGCGGCCACGGGGGTGTGCGGGACGCCGAAGGTGAGGTGCTCGTACACCTCGTCCGACAGGATGATCGCGTTGTGCGCGTGCGCGAGGCGGATGATCTCGTCGAGCACGGCGCGCTCGAAGACGGCCCCCGTGGGGTTGTGCGGGTTGTTGAGCAGGATCACCCGGGTGCGGTCGCTCACGGCCGCCGCGAGCTCATCGAGGTCGGGCTGGAAGTCGGGGAAGCGCAGCGGGACGGTGCGCAGGGTCGCGCCGGACAGGGCGACGCACGCCGCGTACGAGTCGTAGTACGGCTCGAAGACGACCACCTCGTCGTCGGGCCCGTCCACAAGCCCGAGAAGAGCTGCCGCCAGCGCCTCGGTGGCGCCGGTGGTCACGACGGTCTGCGTCCCGGGGTCGACGTCGAGCCCGTAGAAGCGCCGCTGGTGCTCGCAGATCGCCTCGCGCAGATCGAGGATGCCGAGACCCGGGGGGTACTGGTTCACCCCGGCCGAGATCGCCTCGCGCGCGGCCTCCAGCACCTCGGCGGGCCCGTCCTCGTCGGGGAAGCCCTGGCCCAGGTTGATGGCTCCGGTGCGCATCGCCAGCGCGGTCATCTCTGCGAAGATGGTGCTCGCGACGGATCCGTCGGCGCGAAGAAGCCCGGCGCCCGCTGCGGTACGGCGCCATCCGCCGGGAGTGTCATGCATCCCGTCAGGCTACCGGCGACGATGTGCGCCGATCCGGCCGCAAGTCACAATCCGGGCTTACCGTCGTCATAGGAAGTGCAAAGAATCCGGAGCGACGCTGTAAGAGCTTTGGAAGAAGGAGCAGCGATGAACACCGAGCGTTCCGAGAACACGCCCCCGCAGGACGACAACGCGCAGCAGGCACACGGACAGGTCCCGCAGCCGCCGGCGCACGACTACCGCGCACCGGACGGGATGAACATCCCGCCGCGCCCGCCGATGCCGCCCTACGCGGCACCGCACACCTCGCAGGAGCAGGGTCACTCGCCCTTCACGGCGCCGGGCCCGCACGCATACGCCGGCCAGTCGTTCGGTCAGGCCGCGCACCAGAATGCGACCCAGCCGCTGCCCCATGACTACCGCGTGGCCGCGCCCACCGCCGAGAAGGCGCCCCGCAAGCGCGGCGCCGGGAAGGTCGCCGCGCTGCTTGTCGCCGCGGCCCTGGTCGGCGGCGCCGCGGGTGCCGGCGGATCGGCCCTGCAGGACCAGCTGGCCGGCGGTGCCGGCAGCCCGAGCGCCGTCTCGGGCCCCTCCAACATCACGGTGAACAACCCGGGCTCGGTCAATGAGGCCACCGCCGTCGCCACCGAGGTGCTGCCGAGCGTGGTGACCATCGACGTGAGCGGCGAGAGCGAGGCCGGCAGCGGATCCGGCGCCATCATCAGCGAGGACGGCTACGTCGTCACCAACACCCACGTCGTCACGCTCGGCGGGGCCACGGCCGACCCGCAGATCCGCGTGACCACGTCCGACGGCCGCATCTACCGCGCCGAGGTCGTGGGCACCGATCCGATCTACGACCTGGCCGTGATCAAGCTCGAGGACGCCTCGGGCCTCACGCCGATCGAGTTCGCCGACTCGTCGAAGCTCAATGTCGGCGACACGACCGCCGCGGTCGGCGCCCCGCTGGGTCTGTCGAACACCGTCACCACCGGCATCGTCAGCGCACTCAACCGCAGCATCCAGATCGCGTCCTCGGCCGCGCCCGACTCGGGCGACGAGACCCAGCCCGCGCCCGACGACCAGAACGGGCCGTTCCGGTTCGACAACGGTCAGCCCGAGCAGCAGAGCACGCCGAGCCAGTCGATCTCGATCGCGGTGATCCAGACCGACGCCGCCATCAACCACGGCAACTCGGGCGGCGCGCTGGTCGACGCGAAGGGCCGGCTGATCGGCATCAACGTCGCGATCGCCTCGTCCGGCGGCAGCGAGGACTCCGGCTCGATCGGCGTCGGCTTCGCGATCCCCTCCAACATCGTCCAGCGCATCAGCGACGAGCTGAAGTCCGAGGGCGAGGCCACCCACGGTCTCCTCGGGGCGAGCGTGCAGCCGTCGATGGTGGATGAGGACGCCACCGTGGCCGGTGCGCTGATCGCCGAGGTCAGCGACGGCGGCGCGGCCGAGGCCGCCGGCCTCGAGGCGGGGGACATCGTCACCGCGTTCAACGGCGTCCCGATCAGCAACGCCACCGACCTCACCGCGCAGGTGCGCGCGGTCGCCGGCGGCAGCGACGCGACCGTGACCTTCGTCCGCGACGGCAAGAGCCGCGACGTCGACGTCACGCTCGGCACGCTCACGCCGTAAGGCCGGCCCGACCGGCCCAGGGAGGCCACCCCGTCTAGGCTGACGGGGTGGCCTCCTTCTCGTTCCGCGCGGGCAATGCGCGGAAGATCGCCCGGCTGCCGCTGTATGCGCTCGGGCGCCTCGCCACGTTCGTCGTGCCGCGCACGGACCGGTGGGTGTTCGGCTGCGGCGCGGGGATCGGCGACGGCCCGCTCGAGGTGTCGCGGGTCGCCCGCGCGCACGGCCGCGACGCGGTCTGGCTGACCGACGACGCCGGCGAGGCGCGCACGGCCGCATCGCTCGGGATCCCCACGGTGCGCAAGTCGTCCCTCGCAGGGTTCTGGGCCACGGCTCGCGCCGGGGTGATCGTCGTCGCGTACGGCCTGGGCGACGTCAACCCCTACGCGCTGAGCGGCCCGGTGATCCTCGCCCAGCTCTGGCACGGCATCCCGCTCAAGCGCATCGGCCTCGACGCCCCCGAGACGCTGCGTAGCCCCGTGCCGTTCGCCGAGTCGCTCGTGAGCCGCCTCCTCGGCGTGCTCTACCGCCTCTCGAACCGCCGGATCGACATCCTCCCCGCCGCGTCGCACCTGGTGCGGGGGCGCCTGGAGACCGCATTCGGGCTGCCCGAGGACCGGATCGTGGTGACCGGCGAGCCGCGTGTCGACGTGCTCTCGCGCGGCACGCCCGAGCAGCGGCGACGCGACGCCCGCGCCCTGATGGCCGGTGTGATCCCGGACCTGCCGGTGCAGGCGCGGCTGGTCCTCTACGCGCCGACCTGGCGCGACGGCGACGCCGACCCCGCCGTGCCGTCCGAGGCCGACTGGCGTGCCATCGACGAGGTGCTCGAGCGCCGCGACGCCATCATGCTGGTGCGCTCGCATCGGCTGGGCGAGGGGGAGTACACGCCGCCCGCGGGCGTGGCCCGAGTGCGCGCCTTCGGCGCGGACGTGCGGGGTGATGTGACCGCGGCGCTTCCCGGTCTCGACGCGCTCATCACCGACTACTCGTCACTCGCCTATGACACGGCGCTCGTCCCGCTGCCGGTGCTCTTCCTCGCGCCCGATGTCGCCGCGTACGCGCGGCGCCGCGGGTTCTACGGCGCCTACGGCGACGTCGCGGGCGAGGACATCGCCACCAGCTGGGGCGAGCTGCTGCCGCAGCTGGATGCGCTGCTGGGTGACACGGAGGTCGCGGCGCGACGCACCGAGCGGGCGCGCCGCGTCAGCGACCGGGTGCACGCGTTCCGCGACGGACGCAGCGCCGAGCGTGTGTACGAGGCGATCTCCGCGCGCCTCGCCGAACCCGACCGACAGAAGGCGAATCGATGACCCCCGACGCGATCTCCTCCCTGACCGCGGCCCGATTCGAGCCCGACACCGCGCAGCTGGTGCTCGCCGGCGTGGGCGCTCGCCCCGCCGCCGCGACCCTCACGGGCCGCAGGGCGCAGACGACGGGCCGGATCACCGGCGGCGGGAAGACGTGGACCGTGCGCCTGCCGCTGCGTGCCGCCCGGTGGGGCGGCCCCGAGCTGCCGCTGCCCTCGGGCGAGTACCGCGTCCGCATCGAGGGGGTCTCGGTCGACGCCGCGCTGCCGCTGACGCTGCTTCCCGCGCTGCGCGCCCAGCTGCGCGGCGACCGGCTCGAGGTCGGTCCTCCGGTCGATCCGGTGTACGACAGCGACGACGCCCAGGCGGCGCTCGAGCGCCGATACGCCGATCACGGCGCGCCGCTCGAGAACGCCGTGTTCCTCGAGAGCTTCTACGGGCGGGTGGCGGGCTGCAACCCGCTGGCCCTCGACCGTGAGATCGCGCGGGTCGCCCCCGGGGTGATCCGGTACTGGAGCGTGGTCGACCTGTCGGTGCGTGTGCCCGAGGGGGCGATCGCGGTCGTCGAGGGGAGCCCCGAGTGGTGGCGGGCCCGGAGCGCGGCGCGGCTGCTGGTGGTGAACGACTGGCTGCGGCGCCGGTACGTGGCGCGGCGGGGCCAGAAGGTGCTGCAGACCTGGCACGGCACGCCGCTGAAGCGCCTCGCGCTGCACCGCCCCGGCTTCGACCCCCGGCGCATCGGGGCGGTCGTCAAGGAGTCGCGCCGGTGGGATGTCCTGCTCGCGCAGAACCCCTACGCCGCCCGGATCCTCCGCAAGGCGTACGCGTTCCTCGGTCGCCCGGTCTGGGTGGAGGGATACCCGCGCAACGACGTGCTGACGACGGGCGACGCCGCCGCCGTCCGCGCCGAGCTCGGCATCGCCCCGGGCGAGCACGTTGTGCTGTACGCCCCCACATGGCGCGACGACCGTCAGGAGATCGTCGACTTCCTCGACCCCGCGTCCCTGGCCGCGGAGACCGGATCGGTCGTCCTCGT